>CAZZVY010000206.1:0-6633 GCA_964657585.1 uncultured Mucilaginibacter sp. | reverse complement strand
ACAATGTTTTGCCGCCACCGGTAGGTACTTTTAAATAAATATCGGGCAAATGTTCGCCCAGTGCATTGCTTTTACTATGGTATATTTTTTTTCCTGTGGCTTTTTCCCAGGCATCTTTTGGGAAATCAATATGTTTTGCCAGCGCAGGTTTATAATTCAGCAAGTCGTAATAATCCAACTTAGCTTCATTTAACGCGCCTAAATAATCATTAAGCGTAGATAAAACCTTTTCCTGGTAATGCTTCAGTTTCATTTTTGCAGGCGGTAAATTTCATAAGGCAATTGGCAAAAGCTGATGCGGCTGTAAGCACAGGTCTCATCGTCCACAAATTTCATGGGAGCAAACACCTGCCTTTGCTTGCCCTTAAATTGGGGCATTTGTTTTATACCATCTAAAGTAAGGGCATTACGTTTCAGCCATTCAATATCAGGCTTATAGAACATATAAAGCTCATTGTCCTTTGTTTCGCCAATAAAGCCTGTTTCGGTATTTACCGCAGCAGGGTCAAACTCCTGCCCGGTGGCAGTATAAAATATATAACGGGCAAATTCCTCGTAAGTAGGTAAATTATCGCCGCGCAATATGCTTTCCATTTCAATGGTAGGCCCTAATTCAAAATAACTGAAAGTGCCGCCTAAGCCTAACCTTAAATCTTCATCTTTGGAATTTGAAATACCAGTGATGACTGTTTTAATTCTTTTTGTTGTTATAGTGTTTATATAGTTTTCCTGTTCAACTAAAATGAATTTTCGATTTCCTCCATCTTCCTTATTGAGTTCCAAAATAGCTTGCGCAGTCGTGCCCGATCCTGCAAAAGAATCTAAAATTATTGAATCTTTACTTGTCGTTATATAAAGTAAATATTTAATTATATTAACAGGCTTGACTGTATCAAAATTGTGGTTAATTCCTATTATTTCATTCAATTCACTTTTGCCATTTTCAGCCGTAGAACTTAAATCTTCTTGGACGAATGTATATAAAGGATACAGTAACTCTGTTTCGTCCTGTTCATATACTTTTAGTGAGGGGCTTCCGTCGGTATTAAAAACAATTCTATTATTATCATATAAACTTAAAATCTCTTTTTCACCTACCTTCCAACGTTGGTCATCATTTGGCTTATAACCATTTGGTAACTCTGTTCTCATTGTTTCCCGTCTGAACATCCCTCGATTAGAGGTTAGAATAGTAGTTGTCCGAAAATTACCTATATTATCTTTATTGGGGTATTTTCTGTCATTACCAGACGAAAGGTTAAAAAATAATAGTTCAGGGGGTGTCTTAGAATACGCAAGGATGTACTCTGCTACTTTTTGGGGACGGTATTTTGCCGACCCTGCATTAGTTGGCTTTGCGCGGGATTTCCAAGTGAATTTTGCTACTTGATATTCATCGCCAAAAATTTCATCTAAAAGAACAGTAAGGTTGGCAACCTCATCGTCGCCAATAGAAATAAAAATTACCCCATCTTCACTTAGCAATTCCCGCAATATTTTTAAACGGGGCGTCATCATGCACAACCACTTGTCATGGCGGGTCATATCTTCTTTATCCACCACCTGCCCCAGCCATTCCTGCAGCATTGGGCTGTTCACGTTATCATTATAAGCCCAGCCTTCGTTACCGGTATTATATGGCGGGTCTATATAAATGCACTTTACCTTGCCCGCGTATGATGGCAGCAAGGCTTTTAAGGCTTTCAGGTTGTCCCCATGTATGATCAAATTATCATGCAGGCTTACCTTATCAGTTAAACTCAATTCACTTTTCGGTATTAACTGATGGTATTTAACCGCCAGATGGTGGTTCTGGACAAATGTTTTACCTTTAAATTGCAGTGTTGGCATATAGTTTAACGGAAGTTATCAGTCATCAAAAATAAAAGAAGCTAGGCAACTATAATCTACAATCAGCTAAAGTTGTTAACATTAAACAGTTAAGGATGTGGTTTAAAGCTAAGAATATTAACAATGACTTGCAAAAAATATTAGTAAAATGTTAATCATTCATTAAGATCATATTGTGTCAAATGCAAATTTAATGAGTGTTAGCTTAGGGTAAAACGAATTCTGTAAATTCCAATAATTCCGGCTCAGCCAAAACCTTGCAAATATAACCTCCACAGTATAGCCTTTGATGACACTACAAAGTATTGGTTGTAATTTCCACAGGTGTTGTAATAAGAGGCTAAATGGGTGTTCCAGGCGTTCCAACTGTGCTTACCCACCCTGAAACGCTATAGAGTTAAGGCGCAAAACCCTGCGACTGGCCCAGGGTGGCCGAGGTGCCCGGGCTGGCCACCAAACCATCAGGTAATTACAAAGGCAGGCAAATAGATACGCCGGTTTAACTGCGTTTTGCTATTATTGTGCATTATTTGCAGCCATGGATATTAAAGTGATTGCCTTTGATGCCGATGATACGCTTTGGGCGAACGAGCCTTATTTCAGGCGTACCGAAGAAGCTTTTTGCGAGTTGATGAGCGGTTACCTGTCGCTGCATGACCTGGAGCGTGAACTACTGAAAATAGAAATTGGCAACCTGCCCTTGTATGGTTATGGCGTAAAGGGCTTTGTGCTGTCCATGATAGAGACCGCCATGAAGGTATCTGAAAAAACCATCAGCATTGAAATTGTTGACCGTATACTGCAATTAGGAAAGGCCCTGCTGGATGAACCTATAGAACTGCTGGAAGGGGTGGAGGAAGTGCTTAGCGCCTTAAGGGGCCGGTACCGCCTGGTAGTTGCCACCAAAGGCGACCTGCTGGACCAGGAACGTAAGCTGCGCAAATCGGGCCTGGGCCATTATTTCCATCATATCGAGATCATGTCTGAAAAGGATGATGCCAATTACCTGAAACTGATCCGCCACCTGGATATACAACCGCAGGAACTGCTGATGATAGGCAATTCGCTCAAGTCAGATATTATGCCGGTGTTAAGCATCGGCGGTTATGCCGTGCACGTGCCCTACCATATCACCTGGGCGCATGAACAGGTAGACAGCCGCATAGAGAACGAACGCTTTAAAAGCGCAGAGAATATTAAGCAGGTTTTAGGAATGCTATAGGTATTTGCATCCATAACAGTAATTATCATTACTGAGGAAAAATACGCTACTTCAACACTTGGTAAGTAATTAACTTAATACATAGGCCATCACCGTCATATAGGCGGCAAGGTGAAAAAAGGGGAGAAAGTGCATATAGTGGTCTTCTGGAAAAGCTCGATCTTAAAGACGAAACCGACGACCGGGCACCGTATCTTCTGCAGTACTACTACGTCTTCAACAGCGACCTGTATTAGGAACTGCCGGAAGTGGTGAACATCCTTAATCACCCGGCACCATTTCCCAATCACGGCGTGTGAAAAGATTATTGAACAATGCCGCAATGCCACAACATTGAGCACACCAAGCAACAGGCATTCTATGGCTATGTCAAAGACTACATCAACATGCCCAAGCAAAGTACTTTACCTCTGCCTGAAAGCTATTACTGCACCTTGTTTCATGAACTGGTGCACGCCATCGGCCACGCTTCACGGTTGGCCAGTAAGGAGATCGTCCAGTTTGACACCTTCGCTTTGAATCAATACCGCATTAAAGAATTGACCGCTGAAATCGGCGTGAGTTACCTTAATTCAACTCGCAGCCCCTTGGGTTCCACTTCAGGGGCCGGACAGCTCGTCTCAATGGAAAAAACTAAGCTGCCTGCTAAAACAGGGTCACGAATAAAACACAAATACATCCTTTAAACATTGAAAGAAAATGAGAAATTACAATGGTAACACAGCAAAGAATACTGATGGTTAAAGTAGTTTTAATCAACTGGTGTTATTTGCATAGTTAAAGATTATCTATCATCGGTCGATAATAAAATATTTTAAAAAAACAGATTTTGATTGTTCAAGCAATTGCCTTCCTAACCTGAAGTTTTGTGTGGTGTGACTGATAAACACAGCGCCCTCAATAAGAGAAATTAACGACCAGGCTACTTCGTCTATGTCCGATCTCATCTTAAATTCGCCAGCCTTTCTTCCCTCACTAATCAAATTAATAATGTCTTGTTTCCAATTCAATAATGCCTGAGCTACTATTAGCCGCATTTCTTCCTGAGCATAATCGGTTTCTGTAGCCGCATTTAATATCGGACACCCCCCGACCGGAAAGAAATTACTTTCAGGATTATGCAGGTCAAACTGGATTAGTAGTTTGTTAATGTAAGCGGGCTGAAGGGCCACCTGTTGGGATATTAACTCCCGTTTTTTATTCAAATTAAATTCCAGTACGGCCCTGGCTAATGCTTGCTTATTTTCAAAATACCCAAATAAAACCGCCTTGGTTTGTGAGCTTATTTTTTCAATATCAGTAAAACTAACATTTTGATAGCCTTTGCAATTAAACAACACTGCGCAATCCCTAATAATCTGTTGCCGTATAATTACTCTTGACATGCAAGCGAATTTACAGGCAAGTTCTATCTAAAAATTGTAGAAAGTTTGTATATATATGATCACAAACCGTTAGTATAACCATAATGTTAAGATTGATACCTTTTGCAAGGTTATATGTTAAGTTAGCATTACCATTGTTTAACAAGCTCTTAATATATGGTATATTCAGTTTTGCTACAGATTTGAGGTGGGTATTTGTGAAAAAAGTCTCGCAAAATGAGTAAACACCTTTACCCAAAAAAACCATTTTTACTTCTATTTTTTCTGGTTGTCTATTTTCCTTTGCACGCGCAGGTTATCAGAGGGAAAGTATTTGATTTAAAAACCGGCGAATCTTTAATTGGTGCCACTGTTCAAATGGATGAAGGCAGCATAAAACGTTCTACAGCTGCCGGGCTTGACGGCTCTTATAGTTTTCGAGGTTTAAAGGAAGGTACTTTTCACATTAAGGCTAACTTTATCGGTTACCAGCCTTCGCAGAGCTATACTGTAACATTAAAAAGCAATAATTCCACTGCCATTCAGAATATTTTGATGCAAGATGCCACCACCCAAATGCAGGAAGTGGTAATTGCCGACCAGGGCGCACGAGAAACAGACCGATCAGCCCGGGGTATCGAAAAAAATGCGCCCTCGGTTGAGAATGTGTTGTCACAAAACACTATTCAACTTTTACCTGATGTTACCGTTGGTAATGCCATCCAGCGTGTAAGCGGGGTAACCATACAACGTACCAGTACCGGTGAGGGCCGATATGCTATTATAAGGGGTATGGATCAGCGTTACAATAATACCCTGGTCAACGGCATAAAAATACCAAGTCCGGATGATAGGTACCGTTTCGTTCCTATGGATATATTCCCATCGGAAATGCTTGAGCGCCTGGAAGTAATAAAAGCATTAACACCAAATATGGAGGGCGATGCGATAGGAGGAACCATGAACCTGGTAATGAAAAGCGCGCCAAACAGCTTTTTGTTTGATGCTAACGTATCAGGTGGTTTCTCTACTTTATTTTCATCTTCACGTCCGTTTACTTCTTTTAGTTCATCAGGTATCAATAACAGGTCGCCTGCACAAATTAACGGGAATAATTATCAGGCCACCTCTGCCGATTTTAGTAGCTCGGCTATCACCAGCGACAAAAACTTGTCGACCCCGTTAAGCGCCACCGCAGGTTTTACCGTCGGAGATCGTTTCCTGAATAAAAAACTGGGTGTAATCTTATCGGCCAGTTATCAGAACATCTACCGCGGCTCCAACTCTAAAGAGTTGACACCAAATGCTGCACCTACCATTGTGCCAACACCAAATTCACCGCAGTTTTCTGATTCCTATGATCGCACCTATTCTACCCAGACGCAGCGAATAGGCGTTAACAATAAGATTGATTACGTTATAAACACTAAAAATAAACTGTCATTATTCAACCTGTTTTTGCATACCGATGAATACCAGTCAAGGCAAACTTCAGATACGCTGGGCCTTGGTCTAAATTCAACGGGATTGAGCAAACAAATCACTATATCTAACCGTAGTACTTTCACCAAACAAACTGTGTACAACGGCACCTTGCGCGGTGACCATGAGATAAACGAGAAATTACATTTCGACTGGGATGGTGTTTACTCGATTGCCACAAGGAATGAGCCGGACAGAACTGATTTCTCTTATGATGCCAACAATACCTTAAATTCAGCCGGGCAGGTTACCGCCAGCGTTGACAATAATATGTCGCTGAAACATCATTGGGAAAGCAATACCGACCGCGATCTGGCTGGATATGCTAATTTTAAATATACAACTAAGATTTCCGGTAAAGATGTAGAGTTTGCTGCAGGGGGCCTGTACAGGCACAAAACCCGGAGCGCATATTACCAGTCTTATAGTTTGACTGCCGGAAAAGCAACATTGTTTAATAACAACTTCAGTACAGTGCCTTTTGCTTTTAACCTTCCATCCGACGGTTTGGGCAGTAACAATCCTGACCTGACCGATAACTATACTTTCACCGAAAATATTAACGCTGAATATGGCCAGTTTAAATTTAAGCTATTCGAAAAGCTGCAAGTATTAGGCGGCGTGAGGATTGAAAACACGACACAGAATTATGACACGCAGGAACCGTTGACTTTCAGCCAAAAATACGGCAATATCGCCTATACCGATGTATTG
>CAZZVY010000205.1:0-6656 GCA_964657585.1 uncultured Mucilaginibacter sp. | reverse complement strand
ATTGGGGAACCTTGGCAGTTACCTTACCCAGTTTGAAGCGAATGCTAAAGCTAATGGAGTTACCGTGCATTGGGCGGCTGATGCAGCCGAACATAACCGTATAGTGCATCAACTGATCACCGATCAGGGAGTGAGCCAGATGGTAAAAAGTAAATCAATGCTTACAGAAGAATGCGGACTTAACGAATACCTGGCCGAACATGGCGTTGAGGTAATTGATTCAGATCTGGGCGAACGCATAGTGCAGTTGGCCAAGGAACCGCCAAGCCACATTGTACTGCCTTGCATCCACAAAAAGAAAGAAGAAATTGGCGACCTGTTCCACATGTACTTAGGTACCCCGTCTAACATGGCCGATCCTCAGCAACTTACCGAAGCAGCACGCCAGCACCTGCGCGATACCTTTTTAACGCGTAAAGTAGCATTAACCGGCGTTAACTTTGCCATTGCTGAAACCGGTGAATTTGTAGTGTGCACTAATGAGGGTAATGCCGATATGGGCGCACACTTAGCCGATGTGCATATTGCCTGTATGGGTATCGAAAAGCTGTTGCCGCAACGCAAGCATTTGGGCGTGTTCTTACGACTGCTTACCCGCAGCGCTACCGGGCAGCCTATTACCACCTATTCCAGCCATTTCAGTAAGCCACGCGAAGGGCAGCAAATGCACATTGTAATTGTTGATAACGGCCGCAGCGTGCAATTAGGCCGGCCTGATTTTCGTAACTCATTAAAATGTATACGTTGCGGGGCTTGTATGAATACCTGCCCGGTATACCGCCGCAGCGGGGGGCATAGTTATCATTCGGCGGTTGCAGGGCCTATAGGTTCAATACTGGCGCCAAACCTGGATATGAAAAAATATGCCGATTTGCCTTTTGCATCAACGCTTTGCGGATCATGTTCCAACGTATGCCCGGTAAAAATCGATATACATGATCAGTTGTATAAATGGCGGCAGGTACTGGTAAAGGCAGGATATGCGCCTACAGGAAAAAAAATAGGGATGCAGTTAATGACCGCAACGCTCAACTCGCCAGCCATTTATCACACCGCCGGTAAAGCCGGGCGTTTTTTAATGCGGTTGGCTCCGTTTGCAGTCAGTAATAAGCTAAACCCCTGGTACAAGCACCGCGATATGCCTGAAGCGCCAAAACAATCATTCGGGGAATGGTACAATAAGAACAGGAAATGAGCCACCCAATCCCCTATTGGGAATATAAAGATATTTAATATGCAACAGAATACTGATAAAATTAATGAGCCCCCCCTTCAGGGGACGGGTGGGTCTCGGGAAAGCATCCTTGCCGCAGTTGCCCAAAATCAGCCTGAAAGAGTTGAGCTGCCTGATATATCTATATTTAAAGGCGAACTTGTAAGTGCAACGGATAAATTTATAAGCACCTTAACCACCATTGGCGGGGCGGTTTATAAAGTGAGCAGTTATGACGAAATAATTGCCATATTGAACAAATATTATAAACCGGAAGACCGGGTAGTTACGCTCATACCCGAACTGGCCGGCATAACTGCTGAAATATTTACTGCCAGCCCTGCTGCACATCATTTAGAAAATGTGGAACTGGCCGTACTGCAAGGCCATTTTGGCGTGGTCGAGAACGGCGCTATATGGATAACCGAAGAACTGATGGGGCACCGTGCCCTTCCTTTTATAACCCAGCACCTGGCTATAGTAATTAACGAAGATAGTTTGGTGCCTACCATGCACGAGGCTTACCAGCTTATTGCCGATGGCCGCCATGGTTACGGGGCATTTATTGCGGGGCCATCCAAAACAGCCGATATTGAACAATCGCTGGTTATTGGCGCACATGGGTCGCGAAGTATGAAAGTGTTTTTATTAAGTGCGGCCGATGCGTAATATAAACGGAATTTTATAACTTCATCAACCGTTAAGTTATGAAAAAAATCCTCCTTATTCTTTCTTTTTTTGCCGCAGTGAACGTTACTCTTGCCCAAACTGAAAAAATTGTTTACAAAACAGTCGGCGATGATTTTGAAAGGTTCTATAATGCCGCTGATTATCAAGCGGTATTTAAATTATTTGATGCCACAATGCAGGCGGCCTTACCACTGGATAAAACCACCGAATTTTTAAAACAATTAAATGCACAGGTTGGTGATATATCCAAACGTGAATTTATAAAGTATGAAAAAGGGACCTATGCCACTTACAAAACTACTTTTGAGCGCGGTTTATTAGCTGTACACATTTCTGTTAATGCTGCAGGTAAAATAAACGGCTTATTTGTTGGGCCTTATACCGATGCCAGCCTACCGCAAATGGCACGTAATAACACAAAGCTCAGCCTGCCGTTTAAAGACGAATGGACAGTTACCTGGGGTGGTGATACCAAAGAACTGAATTATCATGTAGAGAGCTTGGCGCAAAAGAATGCTTTTGATTTTGTTATTACTGATACTTCAAACAAATCATACCGTACTGACGGAAAAACCAACGAAGATTATTACGCCTTTGGAAAACCGCTGTATGCCCCTTGTAATGGTGAAGTTGTTTTAGTAGTGGACGGCGTTAAAGAAAATACGCCAGGAACTTTAAATCCGTTCTTTATTTCAGGCAATACGGTTATCATTAAAACGGCTAATAACGAATACCTGTTTTTTGCGCATTTCAAACAGCACTCTATAATAGTAAAACAAGGGCAGCAGTTAAAAGCTGGCGACCAATTAGGCTTATGCGGTAATACCGGTAACTCCAGCGAACCGCATTTACATTTCCATATCCAGAATACTGAAGACATTAATGCAGCCACTGGTGTTAAATGCTATTTTGACAATATTCTGGTTAACAGTCAACCCAGGGTTGATTATTCGCCTGTGAAGAACGACAAAGTTGCATCGGCTTTTTAGAAAGCTTCCATTTGGTGTTTAAGTACTGAGACTCAAGCAAGATCATAAACCATTTAATAAAACTATTCTTCTATTTTACAGCTTCTATATTCTTGTTAAATAGTTTCTAATATATGCACGGATAATGACAGGCCAAATAATATTTATCATTGTACTTGGTTGTGCTATTTATTTATTCAGCCGAAATTTAGGTAAAACACGCCGCAATATCTTATTGGGCAGGGATACAGACCGTTCAGATCAGCGCGGCCGGCGCTGGAAAGTAATGGCCAAGGTAGCCTTAGGTCAAAGTAAAATGGTAAAGCGCCCTGTTGCGGCTGTATTACACTTTTTTATTTACGTAGGTTTTGTAATTATCAACATGGAGGTGCTGGAAATAATGATAGACGGTATCTTTGGCTCGCACCGGGTATTTTCAAAACCATTGGGTAGCATATACGGCCTGCTGATAGGCAGCTTTGAAATATTGGCGTTATTGGTACTTATATCATGCATTGTGTTTCTGGCACGGCGGAACATCCTGCACTTAAAACGCTTTAACGGGGTAGAAATGAAAAGATGGCCACGGTCTGATGCTAATTATATTCTTGGTATCGAAATATTGCTAATGACTGCCTTCCTGACCATGAATGCTGCTGATTATAAACTACAGTTACAGCATTTCGGGCATTACATTACAGCAGGTAAGTTCCCGGTAAGTTCGTTTATATCCCCGCTCCTGCCCCAAAATCTGCGTGAATTGGCAATCTTGGAGCGCGGCTGTTGGTGGTTCCACATCACCGGGATATTGGCTTTCTTAAACTACCTGCCTTACTCCAAGCATTTCCATATTTTGCTGGCCTTTCCTAATACTTATTACAGTAACTTGGATCCTAATGGAAAAATTATCAATATGGCGCCGGTCACTAATGAGGTTAAGGCCATGCTCGATCCTTCTTTTATACCAAAAACTACCGATGAGATGGCCCGCTTTGGTGCTAAGGACGCTACTGACCTTACCTGGAAAAACCTGATGGAAGCTTATACCTGTACCGAATGCGGCCGTTGTACAGCTGTTTGTCCGGCTAATATTACCGGTAAGCTGTTATCGCCCCGCAAAATAATGATGGATACCCGCGATCGTATTACCGAGATAGGTAACAACATGGATAAGTATGGAAAGGATCATGCTGATGGTAAAACCCTGCTGGATACCTACATTACCCGTGAAGAATTATGGGCCTGCACCAGTTGCAACGCCTGTGTTAAAGCCTGCCCGGTAAATATCAACCCGTTAGAAATTATTGTAGAAATGCGCCGGTACATAGTAATGGAAGAAGCGCAGGCCCCGGCCAGTTTGAACACTATGTTTTCAAATATAGAAAATAACGGCGCTCCCTGGAAATATAGCCAGGCAGACAGGTTTAACTGGGCTAACCCCTCCTGAATCCTCCCCAAAGGAGAGGACTTTTATAAATTTCATATTATAGATGGACAAAATAACAAACAATAAAAATACTGATTCCCTCTCTTTCGGAGAGAGCCGGGGAGAGGTGACTGTTCCTACTATGGCGCAAATGGTTGCTGAAGGTAAAACACCGGACATATTGTTTTGGGTAGGCTGTGCAGGCAGCTTTGATGAACGGGCGCAGAAAATAACCCGCGATATATGCAAAATATTAAATCATGTTGGCATAAGCTATGCAGTATTAGGCACGGAAGAAAGCTGCACCGGCGACCCAGCCAAACGTGCAGGTAATGAGTTTCTGTTCCAGATGCAGGCCATGATGAATATTGAGGTGCTGAATGGCTACGAGGTAAAAAAAATTGTGACTGGTTGTCCGCATTGTTTTAATACTATTAAAAATGAATATCCGAACCTGGGCGGCAATTATGAGGTGATACATCATACCCAACTCATTCAGCAATTAATAGATGAGGGCAAGCTAAAGGCTGAGGGCGGGGAAAGCTTTAAAGGGCGCCGGATTACTTATCATGATCCTTGTTATTTAGGCCGGGGAAATGATATTTACGAAGCGCCGCGCCGCTCATTAGAAATATTAGATGCCGACCTGGTTGAAATGAAACGCTGCAAGAGCAACGGCTTATGCTGCGGCGCCGGCGGCGCACAAATGTTTAAGGAGCCCGAACCCGGCAATAAGGAAGTAAACGCTGAGCGAATGATAGATATTTTACAAAGCGAAGCCAAGGTAATAGCCGCAGCCTGCCCATTTTGTATGACGATGTTAAGCGATGGCGTAAAGCACGCCGAAAAAGAAGGTGAGATACAGGTGTTAGATATTGCAGAAATTACGGCAAGGGCTAATGGATTGTAACTTAAGCTTAATACCTAACTTGTTTAAGTGTTATGGAAAATGATAGAAAACTTAGTTTAATTTTAATCTTTATGGCTAACTAAACTTATTACTTTCAATTCTGCACTTTTTAACAAGGATAGTTACATAGCAACAAATAAAATCAGCGGCCCGTGACTGGCGGATTAGTTTTAAAGTAAAACAGTGTGTTGCGCAGGCTGTCAATTTGCTCCGGCTCAATGTTTTTAACAGGGATGGTAACGGCGGTAGTCATAGAGTCAACATCCCCTTTGCGGTCATTATAAGTTTGTACAATAATATTATCTGCAGCGGTGGTTATTCTTATCAGGCCACTTGCGCTGGTGCCAGTATAATCAAGTTCGTTAAAACTACCCAGCTGGCACGAGTAATATTCTTGCTTACCGTTTTGATAAGTTTTGCGAAGGCGCAAAAAATAATCGTCAGTAATGCTTATATCCAATTTTTTCAGCTTACCCTCGCCTGATGGGTCATATATTCGGGTTAGCAACTGGTTGCTCCAGTTCAGCATCTGCCGGGCATCAGGCATACGCCTAAACCCATATATCGCTACAAAAAGCAGTGACACGGATAATAATCTTATTTTATTCTTGAGCATTGTTTAAACCGGATACTAACTACACAAAGTTAATGTTTTGCAATATCAATAATGGTGAACATATTACTATCTGATGGAAGACTAAAGATCATTAAGTTGTTTATCGGTTGTATATCCAACATTTTCACTATCCCTTTGGTCCAAATCAGTAAATTTGCACATGCAATTTTCTGAAAATTCGAGAGTGTGGGTTTACCAGGCCGACAGGGAACTAACCCCTGTGGAAACTGAACAGATACTGGAGCAAATTAATAACTTTGCTACCGGGTGGACCGCACATAACAACCTGCTTAAGGCTAAAGCCGAAGTGCGTTATAAACGTTTCCTTATCCTCATTGTGGATGAAAGCCAGGCAGGCGCCAGCGGCTGCTCCATTGACAAGTCGGTACATTTTATGAAACACGTTGAACAAGAGTTTGGTATTAACCTGTTTGACAGGTTCAACCTGGCTTATCGCGAAGGCGAACAAGTGCTTTCAGCACCGCGCCACCAGTTCGAGGATATGATAAAACAAAACCTTATTAACAGTGAAACTATTGTATTTAACAATATGGTGCAAAGCCTGAATGAACTTAACACCAAATGGGAGGTGCCGTTTAAGGATAGCTGGCACCAGCAGTTATTTGCTTCGTTGGTTAATTAAAGCTCCCGGATAATGATGATCAGATAGCCCAGAATTATTAGCTATTTTATTGTTTTTTGGCTAAAGTATATTTACCCCAAAAATCTGTAGGGCTTAGCATACTCATAACATCATCCATACTACGCGGCATACCCGGCGGGCCGCCGCCCGGAGGGGGGCCGCCTGCATTAGTGCCGCCGCCAAAACCACC
>CAZZVY010000204.1:0-6692 GCA_964657585.1 uncultured Mucilaginibacter sp. | reverse complement strand
AAAATTGGCAAAGTAAAAATAGGCGAGCGGGTTAATATCGGCGCCCGTACCATCATTCTGTACGACAGCGAGGTAGGCAACGATAACAGTATTGATGCCCTCTCGTTAGTAATGAAGGGCGAGCGCTTAGCGCCTGGTACCAACTGGGCGGGCAGCCCCGTTAATGCAGTTTAAGGTATTACGGATGCATAGCTTCCCCTAACCTGATACTGCAACCGGGCGATAATTATTTTATTTTATTTTTGAACATTTGCATAATGCTCCTATATTTGCAGTCCCAAAAGTAAGGGAGCTTAGCTCAGCTGGTTCAGAGCATCTGCCTTACAAGCAGAGGGTCACTGGTTCGAACCCAGTAGCTCCCACTTGATAACCCTTCAGATCAACTTCTGAGGGGTTTTTTATTGTCTGCAAAAATCAGTACCGCTCCAACTGCGCCTTTACCAACTGCATCAGCCATAGCGGGGTAGAGGTTGCGCCGGCTATGCCAATAGTTTGACCTGGTTTAAACATATTGATATCCAACTCATCTGCAGAAGATATGAAGTGGGTATTGGGGTTATACTTACGGCATACTTCATATAATACCTTTCCGTTAGACGATTTTTTACCTGAAACAAAAACAACCTGGTCAAACCTTACCGCAAATTCAGGCAGGTCTTTATCGCGGTTGCTTACCTGGCGGCAAATGGTATCGTTGGCGTTAACTTCATACCCTTTGGCAATTAACTGGTCTTTAATCTGGTAAAATTTATCTGTGCTTTTAGTGGTCTGGCTGTATAGGGTAAACTTTTGCGGCAGTTTGGCAGCATCCAGTTCGGCAATATCCTGAAAAACCAGGGCCTTACCATTGGTTTGCCCCTCCAGGCCAATCACTTCGGCATGGCCGTGTTTTCCGAATATCAGGATTTGCTCCTCATTATCATGCGATGTTTTAATGCGGTGCTGTAGTTTTAAAACTACCGGGCACGATGCATCTATCAATGTAATATTATTTTGCAGGGCCAGCCGGTAGGTTTTGGGCGCTTCGCCATGGGCACGTATCAGCACTTTCTCGTTATGCAGCTCAAGCATTTGAGCGTGGTCAATAATACGCAGCCCTTTGGCTTTCAGCCGTTCTACTTCCTCATCGTTATGCACAATATCCCCCAGGCAATAAAGGTAGCCGTCCTCAGCCAAAATATCTTCGGCCATATCAATGGCGTAAACCACCCCGAAGCAAAAGCCCGAACCCGCATCAATGGTAACCTGTAAGTTGTATGCTCCCATATCCGGTATAAAAATACGGAGAAAAATTTGCTGAACCGGCATTAATTGAATTTAACAATTATTGTATTGTTTTAGGCATCAAATCGTGGTAAGGTTTAATCGGATAAAATGTAAGTCAGGACCTTAACTTCGTCCCACCCAGGCTTTAATGCCGCCTTCCAATGATACTATGCTTAGCGCAGGATATGCCCCCTTTAACTTTGCAACCGCATCCGCGCTGCGTTTACCAACGGTGCAATACAATACAATGGTCTTTGAATTATCCAGTGCGTTTAAACTACGCCCTAATTTGTAGGAGGGTATATGCCGACCGCCTATGTTAAAATCCTCATGCTCTTCGCTGCTGCGTATATCAATCAGTTCAACTGTTCCCAGCCCGAGCGCAGCTTTTAAACTATCTGCCGATATTGTCCCGCCTAAAGCAATTTCTGGCAGTTGGATAATGTTGGTTTTAGTAACCGTCCCCATCTTTATTATCCGGCTTTGCATGGTTTGGGTGTCCAGCAACAATATTTTTCCAGCTAATAACTCGCCGGTGCAGGTAATGTATTTAATAACTTCGTTAGCCTGCATGCACCCTATAATCCCGGCCAGGGCCGGGTTAACGCCGCCTTCGGCGCAATTAGGTACTTGCGTGGCATCTACCTGAGGGTACAGGTCGCGGTAATTGGGGGTGCGGCTGCCGTCGGGATTTGGTATATTCCATATCGCTACCTGGCCCTCGAATTGGTAAATAGCGCCATAAACGAGCGGCTTATTCAGCATTACTGCAGCATCATTCAGTAAATACCTGGTCTCAAAATTATCGGTGCAATCGGCAATAATATCATACTGTTCCAACAAGTCTGTCACGTTATCAGCCGTAACCTTTATAGGATGAGGGATGATCTGTACATCCGGGTTTTGCTGCTGCAGCTTTTTTACTGCCACTGCTGCTTTTTTCAATCCGGCATCGGCGGGAGTGTATAATATTTGCCGGTGCAGGTTACTTGTGCTAATGGTATCATCATCAGCAATGCCTAATGTTCCAATGCCCGAAGCAGCCAGGTATTGGGCGGCCGGGCAGCCCAAACCACCGGCGCCTACAATCAGTACTTTAGCCTGCTGCAAACGCAGCTGTGCCTGCTGCCCGAAACCAGGCAAGGCTATTTGGCAGCTGTAACGGGACATATCCATCAGGCGGTAACCGTTTTTTGTTGGAGGATATTCTTAACACGCTCCAATTCTTCAGGGGTGTTAACATTGGTAAGCGCACCCGGGTTTGGCGCCGTTATTAGTTTAGTATCGATGTTAATTAAAACCTTGCGCGGACAAGCGTATCCCTGTGATAAAAAGGAAAGCAGCACGGGGTAACTTTTGGGCTCCCAAATGGTAATCAAAGGTTCAGGGAAGTTGCTTTGCGGGCTTACAAAAGCAGTAGCCATAGCGGATGTATCCCGATGGGCTGTTAAATAATCCAGCGTTTGCTTATCCAGCAAAGGCAGATCACAGGCCACCACCAGCCAGGCTTTTTCGGGCTGCTCCCTAAACGCCGACAAGATAGCCCCTAAAGGACCAAGCCCGGTGAAGGTATCAGGCAGCGTTTGATAAGCCGGGTCAATTTCCTGCTGCTTATCGGCACGGCAGGAGATACAGACCTTAGCCGTATAATTTTTCAGCATATCTGCCATATAATACTGCTGATCTTTGCCGTGCCAGTTGATATGGCCTTTATCTTGTCCCATACGCTGGCTTTTGCCGCCGGCTAACACCAGGCCGTAAACTTCGGGTTTGGTTTGGTTCAATTCATCCTTGAAAAACCGGGTGATCTTTTCTGTCTCATTCAGCTGGTATACCGGTATTTGCTGGTAGTTTGGTATTGCCTCTTTTATAAAATCAAACAGTTTGGTTTCATTATCCGCCAATATAAATAATTGTACATCGGTTAGCCAGTCAATTCTTTTTAATAGTGATGCCTTCTTGTTACTGTCAATTATTATCACCTGTTTTTTGCCCGGGTGGTGGTTGCCATTAATCACTACCATATCGCAGCCATTAAACAGCGGCCTGTTTTGAAAACTATTTAAAGCCCCGCTATAATTAATTTGTTGACGGCCTTCTTTTGCTATATAGGTTAAATTCGTAGCAACGGTTAGTTCATCGGTCAAATTTACCGCCTCATCACTATGTTCTGCATCCACATAGGCCATTTTGGCTTCGGGGGATAATGCAGAAATAACATCCGCAGCTAATGCCTTAATAACCTTGCAGGGCGCCCCCAATATAGCCCATTCATTACGGCCGAAGTGTCCGTAAGCGGGGCGTATCAAAGCGGTATGCTTGCTGTGCTCATCCTCTTTTAAAATCACGCTTTCCTCCTGTTTTTGACATCAGTTTGGTTTCTTTGATTACTATATCATGGCTTAGGGCCTTGCACATATCATATATGGTTAATGCGGCTATACTTGCGCCAACAAGCGCCTCCATTTCTACACCGGTTTTAGCAGAGATGCTTGCCGTACAATCAATTACCACTTCCTGCTCTTCATTAAGGGTGATTTTTATATCACAATTGTCCAAACCCAACGGATGGCAAAGCGGTATCAGGTCGCCGGTTTTTTTGGCAGCCATAATCCCGGCTATCACCGCCACCTGGAATACCGACCCCTTTTTGCTTTGCATTTCAAATTCAGCCAACTGCGCCAAAACCTCCGCAGGCAGCACTACTATGCTGCGTGCGATAGCTGTGCGGTTGGTGGCTGCTTTATCGGCAACATCAACCATAGTCGGTTTGCCGTTATTGTCTATATGAGATAATGATTTCACTGATCTTTTCTGATTTTCAACGATTATTGTCTTAACCGTTGATTAATAACTACTATTTCTGGATTTTTGGAATGGCGTAAAACTAATCACTGCCGAAGGGCCATATCCTGAATATCTCATCTTTATAAAATTCACTCCGCCCTGCGGGCAGTTCCATAAAGGCATCCGTATCTGCTAAATTAGCAAAATCTCCGGAGCCATTGCCTGCTAACGGAGTGGCCGTTAAACTGGCATCGCTGTTATAATTAACCTTTACCTGTAAAAAATATTGCAGGTCGGGCTCAAATACAAAATCTGCTGCCAAAGCTGCGAATTTAGGAGCTTGTCCGGGCAAGCCTAATGTTGCATTCAACCAGGGTAAAAAATACCGGTGCAGGCACATAAAAGTAGCCACCGGATTACCGGGGAAGGCAAATGCCAGCACACCACTCTTATCAGCGCCAAACCAAAACGGCTTACCAGGCCGTTGCTTTACTTTATGGAATAATTTGGCCACGCCCGTTTGCTCCAACGCTTGGGGGAGGTAATCAAACTTGCCCATAGATACACCGCCGGATAACAAGATCACATCATAACCTTTTAAACACTGGGTGATCTCTGTTTGGGTAGTTATGGGATCGTCAGGGATATGAAGCATGGCTGCCATTAGTCCATGCTGTTGTAAAACTGCCTTTACCGTGTAATTATTTGACCGCCTTATCTGGTAAGGCGCAGGTGTTTCATCTACCTCAACCAATTCATCGCCCGATGATATGATAACCACCCTCGGTAATTTTTTTACCAGTACCCATGTTTTACCGACTGATGCGATAATGCTGATAATTGCCGGGGTAATAATTTGTCCCTTCACTGCAACAATAGCGCCCTGCAGTTTATCACTGCCCTTAAAGTGAATGTTTTGCCCCTGCCTTATTTCTTCGGTAATTACCTCAGCATCGCTCCCGCTGATCAGCACATCCTCATACCTGATCACAGTATCCATTGTATCCGGCAAAACCGCCCCGGTCATTATCTCAATGCAATAATTTTTTTCTCTGAAGCTCAATGGTTTATCACCCGCAGCCTGTGTGCCTGCTATAGTAAACGACCGCAAGCCCCCGGCAAAAGCGGCATATTGGATAGCTATGCCGTCCATAGTTACCCGGTTAAAGGGCGGCATGTCCCGGTCGGCAAAAATATGTTCGGCCAGCACACGGCCTGCCGATCGCTCAAACGGCACGGTTTCAGTACCATAATCGCGCACTTGGTTTTGGATGATAAGGGTTGCCTGTTCTACCGTTGTCATATAATTTATCCTCCAATAGATGCCATAGATTCATGTGCCGGATCGTTTATCCGGCGTTCGGCTTCCGCCTCCCAGCCATCTTTAGCCCGGTGTGCAATGGTGCTGGTTAATGCGTGTTGCAGCTGGTCATCGCTTATCCCGGAACGCAGCATATCTTTGATGTTTAAGCCGTCCCCTTCATATAAACATGTTTTCAATTCGCCCTGCGGGGTAAGCCGTATGCGGTTGCAGGTGCCGCAAAATGTACGTGAATAGGCGGCAATTATGCCAACATTGCCCTTATGCCCGGGGATATGATAGTTGTAAGCTGTTGAGAAAGGTGCATCCTTAATTTTCTGAATGGTAGGATAGCATTCGGTAATATGGCCAAGTATGCGTACATAATCCCAGGCTAACCCCTTATATATATGGCTTTCGCCGTTAAAAGGCATTTCTTCAATAAAGCGTACGCTTACAGGCAAATCCCTGGTAAGGTTTACCAATTGCAGTATATCTTCGGTGTTCCGGCCGTCCATTACAACGGCGTTTATCTTTACCTCAAAATTATATTCCAGCAACTGGTGCAGTGTGTTCATCACTGCGGCCAATTCATCGCGCCGGGTAATGCTGAAGAAACGCCCGGCATTCAGCGTATCCAAACTCAGGTTAACCGCTTTAATGCCCAGGTCTTTTAATTGCGGGATATAGGGCGCAGTTAAAACGCCATTAGTGGTTAGGCTTATCTCTTTAAGCCCTTCCAGTTCGCTTAATGCACTTAAAAGCTGCATCATATCCTTACGCACAAAGGGTTCGCCGCCGGTAATGCGTAGCTTTTCAATACCCATACTTACCAGTAAACGGCAAATACGCAGCATTTCTTCATAACTTAACAGTTCTTTACGGTCCAGCCAGTCAATGCCTTCTTCAGGCATGCAATAAAAGCAGCGCAGGTTGCACCTGTCGGTTACTGCCAGGCGCAGGTAGTTTATTTTACGGCCATGATTATCTGTTAACAAAGTAATGCTTTTTGTTTAATACAAATAAAGTGCTTATTTGTGGGAGTTTAATAAATATAATAGCTGTATTGTTGCCCGCTTTGCGAAGCAAAAGAGAGGCTTGGTAATTAAAACTGTACCAGTATGAGTCAAAAAAGAGAGGCAGGGTCTTGGCGCAGAGTTGACTGCCCGTCTGCGTTGCGCCCACACTCTCTAACTGTGCGTAAAGGGGAAAAACCTTGCCTTGCCGTCTTAAAGGGGATATTGTGGATAAAACTTTAATCGCGTTAGTTCAATATTCCCTACTTTCGCTTTATGGGAAGTACTGCCGACCAGTTTTTAGCCAAATCGGAAGAAAAGGC
>CAZZVY010000203.1:0-6748 GCA_964657585.1 uncultured Mucilaginibacter sp. | reverse complement strand
AATGTTTCAAAAAGCGCCTCTTGTGCCGGTCCAACACCTGCTAAAGCTTTTATATACTGAAGCGTTTGTGGGTTGCGCTTCATCCGGGACAACTCATCAATACAAGGATGATCAAACGGAATATCAAGGCTTAAAACATCCGGCTCTGCCAAACGTGGCGTACTTAAACAAAAAGGCCGCTCGTCATTATTAGTAAGCCACATAGCTATGCTTTGTGATTTCTTGTTGTAAAACTCGCTGTTATATAAAAGTGATTCAAAAAAACGGAAACCGGGGTTATTGTTTCTGTCATAATACAGCTCTACATAGCCTTTTAAAATCTCAGGCACTTTGGGGTATATATCTTCTAGCCCATAGCCTTTTGCCTCGTTGGCTAACAGCTTATCAAGCTCTTTTATTGCCTTGGCGAATTCAATTACCCTGGCTTGTTTTTTAAGTGATTCTGTTTCCAACGCCTGCACTTCATCTATCCGGCCCCCGCCAAAATCCATAAAGGGTCCGCCACGCATTTTAGGATTTAATACAGCGTTAGCATGTATAGACGGCGCCATTAGATATGACTCTATTATAGTAAGGTGTCTTCCTACAATATTCATAGCAGCGGTTGCCGGCGATATCAGGTGGCTCCAGGCATACCATTTATCAACTAATGGCTCCAGTACAACGTTTGGCTTAAGATAAACTTGCTTGCTGTTCATAGCGGTTTGAAATTGAATGATATAATTTTTTTGAAATCACTTTTAATAATTGATCGGTATGGTGGAAGATAAAAAAATGGTTTCCCGGCATTCTTTTAAAATCAACAGGTAAATTTGTTTCCTTTTGCCATAATAAGATATCGTTTGCCTCTATATCTTCTTCGGTCCCGGTAATTACTGTAAATGGAATGTTAAGCGGAGGATGATCCTGATACCGGTATGTTTCTATTACCCTGAAATCATTGCGGAGTATTGGCTCTACATAATTCAAAAGTTCCTGGCTTTGCAAAATTTCATCGGGCATGCCCCCTAATTCCGTAATGACTTGTATAAATTCATCTTTAGGCAACAAATGCCGGTTTTTTTCATATCTTGAAACTGCTGAGGGGCCAGCAGTACCGCTTATAAATATATGTTCAGGCTGTTTATGATGATTTTTTAGAAGTTTCAACGTTAACAGATAAGCAATTAACCCACCCATACTATGCCCATATATTGCATACTTTTCAGTACCAGCGTTACGTTGCACCTGTACATATAAATCATTGACAAGTGCATTTATATCATAAATCAGCGGTTCATTTATCCTTACGCCCCGGCCAGGGTATTCAAGCGTAATAATGTTTAAAAAAGAAGGCGCATTAAGAGAAAAGTTACGATAAGAATATTTGTTACCGCCGGCAAAAGTAAGGCAAAATAAATTAATTTTTTTGTCCGTCATCATCCTGTACACAGCCCTTTCTGACTGTAATAATAGCAAATATTATTTACCTAAACTAAAAATAATACAATTGGTTAAATTATACTTAATATTTTACCAATGCGTAATATTTTTTCTTTAATACGGATTATCGGGATTTTAGGTTAGATATTTCTTTTATTTTACAATATATCTGAATAAAGTATGACATTTTAAGGATGGCAAAAGCCAATCCGCGTGTACCGTCTCTAAAACCGCCTAACAATAGGTAACTGCCAAAAAAATAACATGGCCCTAACCAAACGCTTCGCATTAATTTATATTTTAGCTTTTGTCTCCAGTTTAACTTATTTAAATGCGATTCGTCTGCTACTGTTCTTAAAAATCTTTCTGCTTCCCAATAAGCATATTCGTTATGTTTAGCAATATAATATCCTATATCACGATAATCTCTATGGTCAATTTTACTTTTTATGGCACCTATCTCTCCGTTGAGAATAGGATGTTCATGAATTTCCATATCCAGCTTACTCCACCTATCTTCGTCAATTCGTTCATATTCGCCTGAACCAATTTGAAACATAGCCAATTTTTTTAATGGATAACCTCCTTTTAATTGTTTACCTAAAAAGTAGATAGTGTAATTTAACCAATAACCAACTTTGTTATCGTCTTTAGCAATAACCCTACTTACTTCAGATTTAAAATCCTCTGTTAAATACTCATCAGCATCTAAAAACAAAATCCATTTGGTATTTGGTTTATGGTTACGTAAAAACCAATTGCGTTTTTTAGGGAATTTCCCATCCCAAACAAAGTCAATCACCTCCACTCCAGCCTCAGCAGCTATCCTTTTGGTACTATCGGTACTGCCCGAATCAATCAATATTATTTTTTTGGCAAAGCTTTCTCCTATTGATTTTATGCAGCCAGGTAGATTGACTTCTTCATTTTTAGCAGGTATTGCAATAGTTAAATCAAGTGCCATTTATATGAGATAAATATAGTCATTCCTTTATAATTCTTTCTTTAATAGGTGCGCAAGGGTGCCCGGCACAAACCATCCATGCGGGCATGTCTTTCCCCACAACAGCCCTTGCGCCAATGACACTGCCTTCATTAATTGTAACACCTGGATGCACAAATGCCTCTGCAGCAACCCAAACTTCATCACCAATAGTAATAGGCATGGTGATAAGTGGAAAACCATTGACTGTGTAATCATGTGTACCAGCGCATAAATGAACCCCTTGAGATATTACTGCTTTGCGCCCAATAGTTATTTTACCTTGCGAATAAAGTATGACCCCGTTTGCTATACCACATTTATCTTTTAAATCAATATTCCAGGGTGCCCAAATTTTAACATTAGGATAGATATGAACTCCTTTGCCCACTTTAGCCCCAAATAACCGCAGAAGCATGCAGCGCCATCCAAAAAATGGTTTGGGAGTATATTTAAAAAACAATGTATATATAAGTCCCCAGAAAACCCTGCTTAAACGATTTTTTAAACTGAAAGAAGGGCCAGTATGCGTATTTGTATTGACCATATAAGCGATTAAAGCATTGTTACATCACCAAGCATCTGTATAATAATGTCAATAAAGTTAATTTGATTTTGCTACATTTATAAATAGCGGTTATAAATCAATTCTTGAAGGGGTAACTGTAAAGGTTTGAATTACAGAACTGGCAGGATTGTACGTATCGTTACCTGTCTGATCAGCTTTAACAATTATTTTTCCAGAACCAGTGATAGTTAAAATATTACCTATTATTTTTGCTGGACCAGATACAATAGAATAAGTAATTGGCAAGTTAGCTGACGACCACGCTGTTAACAAAAAAGGCTGGACTCCGTATTTTTGATTAGCCAAGCCATTAAAGGTTATAATTTGGTCTGATTTAGAGGCCAAAAATCTTAATTCAGTAACATCTAAAATCGCACTTGAAGGGTGCCCGGAAAAGCCCCAAATGAAATTAATTTTATCTGGCAAATTTATATTCGCACTATTATCAAAAATTTTAACTGTACCAGAATATACCGAACTTCCAAACGTTAATGACCAAAACACTCCTGTTCCTGATTTTATAATTTGTATTGGAACACTTGTATTAAATCTGTCAACAGGTCCGTAAAATACTCCACTAACACCTAAACGCCCCGTTTGATAAAAATCAATTCTGAGTATAATTTTTCCACCGTTATCTGTTATTGTAAGGTAGGTTTTTTCATAGTTGCCTTCAGAGCCAAAAAAGAAGCCTGAAGTATTTAATTTTCCCGTAATACTCCAATCAGATTGTGATGAATTTGATGGCAATGATCTGCTTATAAATGCGTTTACATTTCCGCTCGCATTTACGTAAATATCAGGTGGCTTAACTACATCTATTTGTTGATAACCTGTTTGGGTAGTCATATTGTTACCATCGGTAACAGGATAACGAGTCCATCCCGGCGCACCTGTAAAAGTACTAAAAGCAGGAACACCTGCCAACAAATCTACACCAGGTAATACTGCAGGCGCCATATTAGTTGAAGGATAAGTAATTGGTATGATTTGTACAGCAATGCTGTTAAGCCCAGATATTTTCCAACGATGTATACCCGCATGGAAACTTTCATCACCATGCCACAAATAATTTATATCAGTGGTTTCGCCTTTTACCATCTGTGGTGTTAAGGCATTGCCCGCCATCATGGCAGGTGCTTCTTCAGTACATTGTCCGCCACCAAAACCAATACCAAATTGTCCAACAGCTAAACCATTGTCAGCATAATGATTATAATAATTGGTTTGTCCTTGCTTCCAATTTTCACCATGGTATCCAATATAGATGTTATTATCTACTATCATTTGATTGCTTCCGGCAAATTCATTTACAACATAATTGCCTGAATCATAATATTTAGGACCTGGGAAAGGCCCCAAATAATTAGTTCTATCAGTTGCCATAGCTGTTCCCCATAACCATTTATTGTCTCCTTTTTGAATCGCCCCTAAATGCAAACCGGGTGTAGCATAATAGTTATAAAAAATTACTTTATTACTTGCAGTTAACACATCATTTCTCGGTCCTTCGGGCGGGAATGATTGCGTGTTAGGTAGTTTGGAACCGTCGTAAAGATATTCATAAGCACTGCTCCAAATAATGTTACCTAAATTATCAAATCCATTAAATGCAAACTTTTTAAGGCTGTTAGTAATGGTGTTCCCGTTCTTATCTATATCGATAGATATGTAGTTACCATCCTTATCCATAATGCCTTGCTGCTTAATGATACCCGTGAAACGTATTGGCTTATCGCCGGGCATAAGTTCTATAACCTCGTACATGTAACGCGGATCAGCGCCAGCTCTGCGTATAAATGCAAATGTTTTGGTGATGCCCCCACTGGTAATGGTAGTTGTAAACTTTATGCCAGTAAACCCATCGTATGCGTTTGATATATTTGCACCGTAATTTTTCTTCAAAGACCAACCGCTTGAACCCGTTGGAACAATGGTGTTATCAACCTGAAATTCCATATAGTTAGCGCCTACTCTTGTTAAGTCATTCCTATCAGCCCAGGTGGAATAGGATGGCCCACAAGCCATAATATTTTCGATATAATTTCTATTAGCATCAAAATGAATTACTCTAAAATTACCTGGATCATTTACCCAAAAAGTTCCATCAGATTGCCAACGTACAAATGGGTAAAAAGAAGTAGCCATTCCTCCTTTATAATTATAATAAAATTTATGATTATTAACGCTTGGGCTATTATAATAGCCACCAGCATCTCCTAAAGTCCATAATAAAACGCCTGTAATATTGCTAAAGGCCTTGACCTGTTGACTTGCTGGATCTGTATCACAGATTGTAACAGTAGAATTATCAGGTGATACAGATATAGACATGGGCAACGACGTGCCGGTGATGCTAAGCATAGGCTTAGCCAATAAACCACTTGAACTAACTGCGTATTGTTGTATATTGTTGGTACCTGAAATAATCCACAAATTATCATTTCCATCAACACACAATGCGCCTGGCATATTAACAGAAATTGTTTGGACTAAGCTACCTGTGGTTTTGTCTAAGACGTAAAGCTTGTTTAGACCTTTTCGAGATATAAAAAGAAAATTGTGCTTCTTTTGAACGGCTAACCCTGTGATAGTAGAGTTAGTGGCATCTGTATATGATATGGTACTGTTGTAAGCTCGGGCATTTTGTGGCTTAAAATACTGCCCCGCTTCAAATGTTGCGTCGCTGCCATCAGTCAATTTAGTGCCGTATACAAAACTTTTGGTTGTAACATAAGGATCATATGCTGCCCAATAGATATTGTTTCCGTCATTGTCCGCTATCTCTATTTGCGCAGTTGTTGTAGTTGGGCTTTCCAAATTTAACTTTTGTTGAGGCGCCAATGTTCCAAACTTAAAAACACTTGGCCTCGCCTCGCTATATCCACTGCAATAATAAGCAGTGTTGCCAGCAAATGTTAAATCTGTCATAAAATAATAAAATCCTCTGTGAACGGTACTGCCAGTATTGGTAGAGGAGGTATTACCTATTACTCCTTGCCACTCATATTTCACATTATTTGAAACAACTTTAATATTATAATTGCCTGCAGGCATTGGGTTACCTAAATCGTCCTTGCCATCCCATGTTAACGGATAAGTGCCTGCATCATATTTAATAAGGCTCCAAAGTGTTCTGATTAAAGTACTATCCTTATACACACCAGCTGAAGTATTAGCTTGATTATTTAAAGTAAAAGTGTATGGAGAAGAAGCATCGTTTTGTAATATCTGTCCCCAAGCTGACTGTAAAAATATATTAACTGAAAAGAAAAAAAAGGTACAAATAGTAAATAAAATGAGTTTTAAATTTAACAACCGCATATTAATAATTAGGTATTTGCCATTCGTTATACGATTTCAATATCATTTAGGTTTCAATACGATATGTAGTTTGATTGTCGTTAATTAGCTCATTACGTGCTAAAGTTTCACCACGTAGTCAAATATATTGTTTTTAGATGTACGATAAAAATCAATATATTCCTTGGCTAATTTCTCAGGGTGATATTCAATTTTAATTTTGACTGCTGCCTCATTATTAATTTTGAAAGCTTTTCTTTTATCTTTTTCGATAATTTTGAGAAAATTAGCTATGTCGGTAATTTTTGTCGTACTTATCCAACCATAATCATTTTCTTGAACATATTTGGAGGAGACTTCCCCTTCCCTTTGGGCCCTCTATCTACGGGTCGAGCCTACCGACCGAAAAACCTCGAGGTTTTTGGCCAGACTAGCTAAATCTTTTCGGCCTCCTTTTTTCTTTTTCTATTCTT
>CAZZVY010000202.1:0-6781 GCA_964657585.1 uncultured Mucilaginibacter sp. | reverse complement strand
GGGATTAATACGGTGGGGATTAGTAACATCATATCCGTGATTGCTGCCGGGAGTTGCCTCAAATATAGGTGAGGCATAAATGGTGGTTACCCCTAATTCATGCAGGTATGGGATAATCTGCATCAGGTTTTTAAAGGTAAACTGCTGGCGAAACTGTATTCGGTAGGTAGCTATCGGGTTAAACATTTTCTTCAAGAATTAAAATACTTTCCGGCTTTAGCCTGACAGCTTTACCGGCTTCTGAAAATACCGTAGAAGCATCAGGTCCATTCCATTGTGCGTCTGCAGAATTAAATAGCAGGGAAGGCCGGTCAAAGCCTTCTGGCAGATCAATGGATTGGCCATCCTTTGAAAAATTTAACAGGCAACATAGTTTGCTGCTGCCCTGCACCCGCACAAGAACGAGGTTATTTTTATCCGGACTGGCTATAACCTCAAGCCCGTTCCTATCAGGTTTTTTAAGCGCAGGGTGCGTTTTTCTGAGCGCTATCAACGCCTGATAATATCGCAGCATTGTGGCATGCGGTTCAACTCCCGGCAGGCGCCACTGCAGTTGAGAATTATTGAATGTATCTTCTGACTGAGGATCGGGCGCCTCGCCGCTTTGATGGAAAGATGCGAACTCTTCTTTACGCCCTTTTCTAACCGCCTCTACCAGCTCAGGGTCGCCATGGCTTACAAAATACTGGAAAGGGTTTGTTTCTCCATACTCTTCACCCATAAACAACATCGGCAAAAATGGGCTTATCATCACCGTAGCCGCCATCAGCTTCTGCATTTCAAAGCTGAACAGCTGACTGGAACGCTCGCCAATCATCCGGTTGCCTACCTGATCATGGTTCTGTGAAAAAACCACAAATTGATGACCTTTATTATTAACCGGATCTGTACCGAAAGTTTTTTCACGCTGAACGGAATACTGGCCATAGTATACATAGCCATGTTCAAAAGCTTCCTTCAGTGAGGTGATGGCATCAAAATCTGTATAATACCCTTGCTTTTTTTCACCGGCGGTAACACGCAGCGCATGGTGAAACTCATCACTCCACTGGGCATCCATGCCAAACCCCCGATCACTAAGCGGGTCAATATAGCGATGATCGTTCAGGTCGCACTCCACTATCAGGTAATGTGTGCGGCCGGTAGCTGCCATAAGGTCGTGTACGTGCTCTTTTAACTCCCTTAAAAAATGTTTAGGGCTAAAATCCTTTATGGCATGCACAGCATCAAGCCTTAATGCATCGATATGAAAATCGCGCAGCCACATCAATGCGTTCTCAATAAAAAACCGCCGCACCTCGTCGCACCCGGCATCATCAAAATTCAACGCATCGCCCCAGGGCGTTTTATATTTAGCTGTAAAATATTGACCGTATTGGCTCAAATAATTGCCCTCAGGGCCAACATGATTGTAAACCACATCAAGCACAACGGCCAAGCCTTTGGCATGGCAAACATTTACCAGTTGTTGCAAACCGGCAGCTCCCCCGTAACTATGCTGCACTGAGAACGGAAATACCCCATCGTAACCCCAGTTGCGGCTGCCCGGAAATTGAGCTACCGGCATAAGCTCAATAGCAGTTATGCCTAATGCCTTTAAATAATCCAGCTTTTTTCCGATCCCCTCAAACGTACCCTCGGGTGTAAAGGCGCCGGTATGCAGTTCGTAAAAAATATAATCTTTCAGCGGAATATTTTTCCAGTCCGGGTCATTCCATTGATAAGCCTTCAGATCAACGGCAACTGAGGCGCCATGCACACCATCAGGCTGGCTCAAGGAGTAAATATCCGGCAGGGACTGCCCGCCTACCAAAACCTGGTACGCATCCCCGGGCGCTATATCCTTAGTAACCGTTTCCCAATAACCATGAGGCTTTTTAGTAAGTTTCAGTTCCGTATGGCCGTTAATCTTAACAGCTACCAAATCTGAATTAGGGGCCCATATCAATACATCGGCCCCGCCATCGCCGTTAAAATTTACCCCAAGGGTCCTGTGAGCAACACTTATATCAGGCATGGTGCGGTATCTTATTTTCTAATAATACAACTGAACGGCCCTGTACATGTACCTTATCACCAGGTTGATATACCTTATCATCCGGGTCGACAGCAGAACTGGTATCTATAATTTTAACCCACTGTTTACCGTAGAGGGCAGGTGGCAACCGGTAATCAAGCCCCTCGTCGTGTGCATTGAAAATAAGATAATAATTATCATCAATAACCGGCTCCCCCTGCGAGTCTACGGCCAGTATACCTTTGCCGCTTAAGTACATGGCTACTGATTTTGCAAAATCTTGTATCCAGTGACTTTCCTCCATTTGTGTGCCATCAGGCAGGAACCAGGCAATATCTTCTATACGTGTGTCTCTGGCCGCAACGCCCCTAAACCAGTTTTTACGAGAAAAAACCGCATGACTGTTCCGCAGGCGAATTAGCTTACGTGTAAATTCTATCAGTTCCCTGTCGGCGGTTTCCCAGTTAAGCCAGGATATCTCATTGTCCTGACAATAAGCATTATTGTTGCCTTGCTGTGTGCGGCCGAGCTCGTCACCTGCAACCAGCATGGGCACCCCCTGCGACAACAACAGCGTTGCTATATAATTCCTTTTTTGCCGCTGCCGCAGTGCATTGATCTCGGGGTCGTCAGTCGGGCCCTCTGCGCCGCAGTTCCAGGAACGGTTATGGCTTTCGCCATCCTGGTTGTTTTCGCCATTTGCTTCATTATGCTTTTCATTATACGACACCAGATCATGCAGCGTAAACCCGTCATGAGCGGTAATCAGGTTAATGCTGGCTGTTGGGCGGCGGTAATCTTTATACAGATCAGCGCTGCCGGTTATCCGGTCAGCAAACTCGGCAAGGGTATTTTCAGAGCCGCTCCAGTAATCACGTATACAATCACGGTATTTACCGTTCCATTCTCCCCAGCCGGGAGGAAACTTCCCTACCTGATAACCGCCCTCGCCAACATCCCACGGCTCAGCGATCAGTTTAACCTGAGAGATCACCGGGTCCTGGTGAATAATATCGAAGAATGCGCTTAGCCGGTTCACTTCGTGCAGTTCGCGGGCCAATGTAGCGGCAAGATCAAAGCGGAAACCATCAACATGCATCTCAATAATCCAGTAACGCAGGCTGTCCATCATCAGGCGTAACACACTGGGTAGGTTGGCATTAAGCGTATTACCTGTACCTGTATAATCAGTATAATAACGTTTGTCGTCAGTTAGCCGGTAATATGAGGCGTTGTCTATCCCTTTAAAACAAAGCGTAGGGCCCATCTGGTTCCCTTCAGCAGTATGATTATAAACAACATCCAGGATAACCTGGATGCCAGCCCGGTGCAATTCTTTGATCATGCTTTTAAACTCTTTAACCTGCTCACCCCTTACCCCGCCCGAGGCAAACCTGGCATCTGGCGCAAAAAAACCTATAGTATTGTACCCCCAGTAATTGCTAAGCCCTTTTTCTTCCAGCGAATGGTCGTATAAAGATTGGTGAACAGGCATCAATTCCAAAGCTGTTATCCCCAGGTCTTTTAGATAATTAATAGTAACGGGATGCGCCATAGCGGCATAGGTACCCCTTATTTCTGCAGGTATATCCGGATGCAGCATTGTAAACCCTTTTACATGCGCTTCGTAAATAGTTGTATTATAATATGCCAGCGAAGGGGCCTTATCGTCCTCCCAATCGTAACTTTCATCAATCACTACTGCTTTAGGCATAAAAGGTGCGCTGTCAGTTTCACTAAAGCTCAGGTCTTCATCCGGGTGGCCAACCTCATAGCCAAATACCGCATTATCCCAGTCAACGGTGCCTGCTATGGCTTTGGCATAAGGATCAAGCAAAAGTTTATTGGCGTTGAAACGGTGCCCGTTAGCCGGCTCATAAGGCCCATAAACCCGAAACCCATATAACTGGCCGGGACTAAGCCCTTTAACGTAAACATGCCAGATAAAGTCAGTCCTTTCGGGCATCATTATCTTGGTAGTTTCATGACTGCCCTTTTCATCATCAAAAAGGCAAAGCTCTACACTGGTAGCGTTTTCAGAATATAGGGCAAAATTAACGCCTGTTCCATCCCATATCGCGCCCAGTGGGAAAGGCTTTCCTGGTAAAATATTAGTACTCATTAAATAATGTTATGTTAAATTATAATTTCCAATTGGGTGGGAAACGGCTTAGTAATTTCTATTCTTGTAGTTTTTTTATATGATATTAAAGCTTGATAATAGAAAAATGTTTTAGGAGTTTTTAAGTTTTTAATTAAAGTTATTTCTTTTTAAAAAACTTTTGAATATAAACAGGGTTGTAACTCTAATCATTAACATTACAATATCTGTTAGCTGCATGATTACTTCCAACGGTAAACAAAGGGTATTTATTAACAACGTATCGCCGCTGGTTGCGGGTGGAAGCAGGCCGGCTAAATCTGCGGTGGGCGAAACAATTATAATATCCGCCGATGTATTTGCCGACGGGCACGATGAGCTGGCTGCAAGTGCATACATAAGGCCACTGAACGGCAGCTGGCAGCAAATACCGATGCACCCGGCTGGCAACGACCGCTGGTTATGCCAATATCTTACAGAAGATACAGGCATGCTTGAATTAAGGATAGAAGCATGGATTGACCATTTTACTACCTGGGGCAAAGGGTTGCAAAAAAAGCATGCAGCCGGGCAGGATATTGCTGTTGAACTTCAGATTGGCGTACAACTGCTGGAGCAGGCGCTGGCGGTTAACCAACAGGACAATCAATTAATTGAAACGTGGATAACGCTTTTCAAAGATGAGGATAAACAAGCAGAAAGTATAGCGGTTGCTGCTGGCAGCAAGTTTGCAGCCATTCTATATTCGCATCGCCAGCCCGGGCTGGTAACTGTTTATCCCGGGGTGCTGAACATAGAAGTAGAACGAAAAAAAGCGGCCTTCAGCAGCTGGTACGAACTGTTTCCGCGTTCCGCAGCGCCTCAAGAAGGCCTGCATGGCACCTTTAAGGATGTTACCCGACTGCTTCCAAGGGTAGCGGGCATGGGTTTTGATGTATTGTATTTCCCGCCTGTACATCCAATTGGTGAAAAAAACAGGAAGGGCAAGAACAATTCCCTTACAACGGGGCCTGATGACCCTGGTTCGCCTTGGGCTATAGGTAACAGGGATGGCGGCCATAAAGCTGTACACCCCCAATTAGGTACACTTAATGATTTTAAAGACCTTGCCGCTGCTGCGCGGCAGTTAAATATTGAATTAGCGATGGACATCGCTTTTCAATGTGCGCCAGACCATCCCTATGTTACCGAACATCCGCAATGGTTTAAATGGCGGCCTGACGGCACAGTGCAGTATGCCGAAAACCCCCCAAAAAAATATGAAGATATACTGCCATTTGATTTTGAGAACGATGACTGGCAGGGCCTTTGGAATGAACTAAGGAGCGTTATAGAGTACTGGATAGCGGCAGGTATATCGATTTTTCGTATTGACAACCCGCACACCAAGTCTTTACGTTTTTGGGAATGGATGATTACCGGGGTAAGGCAGGCACACCCGCAGGTATTATTCCTGGCCGAGGCGTTTACTCGGCCGCGGCTTATGGAACAGTTGGCCAAGGGTGGTTTTAACCAATCATATACTTATTACACCTGGCGAAACACCAGGAAAGAAATAGAACAGTATATGACCGAACTCACCAAAACGGAGATGCGCTATTATTTCAGGCCAAACTTTTGGCCGAATACGCCTGACATATTGCCGCCGGCATTAACGCATGGCGGAGAGAATGCGCATATAAGCCGCCTGATATTGGCAGCTACGCTGTCATCAAACTATGGCATATATGGCCCTGTATATGAATTTGGCCTAAACCAGCCACATGGAAGCAAAGAAGAATACATTGATAACGAAAAATATGAAATAAAACATTGGGACTGGCAGGCGTATACCCGGCTGGGCGAAATTATTACCCGGGTTAACCGCATACGGCGCATTAACCCGGCGCTGCAAACAACATGGAACATTGAATTTGCTGAAACCAGCAACGAGCAGGTGATCTGTTTTACCAAGGCTGACAGCAAAACCGGCAACCTGATCATTGTAGCCGTTAACCTGGACCCGCATCAAACACAAGGCGCGCACGTGCTGCTTCCTTTTGAGAAGATCGGGATATCCCTGCCTGACAGTTACAGGGTTAACGACCTGTTAAGTGGCGAAAGCTATGAATGGCATAAACAATGGAACTACGTACAACTAAACCCGCACCAAATGCCTGCCCATATCTTACAAGTTGGCAGCGTAATTAATTAAGGCCATGGCAGAAGAAAAACAAATTTTAGACGACCGGTTACACTGGTATAAAGATGCAATAATATATGAATTGCATATTAAGGCATTCCATGACGGGAATTGTGACGGCATTGGCGACTTTAAGGGTTTGCTTGAAAAGCTGGATTACCTGCAAGACCTTGGAGTAACTGCAATATGGCTGCTGCCATTTTACCCCTCACCCCTGCGCGATGACGGGTATGATATTGCTGATTATTACAAGATCAACCCATCATACGGCACGATAGCTGAATTCCGGCAGTTTTTAAAGGAAGCACACAGGCGTAACCTTAAGGTTATTACCGAACTGGTTATCAATCATACTTCTGATCAGCACCCCTGGTTCCAGCGGGCCAGGAAATCTCCTAAAGGTTCAAATTTGCGTAACTATTATGTTTGGACAGATGACCCCCGGCAATTTAAAGATGCGCGCATCATCTTCCAGGATTAT
>CAZZVY010000201.1:0-6816 GCA_964657585.1 uncultured Mucilaginibacter sp. | reverse complement strand
TCGGCTATTTCAGGAAGATTTTTTACCAGGTGTAATTTTGCTGAATATATTTTATTCAAATGAGTGACAAAAAATTCTTTAACGCCATCAGTGCCCCATTTAATTTTTTTTGCTGATCGTTGCTTTTTAGGTTGTTCTTCCATTGTAACTTAACTTAACGCTAAGTTATGTATTGTTTTATCTTATACAATAAATTACCAACATCAAAGGGTTTGCTTACATAATCATCCGCACCACATTCATTTGCAATAATATTTATGTCAGTTTCTGCCGAAACTAAAATAACCGGCAACTTGTAGTCTGTAAATTTGCGTTTTATTTCTGCACAAATTTGTCCGCCGGTTTTTTTTGAACCTATAATACGTATATCAAGTATTACAAGGTCAGGCGCAATCTCCTGTATGTGTTCGACTGTTTCTGCAGTGTTAGATGCTACAACGTTATACCCCTCTTCCTGAAATATTATATTAAACATTTCCAAAAGGTCTTCATCATCATCTATCACTAATATTCTTTTAGCCATCATACGTTTTTTTTACTACTTATCAAAAAACCGTCCAAGTGTTATAAACGGGTAATTTTGTTTGGTTTTGGATTATAAAATATTTTTGCGTTTGGGCAAACCGCTTTTATCCAATAAATGATATTAGGCAATATCATACAAGTATCAATATAATGTATGTTTTTACAAACAGCTCATATATACACTTATATTATTATTAGTTCAATATTCCCTACAGCAGAAAGCTTTATAAACTTAAAGTGTCTGGTTATCAGCTTGTGTCATGAATTAAACGTAACAGGCATACGCCATAAAAGTTATAAACAACCTGTCCATTCAATCTTTTACATCTTTAACTTAAACAGCTATCTTTACCCAAAGATGCTTATCCACCAGTTTTATGATACCGGCCTGGCACACGCTTCGTACGCTGTTTTACGCAACGGACGCATGATGTTGATTGACCCGGCACGCGACCCGCAGCCTTATTATGATTTTGCTGCGCTGCACCAGGCAGCTATTGTTGGGGTTATAGAAACACATCCACACGCCGATTTCGTAAGCTCGCACCTGGAGATACATCAAAAAACCGGCGCCACTATTTATACGAGCAAACTGGTAGGCGCCGGGTACCCGCATGAAACTTTTGATGACGGTGATAGCATTAACCTGGGCGATATTAAACTGATAGCCATCAATACCCCCGGCCACTCTCCTGATTCTATATGTATCCTGGTGATAGACAAGAACAACCGCCAAACAGATCTGTTTACGGGCGACACCCTGTTTGCAGGTGATGTTGGCCGCCCCGATTTGCGTGAGAACACCAGTGGCATCACTGCGCAAAAGGAGGAACTGGCCAAACAACTATACCACTCTACCCGCAATAAGCTGATGAAACTGCCGCATCATGTAACGGTTTACCCGGCACATGGCTCCGGCTCGCTTTGCGGTAAAAACATGAGCCCTGACCTGCACAGCACCCTTGGCCGCGAGATACATGGGAACTATGCGCTGCAACCTATGGACGAACTGCAGTTTGTAAAACTCCTGACCAGCGACCAGCCTTTTATACCCCGCTATTTTGGGTATGATGTAGAACTAAACAAAAAAGGCGCTGATTCACTGGAAAACTGTCTTTTAGCGATAAACCGTGTTATGAATGGCCCTTTTAAGAAAGATGTGGCTATTATAGATACCCGCCCATCTATAGCTTTTAAGGCTGCGCACCTGCAAGGCGCCATCAATTTACAGGAGGGCGGCAAGTTTGAAACCTGGCTGGGGTCTGTCTTAAACCCCGAAGAACCATTTTATTTGCTGGCCGCTGATGCAGAAAGCCTGGAAATAATGATCAGGAAGACGGCGAAGATAGGTTATGAGAAAAATATTGTTACTGCGCTGGTAGCGCCGGCCGATATGCCGGTAAGTTCGCCGGTATTTGATCTCGAAGATTTTCGGCTAAATCCGGAACGTTATACCCTCATTGACATCCGCAACCAGACTGAAATTAAAGACGGCAAGATATTTAAACAAAGCTTAACCATTCCCCTGCCCGAATTAAGGGAACGGCTGGAGGAGATACCAACCGATAAGCCCATTGTGGTACATTGCGCGGCGGGTTACCGCTCGGCAGCAGGCAGCAGCATTGTAGCAGGCAAAATAAGCAATGTGCCTGTTTATGACATGAGCGAGGCCATCCTGGAGTTTAGTTCAGCGTACTAATCTTCATATAATCGCAGGCGGTTTTGTAGTTGGTATAATTGGTTATGCAGGTCATCCATTTGCGCCAGCAAGTGAATAATAGAGGCTATGCCAGCCACATTAATTTCAAGGTCGCGGTGCAGGCTGATCATTTTTTCCAGTTTCTGCAATTCATCCACCGGTATAAATGTTTCCTGGTTAACGATGCTTACCTTCAGCAAGCCTTCATCATAAAGCGAATGGATAAATGTTTGTTCCAGGTGATGATACGCACAAAGATCATCGGCAGATATCAAATTTTTTGTTGCCATAAATTAATTCTTTGCAGCCGTTTTGGCTAATTCCGTAAATAACGCGCGTTGCTTATCGGTTAGGTTTGTAGGCAATTGAATATCATAGGTAAGGTACAGGTCGCCGAATTCGCCTTCTTTTTTATACACTGGCAATCCCTTGCCTTTCAGTTTTACCTTTGTGCCCTGCTGGGTCTCCGGTTTTAATTTCAGTTTTACCTTGCCATTTAAAGTATCCGCTGTAATCTCGCCGCCAAGCATAGCCGTATATAAATCAACCTTCACAGTCCGGTACAAATCAAACCCGCTGCGCTTAAAATCAGGATCATTAGCGATATTGAACTTGATATACAGATCACCAGCCGGGCCGTTATTCCGGCCTGCACCGCCGTGTCCGGTTATTTTAATGGTTTGTCCGTTCTCTACACCGGCAGGAATAGTAATACGTATCTGTTTCCCGTTTACGGTTAAGGTTTGCTTGTGTGTTTCGGCAATATCCCGCAAATTTAACTGAAGCTCGGCATTAAAATCCTGACCGCGATAAACACCCCCGCGACCGCCTCCGCCACCTGCAGCTGCTCCGCCAAACATTGAACTGAAAAATTCTGAAAAATCAGTATCGCCGCCAAAACCCTCAAAACCGCCCGACTGGTAACCACCGCCGGGACTTCCGTATGATGAACGTTGCTGCTGTTTTGCCTGTTCATATTGATCGGCATGTTGCCAGTTTTCGCCATACTGGTCATATTTCTTGCGTTTTTCGGGATCGCTTAATACCTCGTTGGCTTCATTTAACTCCTGAAACTTTTTACCGGCATTAGGGTCGTTAGGGTTTAGGTCAGGGTGCAGTTTGCGCGCCAGCTTTCGATAAGCGCTTTTTATTGCTTTTTCGTCCGCGCTTTTATCCACACCTAAAATTTTATAATAATCAATAAAAGCCATGTGCGTTTGGTTGTAATATATAAACCATTTAAATCTTGCTAAGTTTCTGCTACCTTACAAAACTGCCAATACTATCAATTATATCTTGAATTTTAATAGCACCGGGTGTGTGCTGTTAACAAATGATATTGGTATAAACAATTTATTATAAGGGTTAATCTGAATATAATACACACCCTATATGATTTAGTACCTTATTTGTTCTTCTGTTTCCTTGCTTCCAGCATATCGGCTATGCTTATACCGGCGCAATCGATAATTAAATTTTTGGCAATATCAACAGGCATTTCTGAGGGCCCGGTAAAATTTATACATCCTTTCTGAAACCGGGCACCAGGCAATAAAGCAGCATATTTGCTGTGCAGCGGCGTGTTCATGTACATAGGCAGACAGTGTAAGGACATATACTTTTTCACGCTTGCAAGTCCGTATTTCATATAGTTCCTTTCTTCATAAAGTATCATTTCCTTACCCATCATTGGCTTGATAACCGGTATAACTGATCTGTCGTTATTAATAATTGCATTATGCAGGGCCGTCATTAAGTCCTGCCGCTCTGCGGGCTGGGTGCCTATAAATTCGGAAATGGTCATGCGCTTTTGTAGGTTGGTTAATTGGCCATATTATAATAAATATATATATATAAGGCTAATAAACGTAAATTATTAATTACAGCTACCGTAACCCGCCTACCCTGGCTTGTTTTGCAAACTAATGTTTGTTTATCAAGGCTTTAAGCTTTAGGGTTAAGCTTAAGCTTTGGTAAACTTTAAGGTCATGCCCGGCTGTAATTTATTCCTTTTAAGCCCGTTCAATTCTTTAATACTGTCTACACTGGCATCAAATTTATCGGCAAGACTGATAAGGGTATCACCTTTACGTACTTTGTAGGTCAGGTATCTTTTTGCCTTATTTTTTTCGGAAGGGATCTCTTCCCGGGCAGCAGTTTCATTAAGCTTTAATTTTTTGCCGGGTATCAGTTTGGCGGAATGCAGGTTGTTCCACGCTTTCAGGTCCTGCACTTCCACTCCATAACGGTCGGCAATGTCTTCCAGTTCCTCGCCGCGTTTTACTGTATGATATGCCGGCCTTTGCACCAACAACCTGTGATCTGATAAATTGGCAGCCGCGTAGGCAGCCGTTGAAGTAGGGTTATTTGCCTGGTCGGAGTTTAATGCCTCGTATAACAGGCTGTACTTATCGGTCGTAATTTTAGGGACTATCATCCGGCGGGGGGCGGCAGTAGTACCGTTAATGAGGCCGCGCTTGTACGCAGGATTAAGCAAGGCCAGTTCCCGTGCATCAACGCCAAGTGTTTGGGCAATATTATTAATGGATACCATGCGGTTTACCATTACGGTATCGGTTTTAGGGTTAAAGCTGCAGGCTTGCGGGGTGATATTATGCTTATTATAAAAATGCATGATGTAGGATACCGCTATGTAGGCCGGTACGTACCCGCGGGTCTCAACAGGCAGGTACTGCCTGATGGACCAAAAATCAAGCACGCCAGCCTGAGCAATGGCACGTTCCACACTGCTTTTGCCGCAGTTATAGGAGGCTATGGCCAGCAGCCAGTCGCCAAACTCCTGGTAGGCATCTTTTAAATAGGCGGCAGCAGCGTAACTGGCCTGTATCGGGTCGCGCCGTTCATCCACGTAATCATCAATGGCTAAACCAAAGTTCCTGCCGGTAGCATACATAAACTGCCAGGGGCCGGTAGCGCCCACGCGCGATACTGCGTTGGGATTAAGCTCGGATTCCACTATCGAAAGAAATTTTATCTCTTCAGGGATACCGGCATCATGGAAAGCCTTCTCATAAATAGGGAAATAATATTTAGCAAGGCCAAGCATACGGCCAACATCATTTTTGCGGGCGGTATAGCTATCGATGTAACCCTGCACAAATTCGTTATAGTTAAGGGGTACTTCTTTCTGGATAGAATCCAGCCGCCGTTTAAAGGTGTTTTGGTAAGGCGAATAAGCCACCGGGCTTACAACCGGTACAAATAACGTATCGCGCTTTGCGCTAACGTTGCCCGAGTCTGCAGGTGCGGATGATTTTAATTTTGCAGAAGCCTGGGTTAGGTGTGATAATGTAAGGCAAAATACAACCGTAAATAGTCTTTTCATTATGTGGGTTTAATATCGCAATGGTTATTATACGCGGCAATAAAATACTAAGTTATTAATTTCAAGTTAATTTCAAAAAATAATCCGAAAATTCTAATAATTCCGGCTCGCCACATTGCCGGGTAAGCAACTGCAAGCCTAAGGGCAGGCCATGGCTGTTACTGCCTGCAGGCAGCGAAATGGCCGGTACACCTGCCAGCGATGCCTGTACCGTAAATATATCATGCAGATAACTTACTACAGGGTCTTTCTCTTCTTTGCCTATTTTAAAGGCCGGTTCAGGCGCTGTAGGCATCATTAAAAAATCATAGGCATCCAGTATTTCCATGGTTTTTTGCTGTATCAGACGGCGTACCTTTTGGGCTTTGGCATAATAAGCATCATAATAACCGGCGCTTAACACAAAAGTGCCCAGCATAATACGCCGTTTAACCTCCTTGCCAAACCCTTCAGAGCGTGAAAGTTTATAAGTGCTTAACAGATCGGCCGCATTAGGACTGCGGTAGCCGTAATGTACCCCATCATACCGCGCCAGATTTGATGACGCCTCGGCGGTGGCCAGTATATAATAGGCGGGTACCAAATAATCCAGATATTCAAATGATACCGGCTCAACTATATGGCCTTCTGTGCGCAATTTAGCTATGCTGGCGGTAAGCATGGCTTTAACCGCCGCATCGGTCCCTTCATTCTCTAAAGCTTCCTTTAAGTAGGCAATCCTTCTTTTGCCTTGTACGGTGCTTGATGTCACCGATAGCGGATATGGAGCTTGCAGGAGTGTGCTGTCATACTCATCAGGGCCGGCCAGCACGCCAAGCAATAAGGCTGCATCGCTAACCGAACGGGTTATTGTACCTACCTGGTCAAATGACGAGGCATAAGCAATTATGCCATGTCTTGATATGCGCCCGTAAGTAGGTTTTAAACCGATAACCCCGCAAAATGCAGCAGGCTGCCTTACAGACCCCCCGGTATCTGTACCGATAGCGGCGTGGCACAAACCAGCCTGCACTGCCACTGCCGAACCGCCCGAAGATCCGCCCGACACCCGCGTTTCGTCGGCATAATTCCTTACCGGGCCGAAGCAGGAGTTTTCGTTTGCGCCACCCATGGCAAATTCATCGCAGTTGGTGCGGCCAATAATCACCGCATCCTGGGCCAGCAAACGTTCAACAACGGTTGATGAATAAATAGCTGTAAACCCCTCCAGTATTTTTGAAGATGCCGATACTTTATGGCCCTTGTA
>CAZZVY010000200.1:0-6824 GCA_964657585.1 uncultured Mucilaginibacter sp. | reverse complement strand
GCACCTGGCAGGCAAAATGCACCCGTCTGATAAAAATATCGACATCAGCCTGTTTGCCGATAAGGGGAAGATCACGCTGCCCTATATTGAAAAACGTTTTCATGCCCGGGTGAGTTTTGATACGGTTACCACCCGTTTAAATAAAGTGGACAACAGCAGCGGCGAAACCCGCATTTACAGTTCGCTTTCGGCACGTAATCTTATAATTAACCAGGCCGCCTTAGCTGCTAATGATATTGTGATACCCCGCGGCGCTATTGATGCCAACATTTTTGTAGGCGAAAATTACATATCGGTAGATAGTTCATCCGTGATCTACCTTAAAAACCTGACCGCCCATCCTTATATCAAATATACGCTGAAACCGGTAAAAATTTATGAGCTGAAAGTAAATACCGGCTGGGTTGACGCGCAAAATATGTTCAGTTCTTTCCCGCAGGGTACTTTTGAATCGCTGGAAGGCATAAGGGTAGCAGGGAAGCTTAATTATAAACTTAATTTTTATCTGGATACGGCTAACCCGAAGGATGTTCAGTTCGATTCACGGCTGGATAAAGACGGTTTCAGGATAGTGCAATACGGAAAAACTGATTTTGGCAGGCTTAACGGCCCGTTTGTATACACACCGTATGAGAACGGCAAGCCCATGCCGCCGCGCAATATCAGTCCGGAAAACCCAATGTATACCCCACTTGATCAGATTGCCCCCGACCTGCGCAACGCTGTTATGACTGCCGAAGACCCAACCTTTTACAAGAACAACGGCTTTGTTGAGGAGGCGTTCCGCAAATCGCTGGCTACCGATTATATCGAGAAAAAGTTTAAACGCGGCGGCAGCACCATATCCATGCAGTTGGTAAAAAATGCCTTTTTAAGTCGGCAAAAAACGCTTGCCCGTAAAATTGAAGAGATACTTATTGTTTGGATGATTGAAAACAACCGCATCATGACCAAGGACCGCATGCTGGAGGTTTATTTTAATATTATAGAGTGGGGCCGCAACGTTTATGGCATTGGCGAGGCATCGCGCTATTATTTTGGTAAAACCCCGGCCGAGCTTACCCTTGGCGAAAGTATATTTTTAGCCAGCATTGTACCCAAGCCTAAAACCGGTTTATATAACTTTTTGCCCGACGGCAGCCTGACCCCGCGCCTGAGTTATTATTTTAACATCATAGGAAACCTGATGGAGGGCCACGGGCTAACCACCCATCGCGACAGCAGCATATATGGTTTATATACTGTGCGTTTGAAGCAGAGCCTGCGCAGGCCATATACCAAGGCCGACAGCGCCAAATTAAATCAGCTTTTAAAGCAAACCGATGATGACGAAGGGGATACGCCTGTTACTGTAGTGCCGCCCCCGCCGCCTGAACCGGAAAAAAAGCCTAATTTTTTTCAGCGCTTGTTTGGCGGCGGAAAAAAAGACACGGCTAAAAAGGCCGAACCACAGATAGACACTGCCGGTAAAACCAAAAAGCAGATACGCCAGGAAAAGCGCGAGCTGAAAAGACAGGAAAAGGAACGGCAAAAAGAATTAAGGGACAAAGGGCTGTTATAGTAAATTGTAATGACAGCATATTGACTATACCATTACCCTCCAATGACAACTATATTTGTTTAAACATCTATTTTTGTGTCATATAATCAAGATAAAAAAATGGCACTATTAGATAATTTGAAATGGCGTGCAGCCATTAAACAGTTTGACCCGAATAAGAAATTAACCCCTCAGCAACTGGATGACCTGCTTACGGCTGTGCAATTGTCGCCTTCATCATACGGTTTACAGCCTTACCGTATTTTGGTGGTGGAAGACGCGGCTGTGCGCGCTAAACTGCGCGAGGCAAGTTATGGACAATCGCAATTTACAGATGCCTCTCAGGTTATCGTTTTTGCGGCTGAAACCGTTATTGATGCGCAATTAGTTAAAAGCTACATTGATGAGACCGCTGAAGTACGCCACATAGACCGTGCAAACTTAACAGGCTTTGAACAAATGATGCTGGGCACGGTTAATTCAAAATCGGCAGACGAGTTGATCACTTGGGCGCAAAAGCAGGTTTATATAGCCGCTGGTGTTTTAAATGTAGCCGCAGCCGAGATGCATATTGATACCTGCACTATGGAAGGTTTTGACCCGGCTGCGTTTGACGAGATATTGGGCCTGAAAGAAAAAGGATTAACAGCTACATTGGTAATGACCTTGGGCTTCCGCGCTACTGATGACGTTTACAGCAAAATGCCTAAAGTACGTAAACCAGCCGATAAGCTGTTTTTACACGTATAAGCATTAATTATATATTCATAATCCATCCGGAAGGTTGAAACTTCCGGATGTGTTATGCAATTACAACATTGCAGGTAAGATGAACTAATTTATCCGGTGTTCTTTTTTATAAGCCTGCCATAAATAAAAGGGAATACCAGCCATTAGCAATAAAAAGCCATAGAACACTGCCTGCTGTCCCGACCCGGCAATCATCCATAAGGTATATGCAAAGGCCAGCAGCGCCAGCGTAATTGCGGCGCCCCAACCGGCATTATTTTTTTGCCGCGCCCTGATAACAGGATAGGCTGCAACCGAAAAAAGGAACGGTATAAGGCAGGTTAAAACTGCCAGCAGCAGTAAGGCGCGAAACTGATCAACCAGGCCCTTGGTATAATTAAGGCTGATAAAAAAAGTTATCAGCGCTGCATTAATAACCATACCCCAATAGGGTGCATTGGCCTTATTTTTCTTACCTAAAAAAGCAGGGAATAATTTATCGTTAGCAACGGCAAAGGCCAGTTGTCCCTGCACCAGTGTCCAGCCGTTAAGCGCACCGAAAGCGGCAATAACCATTCCGCCGCTTACCCAGTAACGGGCATTTTGGCCGTAAATAATGGCTGCTGCATCTGAGTAAGGTGTAAGCGAATGGGCAAGCGTTTTGGCAGGTATCATTCCCATAACGCTAATGCTTCCTAAAATGTAAACGGCAGCAGCAACAAACAGGCCTGTAATAGTTGCCCGGGGGATGGTTTTTTGAGGGTCTTTTACATCGCCCGCAGGTACGGTAGCGCTTTCTATGCCGAAGTAGGAGAACATGGTCATTGCGCCGGTTATGCCAATAGCGTTTAATACTGAACCGCCGCTGGTATTAAATGGTAAAAAATACCTCGCTTTTATAAAGAACAGGCCCCCGCCGGCTACTAAAACAAGCGGCAGCACCTTTAAAATGGTAGTAGCTAATTGCAGCTTGCCCCCGGCCACAATACCGCGGGTATTAATATAAGTAACCAGCCACACACCGCCTAAGCCTGTAAAAATAGCTAAAAGCCGGTTGGTTGCAAGCGCCGGGAAAAAAGTACTCAACGCGCTTATAAGAGAAATTACCAGTGATGCCAGCCCAATGGCGTTTTATAGGTAGTACCCCCAGGCAATAAGGAACCCGGCAAAATCGCCCAGGCCGCTTTGGGTATAGGCATATGGGCCGCCAGTAACGCCCGGCATTAACTTACTAAGGTTGGCAAATACTCTGGCTATAAAAAATGATCCGATGGCCGAAAACAACCAGCCCAGTAAACCGATACTGCCAAACGGTGCCATGGCTGCCGGCATCAGGAATACCCCTGCGCCTATCATGTTCCCGGCAACCAGCGATGTGCATGTCCACAAGCCGATCTTTTTTGTATTGACCGGTTTAGCCATAATCTGCTGGTCAGCCGCACTACTGCCGGATAAGGGGGTGCTTGCCATACAGCCTAAACCTATTAAAATAAATTGATAAACACTATATATATCAATATTATCATATAAATAACCGGAGCAAGAGAGACGGATTAATTGCGGTAAGCTTATCGTTTAATTATTCATGGTTGGGCATAGATCAAATTTCAACTAAAAGCTGCAGTCATAGCCCCGAAACATTATCAATTAAACAGGCCCGCCTGTAATAGGACGGCCCGATATATGCCAACAATCACTAATAACTGATCGGTTTAATTTAATGTTAAGTATTGGGCCGGGTTAACTGCTTTACCGTTGCGCCTTACCTCGTAATGCAGGTGTGAGCCGGTAGAGCGGCCTGTGGAGCCCACCTTGCCTATTACATCGCCAACGCTAACTTTCTGGCCCGGGTGAACACCAATGTGTGATAAATGCCCATAAACCGTTTCCAGACTGGCAGTATGTTTAATTCGGATGCAGTTGCCATAACCGCCTGCCGGGCCGGCAAATTCAACAATGCCGCTGGCAGTACATTTTACAGGGTCGCCGGTTTTACCCCGGAAATCAATACCCGGATGGAACTCGCTCAAGCCAAAATCAAACGGGTTGCTGCGCGCACCGAAAAAGGAGGTGAACGCACTGATGCGCGGGTACCCCATGGGCATATTGGCCACATTATCAACCAGTCGGTTCAAATAATTATCGTATGAGGAGTAAATGACCTCGCTTGTTAATTTCTGATCGGTTTTTGATGCCGGCTTTTTAATGTGCTTAAAGCTGAAGCCATGTAAACCGCGTTTACTTAAATAAGTATTTATTCTTGTCAGCTTCTCTTCAATGCTGCCAATGTAGCTCATGGCTTTCTGGTCGCTGGTTTGCTGCTGGGTGGTGGCAGAATCAAGGGCTATGGTTTCCTGGCCTAATTGTTTGTGCAGTTTATTGATCTGCGCTATTAATTTGGCATGTTCGCTGGCCTGCGCTTCGGCTTTTTTAGACAGGCTGTTCATTACAAACAGCAAAACAATTAAACCAACTGAGGCAGCCGCAGTGTAAACCTTAAGCCGGTTAAAATGCCGTACTTTAACAGGAATGGTGGCTGCAGCGGATGATTTGGTTGTTTTTTTTAAAAATAAATATTTACCTATAAAAGTCTGTTTCACACTCATCAATATTCAAAAATAATAGGGATTAATACTATTTAAACGCCCTTTATACGGGCATTTTAAATATTGTGTTTTAACGATGGTCAGTATAATGTTATTATTTGATGCTGAAAAAAATTACTGGCCATTATTTAATATTTTTGCAAACGTTAAAAACTACAACAAGATGATGTACCCTGAATATTTAGTTGCCCCCATGCGTGAAGACCTTACAAAGGTAGGTTTCACCGAGTTAAAGGATGCCAATGCGGTTACAGAGGCTATTGAAAGCGAAGGCACCGTTTTTGTAATGGTGAACTCGGTTTGCGGCTGCGCTGCAGCCAATGCCCGCCCTGCCGCTAAAATAGCCGCCGCAAGCGAAAAACATCCTGACAGGTTTGTGACCGTGTTTGCCGGCATGGAAAAGGAAGCAGTTGATAAGGCACGCGCCTATATGGCGCCATATCCGCCGTCGTCGCCATCAATGGCGCTGTTTAAAGACGGCAAACTGGTGCATATTATAGAACGTCACCAGATTGAAGGCCGGCCGGCGCAAATGATAGCTGATAACCTTGTTGGCGCATTTGAGCAATATTGTTAATGTAGCTGGCGATCAACGTCAGGGGACAATAATAGTTACCCTTGCCAAATGCCAAATCACCTATCCGCTATTAAAAAAGGCTAACCGGCATCCGGTCAGCCTTTTTTTGCAGCAATAACTATTGTTTTGGGGCATCCTTAGCATCTACTACCGGGCGCTTGTCGGCATTGGCCAGTTCCCAGCCAGTAAAAAAGGCAAGTTGTGCGCGTTTGGCCAGCAGTGGAAAGTTTATCTTGCTTACTTCATCGCCTGGTTTGTGGTAATCATCGTGCGTACCGTTAAAATAGAATATAATAGGTACGCCATGCTTAGCAAAGTTATAGTGGTCTGAACGTCCGTAAAAATTTTCCTTATCGTCCTTCTCATATTGATAGTCCAATACCAGGTTAGTGTAAGTTTTATTGGCTTTTTCACTTACGTTGTTCAGGTCGGTGCTTAGCCTGCCTGCACCTATAAGATAAACATAGTTCGCCGAATCTGCCTTGCCAATGTGATCATACCCTACGCGGCCTATCATATCAATATTCAGGTCGGTAATGGTGTTGGCCAGTGGAAAAACCGGATGTTCAACATAATATGCCGATCCCCATAAGCCCTTTTCTTCGCCTACGTTGCCTAAAAATAATACCGTACGGCGCGGGCCTTTGCCATCTTTTTTGGCTTGTGCAAATGCACGGGCAATGGTGAGGATACCGGTAGTTCCCGACCCGTCGTCATCAGCGCCGTTATTTACTTTATCTGTAGCGCCGGGGGTAGTAACTAAACCAATATGATCATAGTGCGCCGAAAATATCAGCACTTCATCTTTTAGTTTTGGGTCGCTGCCGGGTATCATTGCAACAATGTCCTTTGTGATGATTTCCTTTTCCTCCGAAGCAAAAGATGTTTTAATATCAGCCTTAACAACTGCCGATTGTAAAACGCCGCCATCAATGGCAGTTTTAATATCGGCAAATGTTTTACCGGTTGGCTTAAGTAGCTGCGTTGCAACGTCAGGGCTGATGGTGAAGGTTACCGGTACAGCCGGCGCTGGAGGGCCGTCCTTTTTAACGGCTAAACGTGTGCCGCCGCCAAGCGCACCGCCACGGCCGCCGCCATTGCCGCCTGCAACGCCCATTGTTGGGTTTACGGCCAATATTAAAGCGGGGCTTTTAGCATTTATAGCCTGGATTATAGCCAGGCGCGCCGGGCTCATGCCGAAGCCGCCACGACGGCCACCGCGCCCGCCTGCAGGCGCCGCAGCAGGTGCGGCAGCAGTAGCTCCCGGCTTGTCAGCAGCTATATACATCACTACTTTTCCGGTAATATCAGCCGTTAATTCTTCGGTAGTGCCATAACCTACAAAAACCACTTCCTTAACATCAACTGTTTT
>CAZZVY010000199.1:0-6866 GCA_964657585.1 uncultured Mucilaginibacter sp. | reverse complement strand
CTTGGCGAAGGATTTTCACGAATATCAGCGCCAGACACGGCGCTTTGTGCACCTGTCAACGTCTTTTTTGGAACTGTAGCATAACCAACAACAGCAACTTCATTCAAGTCCTGCGTGGTAGCCTCCAGCTTAATCTCTACTGCTTCGGTCGTGCCGGCAACTGTTACTTCTTTAGGTGTATACCCAAGGCTGCTTACTACAAGCACATTACCGCTGCCCCTTAAAGTAAGTTTGAATTTACCGTCTAAATTAGTGGTTACTCCATTAGAAAGATTACCTTTTTCGCGTACGGAGGCACCCGGAAGCGGGCCCTGGGCGTCTCTAACGGTACCCTGCACCTGCTTGTTTTGCGCTTTAACAATAAACGCAATAAGGCATAACGCTATGGTTGTACTTAAAAATCTAAGTTTTTTCATTGTATAAGGTTTTACAATATTTTTTAAAATTCTTACCATCCCTGATTTTGTTTAAGGTTTGCATCAGTCACCGTTTCGTTATAAGGGATAGGCATGTGGTAAAGCTTATCCTGAAACATTATAGCGGTAACCGGTACAACCTGATAAGTAAAAGTTCCGTTAGCGTTTTTGGTGATCTGCATACCATGCAGCGTTTTATTAAGCTCAGTATTGGCAATTTTCCAGCGCCGCAGGTCCCAGAAACGGTGTTCCTCAAAAGAAAGCTCTACACGGCGGTCGGTTTGCTGTATTAGTGTGCGCAGGTCAGTTTGTGTTATACCAACCGGGATGCCGTACCTGGAATTAGCCCCTGCCTGTAAACCTGCACGTTTGCGCAAAAGTATGAGTTGTGTTACGCCATCTTCTGTCCGTCCAACTTCATTTAAGGCCTCCGCATAATTAAGCAGTATCTCCGCATACCTGAAATAAACAAAGTTGTGACTTTGGGACGAGTAAGAGGAACTGGTTGAGTTATCGTACAAAAATTTGCGTAGATAATATCCTGTCCTTGTTTGTGTAACTGAAGGCAAATTAGGCCTGTCCAAACCGCCGTCAAATGTTTGCACGCCGCCGGCGCGGTTAAGCCACAGGCTTCCGTTATAGAAAACACTGGCTGTGAGACGCGGATCGCGGCCGGTATATGGCGCGGAAGGGTTATATCCCGAAGCAGGATCGGTAATAGCCAGGCCATTCAACATCGGGAAGGCATCAACAAACTCCTGCGTAGGGCTTGTGCGGCCGGCGCTTTGCACATTGTTAACCGCATAGCCTACAGGGGCCTGTGATGTTTCGAGTGCAAAATCATTTACCTGCTGCTTTGCCAGGATAACTTCGGAATTTTGCTTTTGAGAAAAAATATTTACATAACCAGTAGTGCCGGACTGTACAAGCGAATAAGCATTTAAAGCGATCAGTTCTTCTGCAGCGCTGATAACGTTTTGCCAGCGTGTTGGATCATTTGTCGGATAACCGGTCAGGGCTTTCAAGGTTGCATCACTCTCAATGCCGCCACCGTTAAATAATGGGCTTGCTGCATAAAGATAAACACGACATTTCAGCGCAATTGCCGCCCCGCGCGGTATACGCCCTAAATTTGTAGCTGCAATAGGCTCCAGGTTTAATTGTGCCTTAATAGCATCGCATTCACTTACAATGTAACTTACACAATCAGCATAAGTATTGCGCGGAAGCTGTAGATTATCAGTCAATGAAAAAATCTGATCGCCAATAAGCGGAACGCCCCCATACCTCTCCAATAATTGAAAATAAAGGAAAGCCCTTATAAACCGGGCCTCAGCTTTCCAGGTAATAGTGCGGGTTGGGTTACTGCTTGGCACCGGTACCTTATCTATATTGGCTAAAAAATTGTTTACCTGCCGTATGCCGTTATAACTATTGCTAAAATAAGCATCAGGGTTGTTGGTAGACGATACCAGCCCGTTGTTATAATAAGATACCGGCGTATTACTTAGTGTTGGGATAGCATCGCCCGAGGCAGCATCAAGAAAATCGCCGCTGATGCGGTTAAAGCCTACTGGCAAAAAATTGTATATATCATTTAAAAACTGTTGTGCCAGCGTTGCATTCAAATCCTGGGGATCAAAGATGTTAGCGAGCGTGTTCAAATCCCGGGGCTCGTTCTCCACTTTTTTGCACGCCGGTAATACCGCACTTACAATAAAGTATAAAAGGAATATATATATTGCTTTTTTCATGGTGGTGATATTATGGTTATAGTTTTACGCTTATGCCCAGGTTGTACAATCTTTGAATTGGATAGGCGCCATTATAATCTTCCGGGTCTAATCCGCCTTTAAGACTGGTAACTGTAAATAAATTGGCGCCGCTTGCAAATATTCTAAGCGATTTTAGTTTAACTGCGTTAGCATATCGCTGAGGGAATGTAAACCCAACCTGCAGGTTTTTTAACCGCATAAAATCGGCCTTGCGATACCAGTAGGTAGAGAAGGTTTCATTATTACTGTTGGTGCCTATACTTAACCGGGGATAAGTGGCAGTAGCCGCAGTAGCCGGGGTAAACCTTCCCAACTGCTGCTGGTAGGCTTGCCCGTAACCATTGTTTTGAAACTCCCAATAGCTATTACCATTAAGATAAACATTGTAGTTGCCAACACCCTGCAGCAAGGCGCTTATATCAAAATTTTTGTAACTAAAACCAATATTGGCCCCATAGGTAATCAGCGGCCCTTTTGGCCCTATAGGCACTTGGTCAAACTGGTTAATTACCCCATCGCCATTTTGATCTACATATTTAATATCGCCGGGTTGGGCTACATAGCCGGGGATAACGCCAACGCCGTTTTGTTTAGCATTTGCAATATCGGCCTGGTTTTGGAAAAGGCCTGCGGCAACATAACCAAACGCCTGGCCAACCTTTTGGCCGGTACGTTGCATCCAGGGATAAGGCTGGGTAACTTCATTACTGTAAATTACTTTAGATTGCTGTAAACCAGCATTAAGCGCTATATAATAGCTGATGCCGTTTACTTTTGACTGCCGCCACGATAGCTGGAAATCAAAACCGGTATACTGATTTTTACCAATGTTTTCATTTGGATAAGCATTGCCTATTAACGAGGTGGCCTGGCCGCGCTGAATAAGCAGATCGAAGAATTGATTATTGTAGTAATCAACCGCAAAGCCTAATTTATCCTGTAAAAGCGAACCCTGCAGGCTTATATTTAATTTATTAGCCTTTTCATAAGTAATGTTAGGATTGGCCAAGGTGCCTTCCGCCAAACTTGTGTTAGCCCCTACCGATGTGCCGAAATATGGCGTTGCGGCATTGTTATACCTTTGCAGGTAAACAAAATAACCAGGATTATCATTACCTACCCTGCCATAGTTAGCTGCCAGTTTCAAAGTATTTAACCAGGTATACGGCTTCATAAAGTCCTCTTTTGTAATGTACCAGGCCACGCCTGCTACTGGAAAGAAACCGTATTTAAAATGATCTGACGTTGGGTAGTAATTTGATCCGTTATAGGCTTCGGCTACCTCGGCTATATACTTTTGTTTGTAAGTATAACTTGCATGGGCAGATATGCCCTGTACCGTGTAAGCCAGGTTTGCACCATCGCTTTTGCTATCGCTGTTAGCAAGCAATTCAATATCAAAGCCATGGGTATTATTAAATGTACGGTTCCAGCCAGTTGCTACCTCTGTATATATCTGCCGGTATTGCCCTACGCCAGCTACCCCTGTAGTGCCGCTGATAGAATTTGTATTTATTTGTGCGCTGGTAGCAGTAAGCGCAGCGCCGTAAGTGGCAGCGCTGCCTGACCCTGTTTGCTGATACGCTATTACCGGCTTGCTGCGGTTTATATTCTCATTTACGGTGGAGGTATAATTTACCGATGCTTTGGCATACATGCCGGGGGTTATTTCATCAAGGGTACGTTTTACATAAAAATCGGCAAATATGTTGCGGGTATAATTTTGCTGGTAACCAGAACTTATGGTTTGGCCCAAGATGTTATTGGTAAAAAGCGTATTGCCGCCGTAAGTACCGTTTGTATTATATATATTATAAGCATTGCTTGGGGTTGTTAACAGCGAATTGAAAATAGTAGCTGTAGTAAAGCCCGGCTCATTTTCATTGGCAATGCTTCCTAACAGATGTACGCCGGCTGTAACTTTGGGTGTAATTTGTATATCAACATTTGAACGGATGAGGTAACGGCTCAAATACTCGTTAGTATTATAGGTATTAATATCACTGGTTTTAAATAATCCATCCTGATATAAATGTTCAACAGTTGTAAAATATCTTACCGTGCTGTTACCGCCCGAGATGCTGAGCGTATAACGGTTTAGCTGAGCAGTTGATTTAAGTATCTGGTTATACCAGTTTACATCCGGGTGGCCTATAGGGTCAGAATGATTTTGAAATGCCGCCAGATCCGCAGCACTATATAATAAACCAGTGCTGAAATTTGGGTTTACACTTATTTCATTATTAACCGCTTCGTTTCGTAAAGTGGCGTAATCAAAAGCGTTTAACGGTTTTAATAAACCCAGCGGTTGCTGAAATGCCGACTGCACGGTAAAGGATATTTGCTGGGCACCGGTTGAACCGTGCCTGGTAGTTATCAAAATGGCTCCGTTTGCACCCCTTACGCCAAGCATAGCGGTTGCCATGGCATCTTTTAAAACGGTTACAGATTCTACTTCGTCCAGATCCATATAGGTGAGCGACCGTGGTACACCGTCTATTAATATAATCGGTGTCCGGCCACGCATGGTTAATGATACTGCATCAGCACCTGGCTGCCCAGAGCTTTGTAAAGTATACAATCCTGCAAAGCGCCCGGTAAGTGCATTAAGTACATTAGTTACAGGTTGTTTAACAATATCTGTATTATAAATAGCCTGCGTTGATGCAGTTGTAGCATTAGGTGCAACGGTAATATTTAAAGGCAGGTTAACTTTACCTCTTATAAGCGAATCATCATAGGAAAGGGTATCTACTTTTGATGAGTTTTTCAAAATTTTATTCTGACCAACGGCAAGCAAGGCGGTTGTGCAGATAAAGATTATTAAGGCTATTTCTTTTAGTAAATGTTTTTGTTTCATACATACATTTGATTTTAAATGGGTTACGCCGGCCAAACCGGATAATGTAGTTACAAAGGCTATAATAGGCCTTGCTTATCAATTAATGGGCGCCAAGATTATCTTCTTTCATGTTTTAAATTGTTAGGTTATTGGTTACAATTATTTATGTGTGTGTGATCGTATTCAGATTTTGCAGTTCCAGAAATCAGGCTATTCTTTTTTATAATGATAACCGGGTGTGGAATGTACAAACACAAGAAGTGCAGTAAAAGGATTGGTTAGTTGTTTTAATCTATTAATTATTAACCCGGGCACAGCCTGGGTATAAACATGCATCAAATTAACATTGACAAGTAAATGTTTAGTCATTTCTTACAATAATTGGTTAGACAGTAAAATTGATTTTAACCTCTATACTGGTTACAATTGGTAATTGCGTTGTAAACATACAGTACAAAAAATACCACCATGTTTACAAATAGGGATACAAATGTTAAATCTTATTAAAAAATTAATAATCAATTAGTTATAAGTATTTTATTAAATTTTCAGACAAAAATAAAGCTAAACGTGCGCTTAGCTTAACATTTGTGTCTATAAATAATAAATACAATTACTTAAAGAGCAGGGCTTATTTAACGGTTGTTTCTTTTTTTACAGAGATATATTCAGAAGGAAGGATATTATATTCTGCTTTAAAGGACCTGGTAAAGTATTTCTGGCTTTTAAAACCTACTTTATATGAAACTTGTGATATGGTTAAATAGCCATTCTCCAGTAATTGGGCGGCCCGCTTTAACCTTACGCTTCTTATCAGTTCAACCGGGCTTTTACCAGTAAGCATCAGGGCTTTTTTGTATAAGGTAACCCGGCTCATGCACAATTCACTGCTTAGTTCTTCAACTGAAAAATCTGAGTTGGATATGTTTTGTTCAATTAACTGTAATACCTTGCTTACAAATAATTCATCGGGCGATTCAACTACCACCTCTGAAGGATAAATTTCAACCTGTTTTGAATACGTTTTACGCATCAGGTCTTGCTGTACAAGGCTGTTTTTGATTTTGGATAAAAGTATTTCAAAATTAAACGGCTTGGTCAAATAGTCGGAAGCGCCGGTATTCAAGCCTTTTAGTTGCTGCTCTTCACCGGTGAGCGCGGTTAATAAAATAACTGGAATATGGGTAGTGCGGTTATCGTTTTTTAATTTCGTACATAAATCTATGCCATTCATTTCAGGCATACTAATATCGCTCACAATTAAATTAGGGTGCAGTGCTAAAGCCTTTTGCCAGCCTTCCTTACCGTTTATTGCTTCAATGATATGAAAATACTCTTTAAGGTTATCTTTTAAATAAAACCTGAAATCGTCATTATCCTCTACCAATAATATCGTCGGTTTTTTTCCTAAGGCTTTGCCGGTTACGGTATGAGGCAGTTCGGAATGGTGCACAAGGGTATTATTCGTATCTACTCTTCTTTCATTATTATTAATTAACGGCAATTTTATGGTAAAACAACTTCCTTCATTCTCCTCGCTTTCTACAGTAATGTCGCCCTTATGCAGCTTCACAAATTCTTTAGTTATGGCCAAGCCAATGCCGCTTCCCTGGTTTACCATATATCCAGGTACGTCATTTTGAAAAAACCTTTCAAATATTTTGTCTAATTTTTCAGCAGGTATCCCAATGCCGGTATCTATTACCTTAATTTCTAAAATTTCTGTACGTGGCCGGGTGTTATGCTGTAAATTAAGTAGTATACTTATATGCCCGTGCTCTTTAGTAAACTTAAACGCGTTTGATAGCAGGTTAAATAAAATCCGTTCAATTT
>CAZZVY010000198.1:0-6884 GCA_964657585.1 uncultured Mucilaginibacter sp. | reverse complement strand
ACTCCTGCCAGATCTCCGATAATGTTGTTTCAGTTGATGTACGCGGGGCCTGATAGGTCATTTTATTTATTCCCGCTTTATCTTCTCGCTGGCTTAAAAATAAGCGGTCAACTTTACCATTGGCCGTCAGCGGTAATTTATTAAGGGCAATAAACTCACCAGGTACCATGTATTCTGGTAATTTTTCCAATAAGAAATTGCGGATAGATTTCTGTATTAAAAAACTGATATTGGTAAATAAGGGAATATTGGTGTACTCATGGTTGTTTATATATTCCGGATCATTATAAATTTGCTGGATAAAATTATCCGAAGGCTCTTTCTCAATTAATATGTTAACCAATAGCGGGTCTTCGTCAACAAAAAGTTTGTAACTGTATCCCTTTAAATTCGCCGCCTGTAAAATTTGCTCTACTTCTTCTGAACCTTTATCTGTTTTACTGATGCTTTCAAGCAGATCGCTAACAGTACCAGCAGTGTTAAACTCCAGCGCATTATTCAACAACCGTTCTTTAAACAGACGCGGGTTAGGTGCATCCTTTAACGCAATTACTCTAATGTCCTGATCAAACTGGTTAATTATATTTTGCTTATCGCTAATGTTTTTCCAGCTTTGCCACTTCGGTTTGCTGATCTCGTGGTCAATCCCTACGTAAATAATAACATTATAACGGTACAGGGACATTTCATTAATATGCACCCCCCGCTTCCACTGGATATCTATATGAGTTATTTCCGGGTATTGTGATCGTAATTGATAAAAATAGTCTGGCGAATAACATAATTCCTCTTCCTTTAACACTTCCTGATCGACACCCCAGCTAAATTCTCTGATACTTGCCGAACCTTGTGTTTTTGCTATGTAAAGACGGCTTTTAAACAATTTTAGTAAACGGTTGTCACGTACGTCGCCAATGATGATACGGCCTTTGCCTTGCAGCAAACCTACATTGCGGGCAATAACTTCATCCATATAACCCTGACCCGGAAAATATTGTACGATGGAATTCAGGATGATCGTATCAACATTTTCACCCGGTTTTAAGGTAACCTCATGGGCGCCGCATACCTTTAACTCTGTTGGGCCATAATCCCGCAGCCCCTTTTTTATACGATTACTTATGCCATTAACAGACGCCCTTGAAAAATCTGTACCAATGTACTTTTTCACTTTTCCGGCCAGGCGGTAATATATTAAACCTGTACCGCAGCCTATTTCCAGTACTTCACCTGCATTATTCGGGTTTATCACCCTAATAATATCATCCACCCATTCCTGCATTTGTTCGGCAGCAATAGGGACACCGGTAAAGCTGTCAATCCATATATCTATATCAAATTCTTCATTTTCATCATTCTTTTTTGGTCGCTTGTATTCGCGTTCATATACCTCTTTCCAACTGGCTACCTGGGCCTGGTATAGTTCGGTTTCCTTTTCTTTAACTATTTTTTCATTCGGGATGTAATAACTTACCAGTCTGCTACTTTCCTTTCCTTCCTTGGCAAGTACAACCGATTGACTAACCAATCCGCTATTTTGCAATACCGTTTCTATTTCCCCCAGTTCAATGCGGTAACCGCGTATCTTTACCTGCGTATCAATACGGCCCAGGTACTCAATTGTGCCGTCAGGCAGCCAGCGGGCCCGGTCGCCCGTGCGGTATATCCGTGCACCCGGGTCTTTGCTGAACGGATCCTTGACAAATTTTTCAGCGGTCAGTTCCGGGCGCTTAAAGTAACCACGTGCCAGTCCATCCCCCCCAATGCATAATTCCCCGGCTACCCCAACCGGGTTCAGCTGCTGGTATGCGCCTAATATAAATACGCTGGTGTTAGCTACCGGTTTACCTATGGTAACCTTTTGCCCCTGCGCTAACTTTTGTATGGTGGACCAGATGGTGGTTTCCGTAGGGCCGTACACGTTCCATACTTCGCCCCGCTGTGTCAGGTTTTCCTTAATGTCTTCCTTTACGGCCTCGCCGCCTATCAGCATTTTGATACCTTCCCTATTACGCCATTGGGCGTCAAGCAATAACTGCCATGTTGATGGCGTAGCCTGCAAATGCGTTGGCTGGTACCGGGCCAGCTTTTTAGCCAGCATGTAGCCGTCTGCCGCGGTCTCTCTCGAGACAATGTTCAGCCTGGCGCCGCTGATCAACGGCATGTACAACTCCAGATAGCAGATATCAAAGCTGTAGGTGGTGACTGACAGGAAACAAGATTCCGGTGTAAACCCAACTTCTTTGGCCACGCTTAACACCAAGTTAATGATGCTGCGGTTCTCTACCATCACCCCTTTGGGCTTGCCGGTGGAACCGGAGGTGTATATGACATAGGCAATATGCCTTGCCGAAGGTTTAACTGGCAGGTCATCCGCAGGCTCCTTGCTTATTTCTTCCCAGCCGGTATCAATCTCTATAACTGCTGCCGTGCCTGAAAGCAGTGAACGGCTGGCTTTGTTGCTCACTATCAACGCTGCACCGCTGTCTTCCAGCATATAGCTGATCCGGTCCTGCGGATAGTCCGGGTCAACCGGCACATAGGCCGCCCCTGATTTTAATATCCCCAGCAATCCTACAATCATATCCGGGCCGCGTTCCACGCAGATAGGCACCAGCATCTCCGGCTTAACGCCTTGTTTTTGCAGGTAATGCGCCAGCTGGTTCGCCCGTTTGTTAAGTGCACGGTACGTAAGCGCCGTATCTTCAAATACTACGGCTACCGCATCAGGGTTTTGCTTTACCTGTTGCTCAAACAGTTCGGTTATGCTCTTGTCCGACGGATATTTGGCCTGCGTGGCGTTAAAGCCCTCCAGTAACTGCAACCGCTCCGGATGGCTGAGCATTGGCATCAACCCTACCTTTTCTACCGGATCTGCGGTGATTGCGGCCAGCAATAATTTAAAATGCCCTGCTAATTGAGCTATGGTTTCGGCTTTGAACAAGTCGGTGTTATACTCTACGTGTCCATCAAGTCCGGTCTTAGTTTCTGTTATAAAAAAGCTAATATCAAATAGCGTGGTGGTATGTTCCTGTCCTTTAACAGAAAGATTTACTTCGCCTAAACGTAATTCGGGTATTTCAGGCATATTCCTTAATACCAGCATCACCTGGAACAAAGGATTACGACTCGAATCCCTTTTGGTTACTACGGTATCTACTACCCTTTCAAACGGTATCTCCTGATGAGCATAGGCTTCCAGCGTAGTAGTTTTTACCTGCGTTAACAAGTCTAAAAAAGACATCCCCCCACTAACATTACTGCGCAGGGCCAGCATGTTCACAAAGAAACCGATCAGCCCCTCCACCTCCTGCTGCTGGCGCCCGGCAACAGGGCTACCAATGCAAATATCTTCCTGTCCGCTGTAACGGTGCAATAAAACATTAAATGCCGACAATAACGACATATATAAGGTAACCCCGTGCTGCTGGCTAAATGAATATAAGCGGTCTGTCAGCTGCTTGTCAATATGGAATGGATGTAAGGCCCCACGTGTACTTTGAAAAGCTGGGCGCGGGAAATCTGTCGGCATTTCAAGCGGCGCTACGTCTACTAATTTTTGCTTCCAGTAGCCTATTTTCTTATCCAGTATTTCTCCTTGTAAATATTTGCGCTGCCATATGGCATAATCGGCATATTGCAACGGCAGTATGGGTAGGTTAGGCGCCCTTGCACCAGTGTATGCACTGTACAGTTCAACCAATTCCTTTACCAAGATTGACCTTGACCATCCATCAGAAGCAATGTGATGCAGTGTAACTATCAGCACATGTTCATCGCTATCAATCTTAATTAAATTGGCCCTGAACATATCATCTGCCGACAGGTCAAATGGCGCTTTGATGGTTTTTTCGATATACTCCTGCAACGCCCATGCATTGGCTGTAAAGTCTTTGTATATTAGCGACCACTCACCCTCAGGCTTAACCTTTTGATAACCAACGCCTGCCGTATCTTCAAGATAAATGGTACGAAGTACTTCGTGCCGCTGTACTATAGCAGAAAGTGATTTTTCAAGACTACTCCTGTCTAACCTTCCGTCAAGCCGCAAAACTGCTGGCACATGGTATTGTACACTGCCTTCCAGCTTATCAATAAACCATAAACGTTCCTGGCTGAATGATAATGGAATATGCTTCGGTCGAGGTGTTACAGCGGATATAGCAGGCAATAACACCCCATCATTTTGCCGGTCGAGTTGTCTGGCTAAGGTTGCTATTGTGGGGTAATCAAACACGTCGCTGATAGGCAATTCGGCTTTAAATGCCTTGCGTATTAATGAAATCAGCCGAACTGCCAGCAAAGAATGCCCGCCCAATTCAAAAAAGTCGTCAGTTACCCCTATCTGGTCTATTTCTAAAACCTCTTGCCAAATTTCTGCAAGCAATGTTTCTGTAGCATTACGTGGAGCTACATAGCCTTGCTCCTGATTATTATCTTCAGGATCGGGCAATTGCTTTCTATCCACTTTGCCATTAGCCGTTAAAGGGATATGCGGCAGTTCCAAAACATAGGCCGGTACCATATAATCCGGTAGCTGCTGGCGTAAATAAGTCTGGATACCTGCCAAATCAAAAGTACCACGCGGCACCACATAGCCTACCAGTTGCTTGCTGCCTTGCTTATCATCACGCGCCAATACCACTGCCTGGCTTACCAGATCACTTTCTTCTAATACGCGGCCTATTTCTCCCGGCTCAACACGGTATCCACGTATCTTCACCTGGTCGTCTATACGGCCTATAAATATAATGTTGCCGTCTTTCCGGTATTGTACCTTATCGCCCGTTTGATATAGTTTTTCATTGGCACCGTTTGGATTAATTACAAACTTTGCGGCAGTCAGTTCTTCCTGGTACTGGTAACCACGTGCCAAGCCAGTACCGCCTATATACAGTTGTCCCGGCACACCTACCGGGCATAACATATTTTCTTTACTTAGTACATAAACTACTGTATTACCAAAGGGCCTTCCTATGGGGATCACATCAGGAACCGGCTCATGCGGATCAATCTCATAGAGTAATTTACCTATAGTTGTTTCGGTTGGGCCATAGTGATTAATGATACGGCAATCGCTGTAATTCCGTATATGCTCTACTGATTCTTTAGGCAGCGATTCCCCACCGAACACTAATAACCGCGCAGGTATAAGCGGCGCTTCGCCTTCGGGTGAAAGCGCCTTCCAGTGTGACGGAACTATTTTTAAACAATCAATTTTATAATCGTCAAAGTAAGCATGTAACGATTCAATGTTGCTTATCGTTTCTTTAGAGAACAAATGCAGCGTACCGCCAAATATAAGTGAGCTATACAATACCGTATTCCCCAGGTCTGTCGCTATAGTTGATACCAGCGCAAAAGATTTACAGGCGCTTACATTCGTACGTTTATCCAGTCCGTACACATAATCCACCAGGTTGCGGTGACTTACCTGTACACCCTTAGGCTTACCTGTTGAACCGGAAGTATAGATTACATAAGCCAGGTTATCCGGCTTTAACGATCTTTCGGGATTGACTGTTGATTCTGCCGCAAGCTCAATATTCAGTTCATCTAACTCAATAATTTGCAGCATTGGAGAAACATCTTCCAATACCTGCATGTACTGACCGCTGCTTACCGCGAAGTGGGCCCTGCTGTCTTCCACCATATAGGCGATCCGATCTACCGGGAAATCTGTGTCTATCGCCACATAAGCAGCGCCTGCCTTCAATATCCCCAGGATACCGGTAAGCATATCCAATCCGCGTGCCATGTATAACGGCACGGGCATATCTTCTTTAATACCGCGCCGGCGCAGGCTGTTAGCCAAACGGTTAGCGCGTTCATTTAGTTCTTTATAAGTTAAGGATGTGCCTTCAAAAATTACCGCATCCCTGTCCGGGAAATTTAATGCCTGTGCTTCAAACAACCCCACAACCGTAGCATCAGGCGGGTAAGCAGCCTCGCTAAAAGCAAATTGCTGTAATTGCTTTATCTCTGATGTATGCAGCAGTTCCAGTTTACCTACTTCGGCTTGCGGCTGTGATACTATCGAATCCAGCAGTACCTGAAAATGCCCTATCATCCGGTTAATCCGGTCTTTGCTGTATAGGTCTGTATTATATTGTACCGAGCCTTGCAACCCGTTTTTAGTTTCGGTTATAAAGAAAGTAAGGTCGAACTTAACCGTTGTTTGCTCGTAGCTTTGGCCGGTCAATGTCAAATCTCCCAGCTTTAGCTCAGGTATTTCGGGCGTATTGCCTAATACCAACATCACCTGAAATAAAGGGTTACGCCGTGAGTCGCGCTCATTGGCAACCGCTTCTACTACCTTCTCAAACGATACTTCCTGGTTTTCGTAAGCATCTAAAGTAGTAGTACGTACCTGGTGCAGCAATTCGGTGAAGGTCATTCCGCCAGATACATTATCCCTTAAAGCCAGGGTGTTAACAAAGAAGCCAATTAAGCCTTCGAGTTCCTGCTGTGGCCGGCCAGCTATTGATGTCCCTACGCAAATATCTTCCTGGCCGCTATAACGGTAAAGTAATACTTTATAAGCCGACAGCAGGGCCATGAACAAGGTAGCATCATGCGCATGCGTCAATGCCTGCAGTTTTTGATTTAGTTCGGCATTAATAGTGAAAGAAATGGCCGCCCCTTTAAAGCTGGCATCCGACCTTACAAAATCGGCCGGAAGCTGTAATGGCGTAACATTATCCAGCTTTTCTTTCCAATATTTTAACTTTTTATCAAGAAGGCTACCCTGAAGATATTTACGCTGCCATATAGCATAATCTGCAAATTGCAAAGGTAACAAAGCAAGCCGTGCTACCCGGTTTTCTAAATGCGCTGTGTATATTTCAACCACCTCGCTCACCAATACCGATATTGACCAGGCA
>CAZZVY010000197.1:0-6892 GCA_964657585.1 uncultured Mucilaginibacter sp. | reverse complement strand
CTTTGTAGCATGAAATTTGGAGTAATTACATTCCCCGGTTCCAACTGCGATGCAGACATTGTTTATGTGCTCCAGAAAATTATGGGCCAGCAGGTTGTACCGCTTTGGCATAAAAACCATGATTTGCAGGGGGTTGATTTTGTGGTGCTTCCAGGCGGTTTTTCTTTTGGCGATTACCTGCGCTCAGGCGCTATTGCCCGGTTTTCTCCCATTATGCAGGAGGTGATACAATTTGCGGCCAAAGGCGGTTACGTAATGGGAGTATGCAACGGTTTCCAGATATTAACCGAGGCCGGCTTGCTGCCCGGCGCACTGCTGCATAACAGCAACCGGAAGTTTATTTGCCGTAACATCTATCTAAAGGCGCAAACGGGCAACTCGCTGTTGACATCGCAAATAGAACCACAGGCCGCCCTGAAGATACCTATTGCTCACGGCGAGGGCAATTACTTTGCTGATGCTGATATATTAAAGGCTATAAACGATGCCGACCAGGTGCTGTTTAGATATTGTGATGAGGCCGGCAATATTACCACTGATGCCAACCCTAACGGATCGGTAGAAAATATTGCGGGAGTGTGCAATGCACAACGCAATGTTTTTGGCTTAATGCCCCATCCCGAACGAGCGTCTGACAGCCTGGTGGGCAACCAGGACGGCCTGGCAATCTTTGAATCCATATTATCGCTGGTGAAGGCCTGATGGCTAATTTAATTATTGATATCGGCAACAGCTATATTAAGGCTGCCATTTTTAATGGTGACCGCCTGCTTAAAATTGAACACTATAATACAACAGCTACACCACAACTGAACACTTTTATTGCCGGCGAAAACGTTAACCAGGCAATAATATCTTCGGTTAAAACAGAAAATTTTGACTGGCAGGCCGGGTTGGCGGCTAAGATGCCATTAATATACTTTAACAGGGATATGGCTGCCGGGATAAATAACTATTACTTAACGCCGGAAACGCTGGGTATAGACCGGCTGGCTGGGATAATGGGTGCGCAGCGCCTTTATCCAGGGGCAGGCAGCCTGGTAATTGATGCGGGCACCTGCATAACATATGACTATGCCGCTGCTGATGGCAGCTATTATGGCGGCAGCATATCCCCGGGTTTAAATATGCGGTTTAAGGCTATGAACTTTTACACAGCAGCATTGCCTTTAATAACGCCCGACGAAAGTTTTGAGCAGGATATTGGCGCCGATACGCAAAGCGCAATAAAGTCAGGGGTTCAAAACGGGTTGAAATATGAACTGAACGGATTTATAGAAAGGTACAGTTATAACCATTCTGTACAACATATTATATTAACCGGGGGCGATGGTATTTTTTTTGATAGGCTACTAAAAAATAGCATCTTTGCCCCCTATATTAAAAATGAACCTTATTTGGTTCTGCATGGATTAAACGCAGCGATACAACAGCATAATGATTAGATACTACAGGGCCTTTATTACCTTTCTGCTTTTTTTGGCCGCAATAACAGTTATGGCGCAGTCAACCGCTACTACCAGCTCTCCTTATTCAAGGTACGGCTTGGGTTTGATTGATCCTGTTGCGCTGCCGCAAAATATTGCCATGGGTGGTATCACGGCAGCTACCAATAATATAAGCGGCTACAATAATATTAATCCTGCCAACCCTGCCTCTTATAGCAATATAAACTTGACAACGATTGATATCGGTCTTTACAGTAACATAATTACCCTGAGTAAAACCGGCTATGCAAGCCAAACCAATTCAAATTTCAGGTTAGGCCATGTGGCATTTGGCATCCCTATCAGCAAGCATTCCGCATTCAGCTTCGGCCTTATGCCCTATAGCGAACTGGGTTATAAATATACCCAAACTTTAAGCCGTGGCTATGGCACGTCGTCACCGGCAGATACCAACGTAGTAAATAACATTTACAGTGGCGAGGGCGGCCTGTCAAAGGCACACCTTGGTTACGGGATAGGCATAGGCAAACACCTCTCTGTGGGCGCTAATGCTTCTTATATCTTTGGCGATCTTAAGCAATACGCATCAACGGAGTTCCCTGTTACCGGTACGTCTGTTTTTTACGGGGCATTTAATTCCCGCCAGGAAACTAATAACTATGTGAGCGGGCTTAATTATGATTACGGTGCGCAATACACTGTTGATTTTAGTGATACCAAGCACCTCACTTTCGGTTATTCGGGTTCGGCAAGTACAAAGTTAAATACACAAACCAGCTTTATTGTAAGCCAGTACCAAACAAATTATACAACTAATGTTGAAAGCCCGGCAGCCGATACAGTAATAAACCAGCGAAATAATTTTGCAAAGATAGTTTTACCGCAAACCAATCGTTTTGGTATAGCTTATAAAGTTGATAACTCCTTTTTAATAGGCGCCGATTATAGCATGGGCCAATGGTCAAAGCTAACTATCAACGGGGTTAACCAGGGCTTGCAAAACACCAGCGGCATTAATGTTGGCGGGCAATTTAACCCCAATTATAATTCGTTGAACAGCTATTGGGCGCTTGTTGATTACCGGCTGGGCGCCCATTACGAAAAAACCAGTGTTATTATCAATAATCAAAGCATTAACCAGTATGGCGTAACGTTTGGCCTGGGCCTGCCCCTGGCGCGCAATGGCACCAGTTTTTACAAAGTGAATTTTGCTGCTGACATTGGCAGGCGCGGCACTTTAGATAATGCCCTGATCCGTGAAACCTATATCAACCTCCATTTAAGCTTTACGCTTAATGATAAGTGGTTCACTAAATACAAGTTTGATTAATTTAGCATCAGCATGTACCGTTGGGCAAAGCAATTGCGGTATGTTTTACTGGCGGCGGTTATAACCGGGTTGCTGTTAGGCGCCTGCACTAACGACCTGAAAAAGATACGCGAAATATCAGCCAAGCAGGTAAACAGCCCGGCCGATACTACGCTCGGGGTTGACATCATATTCAGCGACTCGGCCATTGTAAAGGCGCGTATGCTTACCCCCCTGATGCTGGAGTATGCCGTAAATAAGGATACTCCGCAAAGTTACCGCCTGATGCCTAAGGGTATAAAGATCATTTTGTTTGATCAATACCATCAGGAAACCGGCAACATCATTGCCGATACCGCCTACTATTACGAGGCGTTGAGAGTGGTGCGGTTCCGTAAAAATGTAGTAGCTACCAGCGTAAAGGGAGATGTTTTCAGATCAGATGAACTGAACTGGAACATGGCCTATCATAAAATAACATCCGGTAAACCGGTAGATATAAGGATGGCTAACGGTAATGTTGCCCATGGCAGCGCATTGGAGACCAATGAAAAATTTAATCCGCTAAACCTGGTAAACTCAACCGGGCTGCTGTATCTGGATAATAAATTTGGCCAGTAAATTTTTTGAAATATCGATGGTAAATGCTTGCCTGGGTATCCAAAAATAGTGTTTAAACAATTTGAGTAAATTTGTATCTTGCGCCCTCTTTTTGAGAGATTTAATATTTTAGTGATCATATGGGTATAATGAATTTTTTGCGGGAGCGGATGGGGAAGATCCTCGCAATTGTGATAGGGTTAGCTTTGGCGGCTTTTATTGTGGGTGAAGTAGCACGGTCAGGCAGTTCGTTCATGCGCGACTCGCGGAACGAGATAGGTGAAGTGGCAGGCGAGAAGCTGCCGTACGAAGAATATTCAAAAAGGGTTGATGTAAATACAAAAAATTTCTTAGCACAATCAGGCCAGGCGCCAACCTCGCAGTTAACCAGTTACATACAGGAAACCACCTGGAACAATTACCTGAATGAGGTTATCCTGAAAAAGGAAATAGATAAATTGGGCATTGCCGTAGGGGTAGACGAAACCCGCTCCATGATAAGCGGCAACAACCCTAACCAGCAAATTGTGCAGGCCTTTGGCGATCCAAAAACCGGCCAGGTAGATAAAGCTAAATTAAATAATTTTTTAAGCAATATACAGGCTGCCAAGGATTCGGACCGGATGAAGGTGCAGTGGAATGAGTTTGTTGGCCAGATGGTTGAAGCCAAAAAGGCCGAAAAATATATGGCCATTGTGCGCAACGGCCTGTATGTGAACTCGCTTGATGCCAAAGACGATTATGAAGCTAAGAACAAACTGGTTAATTTTAAATATGCCGAGCTCACCTACGCCTCGCTGCCCGACAGTAAGGTAACCGTAACCGACGATGATTACAGCGCTTATTATAACGAGCATAAGAACCAGTTTAAAAATGCCCAGGAAACCCGGAGTTTTGATTATGTAAGCTTTAACGCATCGCCTTCAAAAGAGGATTCGGCGGCGATTAAAAAACAGATCGACAAGCTGGCTGCTGATTTTAAGACCACGCCTAACGATTCGTTATTTGTACAGATCAACGCCGAAACTAAAGCGCCGCTTATTTACCAGCACAAAGGCCAGTTGGAGCATAACCTGGATTCGGTAATGTTTGCAGCCGGTAAAGGGACGGTTTACGGCCCTTATTTCAGCAACGGATCATACAAAATTGCAAAACTGGTTGATACCCGCGTAGGTCCTGATTCGGTTAAGGCAAGCCACATCTTATTAAACCCTGCTACCGAAGGCGGTGTTGATAAGGCCCGTGCCAAGGCCGACTCCATCAAGAAACTGCTGGCAGGCGGCGCTTCTTTTGCCGATCTGGCTAAAAAATTCTCGTCCGACAAAACCTCGGCCGAAAAGGGCGGTGAACTGGGCACATTTGGCCGCGGCGCTATGATACCCGTATTTGAAGACGCTGCGTTTGACGGTAAAAAGGGTGATATTAAAATTGTAACATCTCAGTATGGCGTACACATCATACAAATAAATGATCAAAAGGGATCGTCCAAAGTAGTTAAGGTAGCCATTGTTGATAAACCGCTGCAGGCCAGCAACACTACACAATCTGCCGCTTATGCCAAAGCGCAGGCTTTTCTGGCATCGTTAACCAAGGATAATTTTGAAAGCGAAAGTAAAAAGCAAAACCTGCCAGTAAAAAAGGCCGACGATGTAACCGGCACAGCCGCAATGGTGCCTGGCCTTGATAATGCCCGCGAAATTGTGCGCTGGGCTTTTAAAGCCGAAAAAGGCGATTTTGCCGACCAGGTGTTTACAGTGGGCAACCAATACGTGATACCGCGTTTAACCGAAATTAAACCTGAAGGCATATTGCCGCTTGATGTGGTTAGGAACCAGATAAAGAACGAGGTGATGATGAACGTTAAGGCTAAAAAACTGAGCGCAGCATTTGAGGCTGCAATGACCGGGGCATCATCAATAGAAGCTATAGCCCAAAAAACAGGCACACATGCCACACCGGTGCAAAATGTGGTATTTGCCAATCCGGTTATACCAGGCCAGGCGGCTGAATACAGAGTAATTGGCACTTTATTTGGCTTGCCGCTGCACAAAGTTTCAAAACCCATACAGGGCACATCGGGCGTTTTCATTGTAGCGTCTGACAGTTATGTAAACCCCGGCCCGCTTACCAATGCGCTTAGGCAGAAGGAGCAGATTGGCCAGGCGTTAAGCCAGCGCGCCGATAGCCAGGTTTTTGAAGCGCTGAAAGATAAGGCGAATGTAAAAGATTACCGCGCAAAATTTTTATAAGCATTTAAAAAGTAATTTTGCATCCGGGATAAGCGTTAAACTTATTCCGGATTTTTATTTTATGGAGATACAGGAAAACATCGTTAACAAGGTAGCACAAAGCGGTTTGGTTACTTTGGACCCTGCTGCCTTTTACCCTGCCGGTGACAGGGTGGTATATGATATTAAGGACAATCTGTTTCATGGGCTGATATTGAAGGAAAAGGATTTCAGAGAGTTTGTAAAAGCGCATGACTGGGCCCAATATAAAGGGAAAAATGTAGCTATTACCTGCACTGCCGATGCCATTGTACCGGCCTGGGCCTATATGCTGCTGGCCAACCGACTTGCGCCTTATGCCCGCGAAGTGGTTTTTGGGGACGCAGCAGTGATGGAAACTGTATTATTTGAAAAGGCCATGGCCGGCGCCGATATGGAACAATACCGCGGCCAGCGCGTTGTTATAAAGGGATGCGGCGATACGGAGGTGCCAACATCGGCCTATGTAGAGTTAACCAAACGGTTAACACCTATTGTAAAAAGCCTGATGTTTGGCGAACCATGCTCAACCGTGCCTATTTATAAAAGTAAGGACTGATAAACAGCATTGCTGATGAAGATAACACTTCCTGTATTATTATTGTTAATATCTAAATTAGCTTTTGCGCAGGAACCCGCTAAGAATGCTGAAGAAGCCTTTAAGGTTGGTGAACAGTTGAATTACAGGCTTAAATACGGCTTTTTCACCGCTGCTGAGGCACACTTAAAAGTAGAAGAATCGGACGTTAAGTTTGATGGCAAACCCGCTTATCACATTATTGCCGACGGCAATACTGCCGGTACATTTGACGTTTTTTATAAGGTACGCAACCGATACGAGTCTTTTATAGATAAAAACACCCTGCTGCCTTTTCTGTATACCGAAAACCGGCATGAAGGCAGCTGGAACCATAAAGATAAGGTTGTATTTGATCATAAAGACGGAAAGATAACTGCCGACAAAGGTACATACCCGTTCAAGGGTAAGGTTTTTGACTTTCCTTCGGCCTATTACTTTGCCCGCTGCCTGGATGTTACCAAAATGAAAGTTGGTGAAAAATTTGAACTGCGATATTTTTTAGAAGACAGTATCCAAACGCTGGGCATCACTTATGCAGGTAAGGAAAAGGTAAAATGTGACTTGGGTACCTTTAATTGCCTTAAATTTAACCCTACTATTATACCCGGCCGCATCTTCCGTAAAAACAGTAAACTGTACCTGTGGATAACCGATGATAACAACCGCATACCTATAAAGGCACATGTAG
>CAZZVY010000196.1:0-6906 GCA_964657585.1 uncultured Mucilaginibacter sp. | reverse complement strand
CTCAACAAAGTATGGATCCTTCAAGGCAACCTCTTCTAATCTTTTTGCAATGGCTAAAACCTCATCATTAATGCCTAAATTTTCAAGAATATCATCGCATGCTTTTTTAATAATCTTGGCGCGCGGATCAAAATTTTTATACACCCGGTGGCCAAAACCCATCAGGCGGAAAGGATCGTTTTTATCTTTGGCCTTCATTATCCATTTATCGGTATCGCCGCCATCAGCCTTAATCTTCTCCAGCATTTCTATAACTGCCTGGTTAGCACCGCCATGCAGCGGCCCCCATAATGCGGATATACCGGCAGATATGGACGCATACAAATTAGCATCAGATGAACCCACTATCCTCACGGTAGAAGCAGAGCAGTTCTGTTCATGATCAGCATGCAATATCAGCAGCTTATTCATTGCGCCAACCACTACCGGGCTAATCTCCACCTGCTCGGTGCGCTGGCCAAAAGTCATGTGCAGAAAGTTGGTCACATAATCGTATTTATTTTGGGGGTATATAAGCGGGTGCCCTAATGATTTTTTATATATCCAGGAAACAATGGTACTCATTTTGGCTATCAGCTTAATGATCTCCAGGTTTATTTCATCGGCTGTTTGTCCGATTTTAAGTGAATCCGGATTGAATGCAGCCAGTGCCCCTATCAGTGATGACAATTGGCCCATAGGGTGCGAGCCGGAAGGAAAACCATCAAAGAATTTCTTCATATCCTCATGTACCAGCGTATGGCGGCTTATCAGGTATTCAAAATCTTCAAGCTGCGCGGTAGTGGGCAGTTCCCCGTAAATCAATAGGTAAGCAACCTCTAAAAATGTTGATTTTTCGGCAATCTGTTCTATTGGGTACCCCCGGTATTTAAGTATTCCCAGCTCCCCGTCTAAAAACGTTATAGCGCTTTTAGTAGCGCCAGTATTTTTATACCCAATATCAAGAGTTATGTAGCCGGTAAGGTCTCTTAATTTTGAAATATCAATAGCTTTTTCCTTTTCTGAGCCTTCAATTACAGGCAGATCATACGTTTTATCACCTATTTTTAATTGTGCAGTTTCCGACATAAAAAATAATCTTATCCTCAACAAATGTAATTAAATCTGTGTATTATTACCTTTAACAAACGTATTGATCACAATTTATTTTTTCGGCAGACCGGGATATTCAGCACGATAATTGTTATTTAATGTCGCTACCTCGATTGAGTTATATTATTGATGAACATCATACTTTTAAATTTTCTGCTGCTACAAATCTCAGTTGCCAGCCAGCTTACATTATGGGTAATAATTATTTTGCTGGTATCTGCAGCCGTGTATTTTTTATTAAAAAAATTAAGCGATTTGCAAGATAATGTGGTTTACCGCGAAGAAGACGGACAATATATTCCCGCGGAAAGATTGAAATTTAGGGCGGCCGATAAAGATGATACTATAGGCCCTCTTATAAACCAGCAACCCGATGACGATCCTGATGTTTCACCTCCTGCAGGTCCATTTGTGCCCAATCCGGCTGTTGAATATATTTCCGTCGCCCGGCCTAAGAGCCAGAAAAGCATAACCGGGGCTGTAAATGAGCAGTCTGAAACTGCGATTACACCACAATTTGAGGAAACGGTTCCCGGTTATACCCAGCTAAAAATAGATGCTGATGAGAAACCGGTTGAAGCCGCTTCACATTATGCAGAAAAAGCTTTTACACATACTGAGCCCGAAATTGCGGGCCACGTTAACGAGCACGCTGCATCCATAGAACAGATTATTGCGTCGGAACCGGTGCATATGAATGAAGTGGTTATTGAGGAAATCGCTGTCGATGATATGGCTGAACAACATACCGAAGCTATCCCCGCCGATAAAATCGTTGCTGCGCCGCCTGCCCGGCCGGTTGTAGAAGCCGTAAAAATTGAACCTGAACCGGTTACAGGATACGTTTTAGACGAAAATGCCAGCGCACCTGTTTTAACACAAAGCCCACAGGATACCGCACCTTTATTTGATGAAGAAAAATATATTAATGCTGCCTTACATGGTAAGGCAGATCCAAAGATCAATGCGGTACTTAATTCACTATCGGATATTATTTTTGAGTATGACGAGCGCAAATACTGCGTAAACCTCTGGTATAATAAATCAAAACCGGCAACTGTAGATTTGGAGGTGTTTCGGGGGAAATCTGTCACAGAGGCCATGGGTGCCGAAAAAGGTAAAATAGTAAACGATGCGCTTGACTTTGTAGCCGCTAATATTAAACCAACAGTTATTGAGTTCCCCTCGTTTTACGGACCGGGCAAGTGGTTTCAGTCACGTATCAGCCCTGTGTTTGATGATAGCCATAACTTTACCGGCCATATTACATCGCTTGTATCAGATATTTCGGAAAAACGGCAGTTTGATGCAGAGTTGATGCAAAAGCACCTGCTGCTTATTGAGGCGCAAAAAATTGCCCGTTTGGGCGATTGGCGTTTTGACCTGATATCCGGGCAAACCAAATGGTCTGACAATCTTTATGCCCTGCTTGATATTGAAACTTTGCCCAAAAACACCGGGCACTTTGAATATTACATCAGCCGGGTGCTGGCCGAAGACCGGCGTGATACCTATCGCTTTTTTGCTGACGTTGCCGGCGACAGGCACTATACGAATGAGCACCGGATACTTACCGATAAAGGCAATTTAAAATATTTTCGCATTATACGCGGCGAGCCTGTAAAGGATCCAAGCGGCAAGATAATCCGTACCAGCGGCATTATACAGGATATTACGGAAACGCATGAATTTGAGCGCAATATTAAAAAAACGCAGGCAGAACTGTCAGAAGCACAGGCTATATCTAAAACAGGCAACTGGAAATGGCATCCAGGCAATAAAGACCTTACCTGGACAGGTGAAATTTATAAAATATATGACGTTGATATACAGATAGTAAACAGTAATGCCAGCTATTTTAAACTAATGCTGAAATATGTGCACCCGGAGGATAAACCTGCGGTACTTGGTTTCCTAAAAAATCCGGCCAATATGCGCCGTACCTCATGCGATTACCGTATTATTACCCCGGCTGGAAAATTAAAATATCTAAGTCTTGTTATTGCCCGGGTAAATCAGCGCGATGACGGGCGAATACGCAGTATGGCAGGTACTATCCAGGATGTGTCTGAGCGCAAGGTAGCAGAGATAAATATACAGCAAACGGTTGATAACTATAAGCTGGTACTTGAGGATATTAAGCTGGCAGCGGTATCATTAGATAAGAACGGCGAGATCATATTCTGCAATAAATACCTGGCCGACCTGTTAGGATATGAACAACAGGAAATGATAGGGCTTAACTGGTATGAAAAATTTGTATCGGAAAACCTGCGACCGGTATATAAAGAGTGGTACCAAAACAATCATAAAACTGAGTACGTTAGCCCAGTAATATGCCGGAACGGCGAAGAACTTATTATTAGTTGGCAAAATACAACGCTTTATGATGATGACGGACAGATAAAACAAACAACCAGCATTGGTGAAGATGTTACCGGCCGGCAGAAGGAAAGGGAATTATTGCTATCGGCAAAAGAAAAGGCAGAGCGCTCATCATCCTTCAAGACAGAATTTATGTCGACCATGAGCCATGAGATACGCACACCCATGAACGCAGTTATAGGCGCTACCCACCTGCTGCTGGAAGAAGACCCACGGCCCGACCAGCTTGATCATTTGAACAATCTTAAATTCTCGGGCGAAAACCTGCTGGGCATCATTGATGATATACTTGATTATAACAAGATAGAAGCCGGTACCCTGGAACTGCATAAACTGCCGCTTAATATCAAAAAGCTGGTATTGAACATTAAACAAACTTTTTTGCCTAAGGCACAGGAAAAAAAGATAGAATTATTTACGGAGATTGAAGAGCAGATACCTGAAATGATTATTGGCGATACAACGCGTATTACTCAAATATTAAATAACCTGTTGGCTAATGCTATTAAATTTACCAGTAAAGGTTCGGTAACTCTGCAAGTACATGAAGCTGCCCGGAATGATAAACAAATCAAGCTTAATTTTATAATAGCTGATACCGGTATCGGTATTGGAGCAAAAGATCTGCAAAAGATATTTGAGCCTTTTGTGCAGGCGGCAGGTGCAGCCAATGAAGCCGGTACAGGGCTTGGGCTGGCTATTATTAAACGTCTGGTTGAATTGCATGGCAGCAAAATAAATGTGAAAAGCACACCAGGAAGAGGCACCCAGTTTACATTTACTATTGAATTTGGTTTACCTGCCTGGTCTGCTGAAAAGCCTGCAGCACCCCAGCAAATCAATAAAATGCAGGGCGCTAACCTGGCCGGCATGAAAGTTTTAGTAGTTGACGATAATAAATTAAATGTACAGATTGCCTGCCGTTTCCTTGCCAAATGGAACGTGGTTACCAACGAGGCCGTTAACGGACAAATGGCTACTGAAATGGCTGACAGTGCAGACTACGATTTAATACTCATGGATTTGCAAATGCCGGTAATGGACGGATTCGAAGCCAGCGAAATAATTAAAGAAAAACATCCTGGTCTTCCTATCATTGCCCTTACGGCAGATGCTATGCCTGAAACCTTTACCAAAACAGTTGAATATGGTTTTGATGATTACCTTGTAAAACCATTTATGCCTGATGCACTTTTTGACAAAGTATCCAGGTATCGTAAGTAATTGCACATTAAGTCATATTAAGCTGCATTTTTGAGAAACAACATCAATCGGAACATATAACTTGCAGCAAGCAATCACTATATACCCAACACCTGTTTTAATTTGCCGTAGCCCGATTTGCTTACCGGTATCCTGGCGCCTGATTTGAGTATGGCGAGGTGTGCATCTTTTTCGTAAGGGTCAATACGGGTTATCTCCTGTACTTTTAAAATGTATGAGCGGTGTACCCGTACAAATTGCAACGGGTCCAGCGTTTGTTCAAAAAAGCCCATGGTCTTATTTTTCAGGAAGGAACCTTCTGCAGTATGGATGCTCACATAATCATCATCTGCCTCCAGGTATAGCACATCGTTTACGGGGATGATCTTTACCTTTGTCCCCGTTTTTACTACAATACGCTCGTGCTGTGCGGGCATGGCAGTGCTTTGCAATAACTGTTCGGTTTGTTTTTGGGCCTGTACCTGTGTTTGGCCTAAATACTTCATTACAGCTTGTCTGAAACGGTCTTTACTAAAAGGTTTTAACAAATAATCAACCGCGTGGGCTTCAAATGCCTTTATGGCATACTCATCAAAAGCGGTAGCAAAAATAACGGCCGGGCGGTAATCTAACAACTCAAGCATTTCAAAGCCATTTATCTTAGGCATCTGTACGTCCAAAAAAATCAGGTCGGGCTTGTATTGGTTAATAGCCTTTATACCTTCAAAACCATCGCCGCATTCTTGTATCACTTCAACATCACCAATATCCTGCAAATACTCCTGTACCACCATACGGGCCAAAGGTTCGTCATCAATAATTAAAGCGCGTTTCATACCTGCGGTACTTTTATAATGGTTGTAAATATATCATCATTTGCATGGGTTTCTACCAGGTCGTTACGGGCAAAAAGTAAATAAAGCCGGCGCTGCACCCCACTTAAACCAAAGCCAGTACCTTTGCGCGGCCGTGCTGTTTTTGCATCATAAGGGTTTTGCACCATTATAATAAGATAACTATCCTCTACCTCGCCGCGTATGCTTACGGTAACATCATCGGTAGTATCATATAGCCCGAATTTAATGGCATTCTCTACTATGGGCTGCAGCAACAATGCGGGCAGCATGGCTTGCCCGCACTGGTTATCGCAACTTATTTCAGTATTTAAGCGATGGCCGAAACGTACTTTCTCGATATCCAGGTATAATTGCAAGTGCGCTAATTCTTCAGTAAGGGTTACCATTTGCTGGTCGTCCTTTTTTAAGGTACCTCGCAAAAAGTCTGATAATTGGTGTATCATCTTACGTGCCTCGTCGGGCTTAAAACCTATTAAAGCATTGATGGAGTTTAAGCTGTTAAACAAAAAGTGCGGCTGCAATTGCTGGCGCAGGTTGTACAGTTCCGCATCGCGGGCCAGGCGTTCAGCTTCGTTCTTGCGCTTTTCGTTATCTTTATGGTCTGCCTGGGCATACCATACCAGGCTTATCATGGCCATCCAGCCTATGGCTAAAAAGTTAGTGAAAAACCTGATGACCAACGATTGCGACAGGAAACTTAAATAGGCATTATCGCTGTTAATAAAAGGCAATAACCAGCGGCTGCCCAGCATACTGAAAACAGCAAGTGATACACACCAGATAAAAAGATTAATATAGCTCCCTTTACCCGGCTGATAATATCGCAGGTTATTATTGATAAGCCAGCAGGCAGCAGCCAGCAAAATGGTGCTGCCAAAGCCATCTATTACAGCAGTATACCAATCAAACCCGAAACTGTGGACAATGTAGGTTTGCAAAATTTCCCATGCAGCGCCACACCCGGCAAATGCCCAGTCTAATTTCAATGATGATACAGGCGATTGGTTGCTCAAAACTTAGTTATAATTTTATGCTGGCATATTTAAAATAGTGAAGTATCAGATCTATGTAACGCGATTTGCACCCTGCGCTGATTTCGCAACTTTTAATTGTGTTTAGCTTGGCAACCATATGCGTTTCTGATACCTAATATTAAAAGCTTCTGATATCAACTCCCGCAAATATTGATACACCGGTAATAACCAGCACTTTATCAGGGCTTAATTGTGTACCCATACTTCGGCGTTTATCGTCTACGTTAGCAAAAACCGAAGCTACCTCTGAAGTAACCTGCCAATGCGGGGGTATAATAAGTTTAATGCCGCCAAATAGCTGAGTGATCTCAATAACCACCCGGCCGTTAATATCG
>CAZZVY010000195.1:0-6907 GCA_964657585.1 uncultured Mucilaginibacter sp. | reverse complement strand
GGCTTGAAAGAAACTTTGCAAAAACATAAGCCGCGTATCATTTTTGAATATGATGCTAACTACTGGCAATCAACAGGTCAGGATATTAAGGGTTGCTACGAATATTTATTGGCAATGGGCTATTCTTTTTACCAGGTTACGCAGGTAGGCTGCGAACTGGTACATAACGCCGAAATGGTTAACGACGGAAATTTATTCTGCCTGCCGGTATAACATGGATGAACAAATTTCATACGAGCGGCTTTTAACGTTATATCTACCCTGGGCAGTATCACTTTTACTGGCCAACGATCCGGTATTATCATATTTCATTGCCTGGCTGGGATCCTTTTTTATTTTTGCAGCTACATTGACGGGTTGGGTTAAACCCCTCCCGGCCGACAGGTCCTTCAGCGACCAATTAATGCGGCCAATTATATTGGTACAAATAATTTTTGCAGGCTATATGTGCTGTACCAGTATATTTTACTTTTTAAATCTACTGGGATACGTAAACTTTGAAAAGACTACCGATTTTATTATCGATCCGGATAAATTGATGGTGGCGGCCCAATGTCAGCGATATTACTGTCTTGGCCACGCTGCCTTTGTATCAGGATTGTTGATTGCAATGAAGTATCCGAAAAGGCGAAAGTATATTTTTGATGAAGCTAATCTGGCCGATATTTTATTTTACGTGGCGCTTGTTACCTTTCCGTTATATCTTATATTTGATAATGTTGCCGGCCTCTCACAGTTTTCAAATCAATTTAGTTTTTTAAGCTTTATAGCCGGTACGCTGGCGCTGGCTTTTGCCATACCGCAAAAAAAAATATGGAACACCAGCATTTGCATTATACTGTATTGCTCAAACTTTTATAGCGCCCTGGTATCAGGATATAAAGAACCCATCATCCTGAGCGTAATGGTTTTGGGCATCTTTTTATACGAGGATTACAAAAAGCTGGTACTTGCTGTTTTTGTGCCTTCTTTGTTGATATTATTTTTGTTGCTGCCTACTTATGCACGTATTTTTCGTGAAAATAACTGGGACAACAATGTAGCGCAGGACCAGGCTACGCAACTGGCGCTGGATGCTGCCATCACTCAAAATTCCGGGGACGATTTTTCAGACACTAACTGGAACTTTCTCGTCAGCCGTTTCAGTGAAATAGAGATGTTCACTAAATTTGTAATTTCAACACCCGATAAGATTGATTATTACAATTTAGATATTATTTATCAATCTTTTATATCTGTTACTCCACGCATATTCTGGCCGGATAAACCTGTTACCGAGGCTATGGTAATGGAGCGTGTTTACAATGCCGGCGTTGTTTATCGAGGCTCCCAGGTATCGGCCAAGCCAGCATATATTGTCGATGCCTATTTATCAGATGGCCCCTTTGGTGTTTGGGTGGCCTTATTTATTTATGGTATGGCAGCGCAACTAATTTCACAAAAGGCAGAAGTATTGTTTGGAGGTTACCTGCTGGGCACAGCGCTTATATTTTCAGGTTTATTTCAAATCCTCTGGCGTGGACTAAGCTTTGAGTTTTTGCTGAACAATGTTTTTTGGGGGTATATAACCATGCTCGTTATACACCGGCTATTCAGGGCATTAAACATATTACAACCGGTTTGAAAATCCTTCAGATCAACGCATCATACAAACCCGCCTATATTTATGGAGGGCCAACCATGTCGGTTTCGCAATTAAGCGAGGCACTCATTAAGGCAGGCTGCGTTGTACAGGTGTATACCACCACCGCCAACGGGCCCAATGAATTACCGGTAGTTGCCAATAACCCTGTTATGGTTGACACCGTGCCGGTTAATTATTTTAACCGCATTACTAAAGATCACAGCCATTTCTCGCCCGGATTACTAAAGGCCGTATGGCGCACGGCTAAACGGTTTGATGCAATACACATTCATGCCTGGTGGAACATACCATCAGTTTTAGCCTGTTTAATTGCAGTAATGCGCGGCGTACCGGTGATTGTATCGCCGCGCGGCACCTTAAGTAAATACTCGTTCCACAATAAGCATTCATATATTAAAATCAGCATCCATTATTTACTAACCAGGCCTTTGCTCAAAAAATCGTATATTCATGCTACATCCAGTCACGAAAAGGAAAGGCTTGAAGAGGTTATCAAACCAAAACAAGCATTTGTTATACCTAACTTTGTTAAATTACCGGCCGAGATACCGTTTAAAAACAGGCAATATGATGGTTTGTTAAAGTTACTGTTCTTTTCGCGCATTGAAGAAAAAAAGGGGCTGGATGTCCTTATTAACGCTTTAAAGGCTGTTACCGTACCTTATCATTTAACCATTGCTGGCAGCGGCGAAGCCGCTTACATCAACAGTTTAAAATCGCTTGCCCAACTTCAAAACTTAGACAAGCACATTAGTTGGATAGGGTTTCAGAGCGATAACAAGTTCGCTATTTTTGCCAATCATGACTTGCTGGTACTTCCATCATACGATGAGAACTTTGGCAACGTAATAATAGAAAGTTTATATGCAGGTACAACTGTATTAATAAGTGATGGGGTTGGGTTAGCAGCATATGTACAATTGCATAATTTTGGCTATGTATGCCGTACAGATCCGGTATCAATAGCAGAATGCATTAATAATATTAACCCGGAAACTTTATCAGATATTAAAAAAAGAGCGCCGGCCATTATTCGCCGCGACTTCAATGAAAAAATGCTGATCACAAAATATACAGACATGTACAATGAGATAATCACCAATGGCTGAATATCAGGACTACGGATACGAGCATGATGGTGAAGCCCATACCTTTAATTATTTAAAAGGCCCCCTGCTAAGCATGCTTGATAAAAACGTTAATAAATGTATACTTGATGTTGGCTGCGGCAACGGGCACCTGGTTAATTACCTGCTTGCCATGGGATACAATGTTTATGGCACTGATGCTTCTGAAAAAGGGATTGCCATTGCCCGTCAAACCAACCCCTTAAGATTTTTTATACAAGACCTTTCAACAAACCAATTACCTGTTGAGCTACAGGAGTTACGTTTTGACACCGTTATTGCTACCGAGGTTATTGAGCATTTGTACAACCCGGCGGCTTTCATAAAATTTTGTAATGAAACCTTATTAACTAAGGGCGAGCTCATTATTTCTACCCCCTATCACGGATACCTGAAAAATTTAATGCTGAGCCTGTTTAATAAATGGGATTGGCATGCAAACCCTGCCTGGTTGGGCGGCCATATTAAGTTATGGTCGTTTAAAACACTAAGTAAACTACTGACGAATACAGGTTTCACTATAATTGATTTCAAAGGCTGCGGGCGTATACCTTATTTATGGAAATCAATGCTCATTAAATCAAAAAAGAGTTGAACGAATATTTTTCCATTATCATACTAACCTATAACGAGGAAATGCACCTGCCACGGTTGCTGGCATCAGTAGCTGATCTTCTGGCACCCATATTTATACTTGACTCAGGCAGTACAGACAGTACCGTGAATATAGGCAAAAGCCATGGGGCAACCATACTACACCATGCATTTGAAAATCACCCAAAGCAGTGGGATTATGCACTAAAAAACTTTGAAATAACCACACCCTGGGTTATATGTTTAGATGCCGACCAGGTGTTATCGCCGGAACTAAGGGAACAGTTACACGCGTTTAATCCTTTAAATTATCCTGACGTTAACGGCATTTACTTTAACCGTAAAAATATTTTCAAGCGAAAATGGATCAAACACGGCGGGTACTATCCTTTTTACATGTTAAAAATGTTTAAATATAGCGTTGGCTATTCTGATTTAAACGAGAACATGGATCACCGCTTTATCGTATACGGCAAAACGGTCACTTGGAAAAAAGGCCACATTATTGAAGAAAATTTAAAAGAAAACAGTATAGCGTTCTGGATAGCCAAACACAACCGTTACAGCGATTTAACAGCGCAGGAAGAAATAGACCGGCAAAATAAACTACGTATACAAACATTACAGCCGCATTTTTGGGGTTCGCCCGACGAACGAAGGGTTCATCTTAAAAAAATTTGGTGGCAAATGCCAAAATATACCCGGCCAGCGTTATATTTTCTTTACCGCTACGTACTGCAATTAGGTTTCCTGGACGGGCACAAGGGGGCCATCTTTCACTTTATGCAAGGATTTTGGTTCAGACTGGTTATTGATATTAAGATTGATGAGTTATTGAATAAGGAAAATATTGATGAAATATCCGAAAGATAAAGAACCCATAAAGTTTATTATTATTTTTATAGTATTGTTCTTAGCATTCTATTACGCCAATATTGTATTTTTTGGCCTTACTTTACCTGGTAATCATTACAATGCCTTTTTAGCGGAATACCTCAACTATATTGCTGCGCTGCGCTGGTTATTAATTAAATGCACGCTTGTTATCATTAAATTTTTTGGTTATACCGCTATAAACAATACTGACAAGCTGTTGGTTGCAGGGCGTAGCGCCATTATCATATCTTACTCTTGCCTTGGCTTGGGGGTACTCAGCTTCTTTTCAGCATTTGTAATAGCATACCCTAAGCCTATTATACCAAAACTTGTTTTTCTATTTGCCGGGATAATTGTTATTGAGTTTTTAAATGTTATCCGGTTTGTGCTCCTGGCTTTATATTGGGATAAACATGCAACATGGATAGACCATCATACCATCTTCAATATCATCATTTATATAGTTATTGTGATAAGTTTATATAATTGGATGAGGGCAAACTACCCCAAAAAGCCCTATGCAGCAAACTGATCTTTCGGTATACCAGAATAAAGAATTTAAACCTGGGGGTAACGGCTTTAAAAGGCTGCTTTGGTTTTACGTTAACGCACTTTTATTTAAGACCAATATTTTTCCGGTAAATAGTATCAAAATATGGTTGCTGCGGCTATTTGGCGCGAGTGTAGCTGGTGGGGTTGTTGTTAAACCCGGCGTAAATATTAAGTATCCATGGAACTTAACAATAGGCGCTAATGCCTGGATTGGTGAAAACGTTTGGATAGACAGCCTTGTAAAAATAGATATTGGCGCCAATGTATGCCTGTCACAAGGGGCCATGTTATTTACTGGTAGTCACAATTATAAAAAAACAACATTTGACCTCATGACCGGCGCAATTATTTTAGCGGATGGTGTATGGATTTGCGCCGGCGCTATAATAAATAGAGGCATTACGGCCGCATCCCATGCGGTGCTTACCTCTGGCTCAGTAGCTACTCATAACCTTGATGCCTACAGTGTTTACCAGGGCAACCCGGCTTTAAAGGTACGTGAACGTGTTATCAGCTAACCGGAAGACGATTTATGCTGGCTGAAAAGAATCTTTCTAAACCCCTGTTAAGTTTCATCATATTGCTTACTATAATACTTGGGGTAATCCTTATGTTATATCCTCCTGCCCTATTCCCAGACCCATCCTGGGGGTTACAGGTGTTAAGGAGTATGCAAAAAGGCGGGGGCTTTAATATGCTGCCTGTACCGGATACAAATGATATATCTAAATCCAGCGCCGAATTTTTATCATGGTGGTCGCCGGGGCAATACCTGGTTCCCTATCTTTTTATAGCCCTTTTCAAATTAAGTGTTGGTCGTGCCCTTGCCCTTACAGTTACCTTATGCTCTTTAACAGGGCTTGCCGGCTTTTATGTATGTTTTAAAAAATTAGGTTTTAGTCCTGTCATTATAGCGCTAAGTATAGCTTTTATTGCTTGCCAGCAAGCTTATATTATACCTTATTCATTTTATAATGGCGGCGAAATTTTACTGTTTGCTTTTGCAGGCTGGTTTTTATATGGATGCGCGTATTTTAATAAAGCCAGCAAATGGATGGCTGTCTTTATTTTTTTTTCCGGTATTACCGGTTTTTTTTGCAAGTCGTCTTTTTTATGGATTTATTTTTCTGGCCTGCTGTATTTATGGATCAGAGTAAGCAACAGCAAAAAATTAGCTGTATGGTTAATCAATGCATTAATTACAGGTGTACCTGCGGTCATATCGCTGGTGATCATATATATAGGTTATCTATCAAGGGGCAGTAACCCTGCATCCTCCAACCTGGGTTTAAAACTGGCCTGGGAAACGTTTTGTTTCCCGCTGGCTTCGCCCCTTTTAGCAGGATTTTCGGTAGATGATCTGACTAATGGCATACTTAGTAAACCAGTTATATGGCTGATAATGATGGCCTTAGCAAGCATAGCCCTTATAAGCTATTTATATCGCAGTATACTTTACACCAACTACAAACTATTGCTTATTTTAATTTATATAGTTGCCGTAGCCTTTTTTGGTATCAACTTTTTAAGGCAGGCCAATATTTCCTACGAAGCCAGGCACATGCGCATTGTAGGGTTAATAACTACACCGGGCATCATCTATCTGGTAGGTAAATCATCGGCTTACTACCGCGTTATTTTTTTAGCGGTATGGTTATACATTGCCTGCATGAATATTAAAACCGAGATCACTGCCTATAAACGCAATAAGTATTATTCGGCACATGCCCGCTCAGGGGTTTCGCAAATCTTTATAGATCAGCCAACACTAAACTATCTGACTGCTTTAGACCAGCATGAACATAACGCTATATTTGTTTTTATTAGCCCCGATATCGGCCTGGAAATCATCCGTAACCGTATCATTACTTTTAATCCTCTCGATAACAACTTAAAGGCTGAAAATGACAACAATACGTACTATGGGCATGGCGGCCCAATACACCTTGTTTTACCGGCTACATATATTGGCGCTAAAGCAACTGCATACTTTCACTGCTTTCCGGGATATAAAAACTTCACTCCAAAAGTGTTAAGCAAAAATTATATCATATATAACGCCCAATAGCTATATGGCCATAATAGTTTTACATAAAAAAGGCCTTATCCCATA
>CAZZVY010000194.1:0-6954 GCA_964657585.1 uncultured Mucilaginibacter sp. | reverse complement strand
TTCCAATGTTTGTAACTTCGGGCGGCTAAGTAGCGGTAAGCATATTTCCTGTGAGGATTCGCCGATGTGGTAAGTTTACAAGTGTGGAGGGCCAGGCCACCTGGGTAGCTGATCAACTAATCTTTACCAACCACTTGCCAATTAAAAACCTATTACTTACCTTTGGCGTCCCTGAAAGGAGGTATATTAGGATTATGATCATTATCAACGTAAAAGACGGCGAATCATTAGATAAAGCTTTAAAGCGCTTCAAGAAGAAATTTGAGAAGACCGGGGTGTTGCGCGAACTGCGCAGTCGCCAGGCGTATGAGAAAAAATCCGTTGCTCGCAGGCACGAAATTAAACATGCCATCTACAAGCAAAATATGAACTTGGATACCCTTTCCTAAAGCGGTAAAACATTTTTCATTTTTCTTGAAAATATATAAGGAAACTATTTGTACATTCATTTTTCAGGATGTATAAATAGTTTTATGTTTTTAGAGCGGTTTGTAAATTATCTTCAGTACGAAAAGCGCTTTTCGCCGCACACCGTATCCGCTTACCGTACAGACCTGGAGCAATTTTTTGCCCACGTTAACCACCCGGAACAATTAATTAACCATCCCGGTGAAATTACACATCAGCACATCCGCAACTGGATGGTGGATATGATGGATAATGGCATTACCGCCCGCAGCATAAACCGTAAAATTGCAGTATTGCGCAAGTATTTTAAATTTATGCTGCAAAACCAGGAGGTAAGCATAAACCCCACTGCTAAGATACAAACCCCAAAAACCCGCAAGCAATTACCAGTAGTGGTTGAACCCCAAAAGTTAGAACATATGCTTGACCATGGTTTTGACGCCGGTTTTGAAGGCGTGCGGGATAAATTGATCCTGGAACTGCTTTTTGGCACCGGCATACGCCTGGCCGAGCTGGTTGGGTTAAAGGATACCGATATTAACACTTACCAGGATACCATTAAGGTTTTAGGCAAACGCAATAAGGAAAGGATAATACCCGTAAACAGGGAACTTAAACTGGTGCTTAGCCAGTACCTGGAATTAAAAAAAAATAAAAAATTTGATAACAATTCGGTAACACTGCTCGTTACGGATAAAGGGGCAAATGTATATCCCAAGTTTATTTATTTAAAAGTGAATAAATATTTGTCAAGCATATCAACCCAAAACAAAAGAAGCCCCCACGTGCTGCGGCATACCTTTGCCACCAGCCTGCTTAATAAAGGCGCTGATCTTAACGCCATAAAAGAGTTATTAGGCCACGCTAATTTAAGCGCAACGCAAGTTTACACCCACAACTCCGTGGAACGGTTAAAGTCTATTTATAAACAAGCCCATCCCAAGGCATAAACAACAGGAGGAAAACATGAAGATCACAGTGCAATCAATTCGTTTTAACGCAGACAGAAAATTGTTGGATTTTATCCAGAAAAAGGCTGATAAGCTTGATCTGTTTTATGACAAGATCATTAGCGGCGAAGTTTATTTGAAGTTAGAGAATGTGGAAGATGAAGCAAATAAAATAACAGAGATAAAGTTACAGTTGCCTGGTAACCTTTTATTTGCGAAAGAACAGTGTAAAACCTTTGAAGAAGCCGCCGACCTGGCCATTGAAAGCCTGCGCAAGCAAATTGAAAAACATAAAAAGAAAAATACTATTGCTGCCGAAGCGGCTAAAAAAGCTGTTTTAACTGCAACTGAAGATGAGTTTTGATAAAGTTTAAGCCCATAATAGGGTAAAAATGGCGAGGATTTTCCCTCGCTATTTTTTTTGAGAAAAATTTTGTACAGCTTTTATTTTTTGTAGATTTGCAGTCCATTTCAGAAAAGGGCTTAACATACCTAAATATTTGAAACGGTGGTTCTTTAAAAAAAGATTTTGCCTCCTTAGCTCAGCTGGTAGAGCAACTGACTTGTAATCAGTAGGTCATTGGTTCGATCCCGATAGGGGGCTCTGTTTAAATGCGAAGTTCGGAAATTTGAAATGCGGGATCTATTCCGAATTTAACATTTCGCCTTTCGACCTTAAACATTGGGGAGATACCAGAGCGGTCAAATGGGGCGGACTGTAAATCCGCTGCTTCGGCTACGAAGGTTCGAATCCTTCTCTCCCCACTTTGTTGTTGGCAGTTTGCGGTTGGCAGTGGATGGTTTTTATAAACTGCAAACTTATAGCCGAAGCTGTTAACTGCATAAATAAGCGGAAGTAGCTCAGTTGGTAGAGCGATAGCCTTCCAAGCTATAGGTCGCGAGTTCGAACCTCGTCTTCCGCTCTGTTAGTTGGAGTAAGCGGTTCGCAGTCGGCGGTTATTACTGCGAACTGATAACCGGGTGCCGCAAACTGAAATAAGCCGACGTAGCTCAGGGGTAGAGCACTTCCTTGGTAAGGAAGAGGTCATGGGTTCAAATCCCATTGTTGGCTCATCGTATTTAGCATATAAGAACGACATATAATAGAAAAATTAACCTGTAAAAATTTATAAATCATGGCAAAAGAAAAGTTTGACCGTAGTAAACCGCACTTAAACATCGGTACTATCGGTCACGTTGACCACGGCAAAACAACACTTACTGCAGCTATTACCAAAGTATTGGCTGATAAGGGTTTATCAGAAGCACGCTCATTTGATTCAATTGACTCAGCTCCTGAAGAAAAGGAACGTGGTATTACTATCAATACAGCGCACGTTGAGTATTCAACAGCAAACCGTCATTACGCACACGTTGACTGCCCAGGTCACGCGGATTATGTAAAGAACATGGTTACCGGTGCTGCGCAGATGGACGGCGCCATCATTGTTGTTGCTGCTACTGACGGTCCGATGCCGCAAACCCGTGAGCACATCCTGTTAGCGCGCCAGGTAGGTGTACCTGCACTTGTTGTTTTCATGAACAAGGTTGACATGGTTGATGATCCGGAATTATTGGAATTAGTTGAAATGGAAATCCGTGAATTACTATCATTCTATGAATTCCCGGGCGATGATATCCCTGTTATCCAAGGCTCGGCTTTGGGTGGCCTTAACGGCGATCCGAAATGGGTTGAAAAGATTATGGAACTGATGGATGCTGTTGACAGCTATATACCTATCCCTCCGCGCTTAACAGATCTTCCGTTCCTGATGCCGGTGGAAGACGTATTCTCGATCACTGGTCGCGGTACTGTTGCAACCGGTCGTATTGAACGTGGTATCATTAACTCAGGCGAGCAGGTTGACATTTTGGGTATGGGCGCCGAAAACTTAAAATCAACCGTTACCGGTGTGGAGATGTTCCGCAAGATACTTGATCGCGGCGAAGCTGGCGATAACGTAGGTTTGTTGTTGCGTGGTATTGAAAAAACCGATATCCGCCGTGGTATGGTTATTTGCAAACCAGGTTCAGTAACCCCGCATACCGATTTTAAGGCCGAAGTTTACGTATTGTCAAAAGCTGAAGGCGGCCGTCATACACCGTTCTTCAATAAATACCGTCCGCAATTCTATTTCCGTACTACAGACGTTACTGGCGAAATTTCGCTGGAACCAGGAGTAGAAATGGTTATGCCAGGTGATAACGTTACCATTACTGTAAAGCTGATCAACGCTATCGCGATGGAAAAAGGTTTACGTTTCGCTATCCGCGAAGGCGGCCGTACAGTAGGTGCCGGTCAGGTAACTGAAATATTAAAATAATAACAGGTTAATAGCAGAAAGCTAAAGGCAGAAAGCAGTAAAAGGCTTTTTGCTTTTCGCTTTTTGCTTTAAGCTTATACGGGAATAGTTCAACGGTAGAATAGAGGTCTCCAAAACCTTTGATCAGGGTTCGAATCCTTGTTCCCGTGCATTTATAACGAGCAAGAAACAATGGCTGCAGTAGTTGAATATATAAAAGAATCATACATAGAGTTAACCCAAAAGGTAACCTGGCCAACCTGGCGCGAGCTGCAAAACAGCGCTGTGCTGGTAGTGATTGCCGCTTTAATTATTGCACTGGTTATTTTTGGTATGGACTGGGTCATCAGTTATATATTAAGGCATTTTTACAGTTCACTTGCTTAATTATTTATATAGATGAGTGAAAATTTAAAGTGGTACGTAGTACGTGCCATCAGCGGTAAAGAAAAAAAGGTAAAACAATACATTGAAGCGGAAGTTGCCCGCTTAGGCATAGCGCAACTATTGCCGCAGGTTTTAATACCAACCGAAAAATATTATCAGATGCGGGATGGTAAAAAGATTGCGAAAGAACGCAATATTTTACCAGGTTATGTGTTGATAGAGGCTGCGCTGGATGGCGAACTTGAGCACGTAATTAAAAATATAAATAGTGTGATAGGGTTTTTGGGCGATAAGGCCGGTAATGCCATCCCCATGCGCCAGTCGGAAGTTAGCCGTATTTTAGGTAAGGTTGACGAAATGACCGCACAGGGCGAAACCATGGGTGTAGCCTATTTTGTAGGCGAAGGCGTAAAGGTAATGGACGGGCCTTTTAACGGTTTCAGCGGGGTGATTGAGGAAATCAATGAAGAGAAAAAGAAACTGAAGGTAATGGTAAAGATATTCGGGCGCCGTACGCCGCTTGAATTGAATTACATGCAGGTGGAGAAAGAATAGGTTAGTGAGCGGTGAATGGTGAGTAGTGGAACCTCACATCCTGCAAACATACCTGATAAGATATTTGAGCTATGAGTAGGTTTAATGAGTATTACTTGCTATTCACTACTCACCGCTCATGAAAGATAAATGTTACATAGCTTCCACTTTATAACATTGAATATTAAATAAAAAGTAAAATGGCAAAAGAAGTCGGTGCGATGGTGAAGCTGCAGGTAAAAGGCGGCGCTGCAAACCCATCACCTCCAATTGGCCCAGCATTAGGCGCTAAAGGGGTGAATATTATGGAGTTTTGCAAGCAGTTTAATGCACGTACCCAGGATAAACCTGGTAAAGTGCTGCCTGTGCTGATTACGGTGTATACAGACAAGTCATTCGATTTTATCATCAAAACCCCGCCGGTAGCCATCCAGTTGCTGGAAGCTACAGGCTTAAAAAGCGGGTCGGCAGAGTCAAACCGTAAAAAGGTTGGAAAAGTTACCTGGGAGCAGGTAGAAACTATTGCCAAAGATAAAATGCCTGATCTGAATGCATTCACGGTAGAATCAGCCATGAAAATGGTTGCCGGAACGGCGCGCAGTATGGGAATAACCGTATCAGGTACGGCCCCCTGGAACTAATAGAGTGCGAAATGCGAAGGTTAAAACGCGAAATACAAAATCATTTCGAATTTGACATATCGACTTTCGAACTTAAATTTATTAACTAATACAAATCAGTTTAAAGACAGTGGCAAGATTAACAAAAAATCAAAAAACGGCACTCTCCAAAATTGAGGTGAACAAAGCATATACTTTACAGGATGCAACAAGCCTTGTAAAAGATATTACCAACACCAAGTTCGATTCATCAGTAGATATTGATGTGCGCCTGGGTGTTGATCCGCGTAAGGCCAATCAAATGGTGCGCGGTATTGCCACGTTACCTCATGGAACCGGCAAAACTGTACGTGTACTGGTGCTTTGTACGCCTGAAAAGGAACAGGAAGCCAAGGATGCAGGTGCAGATTATGTAGGTTTGGATGATTATATTGCCAAAATTGAAGGTGGCTGGACTGACGTTGATATTATCATCACTATGCCAAGTGTAATGGCTAAGGTAGGTCGTTTGGGTCGTATATTGGGCCCGCGTAACCTTATGCCTAACCCTAAATCGGGCACAGTAACCCCTGAAGTAGGGAAAGCTGTAACTGAGGTAAAAGCCGGTAAGATCGATTTCAAGGTTGACAAAACCGGTATCATCCATGCTTCAATAGGAAAAGTTTCTTTCCCTGCTGACAAGATTTATGAAAATGCTTTGGAAGTATTGCAAACCATTTCAAAATTAAAACCATCGGCAGCTAAAGGCACTTATTTTAAAAGTATCCATATCTCTTCAACCATGTCTCCGGGCATCCAGGTTGAAACTAAAACAGTAGCGGGGATCTAATCATGAATAAAGAAGAAAAACACGACCTGGTACTTGATCTTACTGAACAAATGAAGGAGTATGGTAATTTTTATATTACCGATACTTCAAACCTAACGGTTGCCAAAATCAATAACATCCGCCGTAAGTGCTTTGAGAGTGATATTACCATCCGTGTGGCAAAAAACAGCTTAATTAAAAAAGCTATGGAAGCTACCGGCGGCGATTACACCCAGATATATGATGTATTAAAAGGCTCTTCATCCATTCTTTTCTCCAAATCAGCAACTGCCCCGGCAAAACTGATCAAACAACTGAGAAAAGCAGGCAGCGAAAAGCCTATAATCAAGGCAGCGTATATCGACTCGGCTATTTTTATTGGTGATAACCAGTTAGATACATTGATCAACCTTAAATCGAAAGAGCAATTGGTTGGCGAGATCATCGGATTACTGCAATCACCTGCTAAAAACGTTATTTCTGCACTGCAATCAGGCGGCAATATATTGGCAGGCGTTGTTAAAACATTACAAGAAAGAGGTTAAAACGGGCACCTTTAAGTCCGTATTAAAAACACAAGCATTAAAAGTAAAAAATAAATAAAATGGCAGATTTAAAAACCTTTGCTGAGCAGTTGGTAAACTTGACAGTGAAAGAAGTTAACGAGTTAGCTCAAATCTTAAAAGACGAGTATGGTATTGAGCCTGCTGCCGCAGCTGTTGCTGTAGCTGCACCAACTACCGGCGGCGGCGATGACGCCCCTGCTGCTGCACCTGTACAAACAGCATTTGACGTTATCTTAAAAGAAGCTGGCGGCGCTAAGTTAGCGGTTGTTAAATTAGTGAAAGACTTAACAGGTTTAGGCTTAAAGGAAGCAAAAGACTTAGTTGACGGCGCACCTAAAGAAGTAAAGACCGGCGTTACTAAAGAAGAAGCTGAAAGCT
>CAZZVY010000193.1:0-6964 GCA_964657585.1 uncultured Mucilaginibacter sp. | reverse complement strand
ATCGGGAAACATTTTACCTCGCCGTCCTTATTGCGGGCAACTATAACGGCTAATTCCTTTTCAAAATCAATCCATCTTTCTATCAGGCTTGGTTGGGTGAAAGCCTTTTCAAGGTAACTTTCATCCAAAACTTTGTACACCCCTTTGCCATCATAACCATCTCGCCTTAACTTTTGGATATAAGGAAAGGAAATATGACTTTGCTTTAACTGTTCAAATGATGATATGATCTGAAAATCGGCGGTAGGTATATCGTTTTCCTTAAAAAATTGCTTTTGCAAGCCTTTGTCCTGTATCAGTCTTATAACTCGCGGTTGCGGATAAACTACCACACCCTCGTTTTCCAGTTGCTGCAAGGCGTCAACGTTCACTTTTTCTATCTCAATGGTCAGCAGGTCAACTGTTTTACCAAATTTGTATACTGTTTCATAATCGCTCAAAGAACCTACAGAGAATTTATAGCATAATTTACGGCAGGGAGCTTCCGGATCTGGGTCTAAAACTTTAACGGTTACATTATAATTAATGGCCTGCTGTATCAGCATGCGCCCGAGCTGGCCGCCGCCTAAAATGCCGAGTTTAAGATCTCCGTAAAAAGCTTTCATTTATACTACAAATTTACATTTTTTGATCACTGGTGGTTAAGATAAGTTGATTAGAATGTAAATTATATCCTTAATTCACTCATTAAAGTGTTTACCAGCTATCCATACAATTGGAAACCCGAAAGCTATAATTAACGCGGCCATGTTTTTTAATATCCCGGCTGCTTTCATGGGTTTGGTTACAATGTGGCTTAAGTACGGGACTACCAAATAATTCATTATAAAGAAAATAAATAAGCCGTAAACAAAGGTTAGTATTTTATTACGAAAAACTTTAATGAAATATGGATAAAGGGAAAATAACAAAGCGGTCCATATTAACGCAATAAAATAGTGAAATAGCACACCATAAACCACCATATCTGTAACACCGCTCATAGCCTGCCGGCCAAAAAAGCCGCTGGCAATGTACCGGAATATCACAGCCGCCGGAATTTTGTTATTGATAACGATGGCCGACAAGGCATCCAGTGTGCCGCATAGCAGCCAGGTCAATAAAATATAAGCGACAACAGCATGGTTCGTGGTTTTACCGGTCATAATGGTTTGGTATAAAGGTATTTAAAAGTAATTATAAAACTGATAAGAGGTGCAGAACCACGCAGAGGAAATTACAATTGAGATGATTTAATGTTATCTCGTTAAATTATATAACTAATTACTTTATGGGCCCTGTAATTTTTTCGGCTGTAATTTCTATTATTTATAAGTACCAACCAGTTGCTCTCCGTTAATTTTCTTTTGCAATTCCAAAATCCCGCCTATCAATGCTTCAGGCCGCGGGGGGCAGCCTTGTACATATACATCAACCGGGATTATCCGGTCCACACCTTTAACCACATGGTAGCCATGCTGCCAATAAGGGCCGCCGCAATTGGCGCATGAGCCCATGCTGATGACATATTTTGGTTCGGGCATTTGCTCGTACAGGCGTTTAATGCGCTCGGCCATTTTGAAGGTAACCGTACCGGATATAATAATCACATCTGCCTGCCGTGCTGAAGGGCGCGGGAATACACCAAAACGATCAAGATCATACGTGGAGGCCATTGAGCCCATCATTTCTATAGCGCAGCATGCTATCCCGAAACTTAATGGCCATAACGATGATAACCGCGACCAGTTCATCAGGTCATTCAGTTTAGTGACCATTACGGCGCCACCCTCGTTCATACTTTCAGGATTCATTTCCGGGCTTTTTAAAAGATGGTTTAAACATAGGTTTTTTGGTCGGAGCAAGTGGGGTAGATGTTGCTGCAGCGGTAGCAGGCAGAGCGGATACCACCTCTTTTTCAGTGTTCGCTGAAAATGCTTTTACCTTGTAATTTCCCTGTTCGGTATTTAGTTGGTCATATAAGGATGCAGGAATAGTTACGCCGGTATGCGGAACGTCTGCGTCAGGCTTTATCCATTCCAGGTCGCCTTTGCGCCAAACATACACTAAACCTAATATCAGTATGCCCATAAAAATTAACATTTCCGCAAGGCTAAGTTTGCCCCACCGGGCATCTGCGGCTATCAGTTCATGGCTGCCGAATATGGTAGCCCAGGGGATAATAAACACCATTTCAACATCAAATAATAAAAATATCAGTGCAATGATATAGAAACGGGAATTAAAGGGCAGCCAGGCGTTACCCGTAGGCTCTTCACCGCACTCGTATGATGTCAGTTTTTCTTCGGTGGGTTTGTTTGGCGCTAATAATTTACCTGTAAACAGGGTTAAGGCTACCAAAACAAATCCGGTGATAATAAACACCAATATCTTTCCAAATTCTGATATTTGCGACACTTCGGCCATGACTGCAAATTTAACAAATCCATCTCACTTTGATGCCATAATTATAGGCGGCGGGGCCTGCGGGCTGATGTGTGCAGTACAAGCCGGCTTTTTAGGCAAGCGTGTGCTTGTTTTAGAGAAAAATAACAAGGTCGGCGCTAAAATACTTATCAGCGGGGGTGGGCGGTGTAACTACACAAATCTATATAGTTCGCCAAAGCAATTCATATCAGCTAATGAACATTTTTGTAAATCGGCTTTTGCGCAATGGACGGTAGAAGATAGTGTCAGTTTTTTTGAAACATATGGTATCATGGGTAAAGAAAAAACATTAGGCCAGCTTTTCCCTGAAAATAATAAAGCAAGCGATGTTGTACAAATATTCACTAACCTGTGCCATGATTTAGGCCAGGCTATCTGGTGCAGCACAGAAGTAAAAAATATGGAGCAAACAACAGATGGTTTTTTAATCACTTATGAACAATATGGCATCAGCGGTAAGGTAACTTCACCCAAAGCTGTGTTAGCCAGCGGCGGCTTACCTGTTGCCAAAATAGGCGCTACCGATTTTGGTTTGCGTATGGCCCGTAAATTCAATATCAATATTATTCCAACGGCACCAGCGTTAGTGCCATTAACTATAACCGGTAAAGACCAATCCTGGTATGGGCAATTAGCAGGCAACAGTATATTTTGCCGGGTATGGAATGAAAGGGCGAGTTTTGAAGAAAATATCCTTTTCACCCACTGGGGACTTAGCGGCCCTGCAATTCTGCAAATATCATCGTACTGGCGGCCGGGCGAGAGTATTATTATAGATCTGTTACCTAACCAAAATATAATTGAACTAATTGACTATGAGCGTAAACTTAATGGCAAAAAGCCTTTATTAGCTTTGATATCTGATTTATATACTCGCAAATTCGCCGACGCTGTTAGTATGTATTTACCGGCTGTTAAAAACTTAGCTTCACTTAATAAAGCCGATCTGGAAAGCATCAGCAACCTTGTTCATAACTTTAAGGTGAAGCCTGCCGGTGATAAGGGTTACGACAAAGCTGAGGTTATGCGCGGCGGAGTCGATACAGCAGAGCTTTCCTCCCGCACACTGGAGGCAAAAAAAGTACCCGGCTTGTTTTTCGGCGGCGAGTGTATAGATGTAACGGGCTGGCTTGGCGGCTATAATTTTCAGTGGGCCTGGGCCAGCGGATTTGTGATAGCGCAAAATATTTAGAACTTTGTTGTGTTCAATAACCCCGAAATGCCTAAAAATTTTTTGTTAACAAGGTATCAATGGATATGGCTGCTTTATATTGCGGTAGCTTTATTTACCTGGCAGCTTAAATACTTCAGGCATAGCGATAATAATTTTTTAGTGTTCCGGCAATCTTATTACCACGCCAAAGCTGAAAAGGATCTGTACGTGGAGTATCCAAAAGAGTATGGCGATGTTTATTATTACGGGCCCGTTTTTGCGGTAATTATAGCACCCATAGCCCTGTTACCCCACTGGGCCGGTTTTTTAGTGTGGCAATTGGCCAACGCTGTTATATTGCTGATAGCGGTGCATTTGCTGCCTTTTACTATCCGGCAAAAAACGCAACTTCTGCTGTTATGCGTTATCGAATATGCAAATTCGGTCTTTTACATGCAATTTAACCCTGTAATAACTGGTATTATTTTGCTAAGCTTTGTTTGTGTTGAACGGGGCAAGGATCAATGGGCAACGTTATTTATAGTTTTAGGGGTGTTAATGAAGCTTTACCCAATAGTAGGCTTTGTCTTTATACTTTTCTCAAAAAACAAGGGCAAGTTCATTTTATGGTCAGCGGTGTGGACGGTACTTATCCTGGCTTTGCCGCTGGTATTAGCCCACCCTGGATTTGTTTACCATTCCTATTTTCAGTGGCTGGCTGCTGTAAGCGCGAAGAGTGTAATGAATACCGGTCTTCATTCATCGCAGGATATTTGCCTGATGGGTGCGGTGCGGCGATTAACCGGTGATGCTTCAGTATCCAACATGCCGTTTTTAATTGCAGGCGTAGTGGTTTTTGCCATTCCATTGCTTCGGTTCAGCCAGTTCAGATCCTTTATGTTCCGGATGCAGGTATTAGCGTCCGCGTTAATTATAGTGGTTATATTCAGCACCGGAGCCGAGCACCCAACCTTTATTATAGCCGTAACAGGTGTTTTTATCTGGCTGCTAATACAGGACAGGCCTTATACGCCACTGAATATTGCTGTGATTATTTTAGTGCTGGTTATTACCGGATTGGGATTAACTGATGTTATGCCTGGCTTTATCAGGCAGCTTTACATTGCCAGGTATTCTATAAAGGCATGGCCTGTTATTTTGGTGTGGTTTAAAATAGCTTACGAATTGATATTTAAGGATTTTGTTAAAGCAAACTCCAAAATTGATAAGCAATATCGAGAAAGCTATCAATATTTCGCGGCATGAGTTGTTTAAAATATTAAGGTTGATTTTTATGCGCTGCCTTTAACTGCTTAAAATAAGTTATCAAAGCGCTTACGTTGCCCACCGTATACCTGCCGCTTTGTATGGCTTCCAGCGCCTTAGGTTCATCGCCCATAACATCGCTCATGGCGTCATTGAAATTTTCTGTGGTTAGTTCGTTCATTACGGCAGTATTTGCACCATAATAATAGCTTACCTTTTGGGCTTTCCCGCTTCGGCCGCCACCGCTGCCAAAGGATAAGCCTACACCGCTGCCAATACCCGCCCCGCCGGTACCCAGCCCGGTGCCTACAGAAACCCCGGGGCGCAAACCAAAGCCGCTGCCTCCACCGCCGCTTGTAACGCCGCCGTTGATCATGTAAAGCTTTGTTTCCTCGTTTAACACTACTTTAACAAAATCCGTTTCCTGTTTGCTCCAGCTCTCGTTATGCGGGGCATGGGCCACTACAAAGCTATCCTGCCCGGCTACAAAGCATCTAACATCACTGGCGCTAAGCCGGGTTTCCGTGCCTTTTTCATTCTCCTTGTAAATAAAGAAACCCTCATTTTTAATTGGCCCTTTTCCGGACGGATCAGTGCGGATAAGCCCCTCAACTTTTTGTCCGCGTTTATCAATAAAAAAACCGGACTGAAATTTTTGTGATTTTGCTGATACGAAAGTCAGCATTAAAAATAAAATCAGTAAAATTGGACGTATCATAACTAACACAAAGAACGCAATTTTTAATACTTTATGACAACAGTTGATCTGCGTAGCGATACGGTTACCAAACCCACTCCCGGAATGTTTGAGGCTATGATGAACGCTAAAGTGGGAGATGATGTTTTTGGTGAAGACGAAACCGTTAACGCGCTGGAAGCCAAAGCAGCAGCTATGTTTGGTATGGAGGCAGGTATATTTTGCCCGTCAGGGACGATGACCAACCAGATAGCCATTAAATGCTTTACCCAGCCGTTAGACGAACTGATTGCCGACCAGACGGCGCATGTTTACCGCTATGAAGGCGGGGGCATTGCATTCAATTCAGCCGTATCAACAAGGTTATTGAATGGCGACCGGGGGCGTGTTACCGTCGAAATGATAGCGCCTGAGATCAATGCCGAGAATATCCATTTCCCGCATACCAGCCTGGTGGTGCTTGAAAATACGGTTAATAAAGGCGGCGGCAGTTGCTACACCCTAAGAGATATTGCCCCAATTGCCGAACTGTGCAGGCAAAAAGGGTTAAAGTTACACCTGGACGGCGCCCGGATATTTAATGCATTGGCAAACACGGGCGATAGAAGCGTAGATTACGGCAGGTATTTCAATGGCATTTCGGTTTGCTTATCAAAAGGGTTAGGCGCCCCGGTAGGTTCCGTTTTACTGGCCGATGCAGGTACTATTAAGTATGCCCGACGGATACGCAAGGTATTAGGCGGCGGCATGCGCCAGGCAGGTTTTTTGGCAGCAGCAGGGATTTACGCGCTTGATAACCACGTGGAACGGTTAAAGATTGACCATGCCCATGCAGTGATATTGGCCGACGAATTAGGTAAATGCAGCTGGGTAAGCGATGTATTGCCTGCCGACACCAATATAGTACTGTTTGATACTATAGCGCCTGCTAATGAGATAGTTAAAAAATTGGGAGAAAAAGGCGTTACGTGCCTGCCAACCGGGCCAAACCGTATCCGTTTTGTGCTGCATTTAGATGTACACCCGGAGCAGGTGGAATATACGGTTGGAGTTTTAAAGGGTCTTTCTTAACAAGAATATGATTGCTTACAGGTAGGATAGCCCTTCAAATTTATCGCTTGGGTAAAAATAAGGCTTAAAATTATCTTCGGCTACTTCGCAGCTTATGTTCATTACAGTACCATAGGCATCACCGAATATGTTGGCTACGGCGGCATCGGCAGCATCACGGCCTGTGGCTATCTTAACCATACCGTTAAGCGGGGCCAGCCCTGTAGCATCAAACAACACCCATTGGTTGCCCAGGTAGGCCTCAAAACAAGCATGAAAATCGGCAGGCTTTAGTTTATAAGCATACCCTGTAAAATAACGAGCCGGTATAGTTAAAGCACGGCAAAGGGCTATTCCTAAATGTGCAAAAT
>CAZZVY010000192.1:0-6974 GCA_964657585.1 uncultured Mucilaginibacter sp. | reverse complement strand
GATATTTTAGTTGTTGATATGGTTGTCTATGATATGCAAGTGTGATATGATTGTGTTTTGTTTGATGTATGACAAGCAAACGCCTAAATAGTTTAGAAAAAGAATTGTATAGGTTTGGTACAATGGCATTTGAAATGAGGCTACGCGCCAATGTTTTAATTATTTCTGCTCTTTCAAAAAGGTTTCAAAACTGGCTAAAGTCATGTCTGAGCGGTCTGTTTTTTCCAGCACTTCTCCTTTAGTAGTTATAATAAATTTAGACGGATAACCGGAAACATTCAATTGTTTATTTATGGCCAGTTTAGGCTCATCATAATAAATTGGAAAATCAACTTTTAAATCAGCGCTTCTTTTGGCCACATAGTCTTTACTCTGCTTGCCATTAACATAATCCGTATTGACCGATAAAAATATTACGTCGTCGCGTTGCTTAAGCTTATTATAAAGTATGTTTAATTCAGGTACCTCTTCAATGCAAGGGGCGCAACCAGTATACCAAAAATCAGCCAGTATGTATTTAGCTTTTTGCAGTTTTTCTTTCGGGATGTTATTAGCAATAAAGGCCCATTCAGTCGGTAATTTAATTGCTTTACCCGAGGTTTTGAATGAAGATGTTGATAATTTTTTTTTCAGATTGTCATACATCACTGGCCCCAATCCAGCATCAACTCTTGCATACAGTGTTGCTAAAGTATCACGATTAAGATTGTCGGCTGTGGTATTTAAAGCAAGTGTGTTTAGCAGCGTATAGCATTTATCCTTATCTCCCTCAGCAGCATAGTGGTTCACGAGCTTTTGGGTGAGGTCAAACGCACGGCTTTTAGGATAGCGATCTATATTGAGGCCAGTGAGCAGATAATTGAAGGCTTTGTCATAATCCTCCTCAAAATAAGCGTTTGTGGCGTGCATAGGATAATAAAAAGCCCTTAAAGTTTTTAATTGGACAGTGGCAGCGTGGCTTATTACGGTATCAGGTTTTAAAGACAGCTCAGTAAACAACTGCATAAAATCATTAAAAACCTGGTAAGTTTTTTCAAAAATCGCCTTATCGGTATGCGTAACTGAACCTATGCTTAAAGTATTACCTAAATTTCCTCCATGAATCATATCTATCGTATACGGCGTACCCGATCTTTTTAAAATAGCTTCGTCACGTAACATGGCATTGATCATATAACCGATAAGCGTTTTACGATAAGCTGTGCCGGCATCAAGATTTTGAGTTATACTCGCTAATGCCCAGAAATAACAATAAGCGTCCAGTTGGCTATATTCAGTGGGAGTAAGTTCGGAAGGGTATTTTTTAAGTGAATCTGCCGACGACGTCTGCCAGCCGACTTCCATAGCCATAAATAAACTATCAATATCGCCCGGTTTCTTCACCTGAAAAGGGCCTTTTTTTAGTTGTGGTTCAATAAATGCATGAATGATATATTCCTGCTGGCAAAGGCCTCGTCCTTTAACTTTTTGCTGCGCAAAACTTCCAATCGACATTATTAAAGCAAAAAGAACCAAGAACAAGTTTAATTTTTTCATAAGCCGTAAGCTTTTTATTTTTCAATAAAGTCTTGTCAGAAATAAATAATAAGTTCAATTATTTGAATTAGGATATAGTAAATCTACAGATGTTTCGTGATAAATTAGTGCACAATTGCGCTAATCAATATCTTAATCTATTTGACATTATATTTCTCAATATAATCGGCCATGGTATTTACATCAACTAAAATCTTACGGCCTTCTTTAGGGTCTTGTATGTTAATGCCGTATTCTTTTTTTAACAGCACTATCAACTCCAGCGAATCGATAGAATCCAGCCCCAGCCCTTCGCCAAACAAGGGCTCGTCATCCTTTATATCGTGGGGTGTTAGTTCAGTTAAGTTTAAAAACTGTATAATCTGGGCCTTTAGTTGTTGTTTAAGCGCTTCTTTTTCCATAGGGCAATTATATCAAATTCTTTCTTTTTAAGCCAATTACAGTAGTGACTTGCAGCAATAGGGTAATACCTATTAAAGGTATAATGTTTGCAGCTATATCGCTAAACCGGCCGCCTTCCAAAAACAGGCCGTAGTAAGCCTCTATACACCAGTGCAAGGGCGAAAAGTTAATTAAAGCCTTCATCGGGCCCGATACCACATAGCTGGGCACCATTAACCCCCCAATGGCTGCCATAATAACAATAGATACCGCCCCGAAGCCGTTGGCCTGCTCCTGCGTTTTAGCGAATACGCCTACACAAATGGCATAGCTTACCGCGCACCAGCCGGTAAGCAGGGTAACCAATATTAAACCTGCTATATCTGCCGGAATATTCAATGCCGGCAAACTCATTAACGGAAATAACCAAACCCCGATAGCAAATATTACTAAAGCCTGTATCAGGGTTACGCCAAGGTAGGTCAGCTGTTTAGATAGCAGGCCTACCAGGTAATTGGTAGGCATGGTTTTAAGGCGGATAAAGCTTCCGCTTATTTTCTCGCGCACTATGCTGCCGCCCAGGCTCATCACAATAAAAAACATGGCGAAGATGGTCCAGGCGGGCACGTTATGCTGGGTGGCATTGGGTACCAGCCGGTCGCCGCTGCGGGATGCCGGCACCTGGTTAATTGCTGTTTTGCTGCTCAGCATTTCGTTTTCTAATGTTACGGGTAAAGGTTTATCATTAATTGAAAAGTAGAGGTAGCGCAGGGTTTCGCGGCTTTCCACCAACTGTAAGGCGCTGCCCAAGGCGCCGTTAACCGACAGGCGCAATTGCTCCTGCAATACCGGGTTATAATACATATTGATAGGGTTGGCCGCACCTGGCCTGGCTTTTGCAGCACCGGCATCCAGGCCAAAGCTTTTTAAAGCTTTGTTTGCGGATGCCTTGGCCCGTTCGGCAACCTTAGCTGAAAAATCCGTTGGGACAAGTATAGCAAGTTCAGCTGCTTTTGCATGCAATCTGGCATTGATCACGGTTGAATTGCTGCCCTTCGGCAGCTGTACAACCCGGAACATCCCTATCTCATCAATAGCCTTTATCAGTTGCAGGCTTAGTTTTCCGGTATCCCGGTTAGCTACCAGCAACACCAGTTTATTTTTATTCATTAACTGAAAGGTACTGTTCTGGATACTGGTAACCACAATAACCAAAATCACCGGCATAATAAACATCAGTAAAATGCCCACCTTATCGCGCAGCAGCACACGCACATCTTTTATTATAGTGGCCCAAAGTTTAAATAGCATCCCTGTAGTGTTTACCGGTTAAACTTAAAAACAATGCCTCTAATGCTGTATGGTTATGCTCCCTTAACAGTGCATTCAATTCGCCTTTAGCCACTATCTTTCCTGCATCAATAAGCGCTATGTCATTACACAGGTCCTGGGCCTCATCTAACTGGTGCGAAGTATAAATTAACGTAGTGCCGTTTTTATTCAATGCTATAAGATAGCTTATGATAGCGTGCCGGGTTTGCACATCAACCCCAACGGTAGGCTCGTCTAAAAACAATATACCCGGGTTATGTATTACCCCTATGGCAAGGTTTACACGCCGTTTCATACCCCCGCTAAATTGCTGCACCTGTTTATTCCGCACATCTTGCAGCCCCATTACCTGCAATAGTTCGTCGGTTTTTTGCTTGATAGTTCGTTTAGATAAGCCATACCAGGCGCCAAAGAACTCCAGATTTTCCTTAGGGCTTAATTCCTGGTAAAAGGAAAAATCCTGGGGTACAAAGCCAAACAAGCGGTTAACACGGTATTTATGTTTGCCAACTTTTATACCCGCTAATGCAATGCTGCCCTCGTCGGCCTTTAGCAGGCCGGTCATTAAATTCATCAGCGTGGTTTTACCGGCGCCATTAGGGCCAAACAAACCAAAGCGTTCGCCTTTTGCTATCTGCAGGTCCATACCGGTAAAAGAAGCCGCTTCATTTGCCGGATAGCGGAAACTAAGGTTAACAATATTTACAGCCGGGTGGGTTATGCTTGCCATTTAATTTTTTTTAAGGCAGTAAAGGCCTTCTTTTCTAATTCGGCTATTTCAAGCAAATAGTTGCCCATGGTGTCAAAATCTTCCTGCTTGCCCAGGCGGCCTTTATAAATACCGGCAGCATGTACGGCGGCTGTCCGCCACAGGTCGCCTGCTTCTGTAAATTGTTTTGATATCTCCAATAATTCATCCTGCGGCAGATAAGCATGGGCTTGCTGCAAAAAAGCGGCATAAATGTAACGGAACCCACCACCGCCGGTACCTATTTCTTCCTGCATACGTACCAGTTGGGCTAAGTATAGTTTTGCTTTATCCAGGCCCATCTTATTGCGCCATTGCTTTATTTTGTTACCAGTATAACGTATTCCGTTTACCCCGGCATATGGCCCCGGTATGCTAAGCATGTTAAATGCATTGCGCTTAATGCCGCTTTTAATGGCCTGGCGTATACGGTCATCCGTTATATCACCGGTATATTTGGTATAATAAATTTGTCCCTGGGGCGCCAGTGCGCCTTTGGCAAAACGCACCCGTTCCAATTCGTAACTGCTAAGCGTGGTAGGGTATTCCATTATCGGGTCGCTAATCAGGTAATTGTCATTCTCTTTGCCATAAACTATCAGGTTATGGGCATTAAAATGGAAGCGGTATTCTTTTGGGAAATAGGTTAGGTAATACACCCCCACCTGGCAACCCACCGGCTGACCGGCGTTTAAACGGGCCATCAAAAATTCTTCTGCATGTTCTTTTGAACTGAACTTTTTGCGGATAACAGGGATACCCAACGAGCGGCAGGTACGTTTAAATATCCAGCCGGGCATGGTGCGGAAGGCAATAGCCGGGCCATTATTTATGTTGATAAAAGGGATATAAGTATAAAATAAGCCTGCACCGATACCAAAGGCCAGCGGTTCGGTAATTTTCCCGCCGCTGCTTTGCCTTAATAAGTTACTTGTAACGCCTGATTCGCAATGTGCAGCCTGACGGTGTTCAAAATCAATCTTCATGCACGGTCAGGGTTTTCATATCGGCTATGCTTATATTAAAGGCCTCGGCATACCTTTGCAGTTTTTTTTCAGGCAAGTCATTAAACACCCTGGGGCGGAGGTGCCGTTTTATCTGCCATTGCCAAAAGCCGGTATAGCCGGCCAATAGTTTAATATCCATTAACCGGTATTCCATAAAAAACAGTATAGGACTGGCTCCGCCTTTTAATACCTGCTCACGCGCTTTTGAAATGCGAGTTTTAATATCATCCCAGGCGGTATCAAGCGCGTTTATCTTTACATCCCAGCCACTGCTTAACTGCGTCACGTACTGTCCGGCTTCGTCTGTGGCATAACATACCTCTTTGGTTATTTTGCCCAGCGCACTTAAATCTTGCGGTACGTTATCCTTTTTCATTTAGCCTCTCACTACTCCCTCCAAAAAGGAGAGGATTTTAATCTTTTAAACATAATTAGCCCTTTCTGTGTCCTATCCTTAGGAGCGGATCAAAAGAGATTATACCACCGTCAGCATTGCGTACATATACGAAAAACGGGAACTCTCAGGAACCAGCAATAAAATCTTTTCGCCTTTTTTTAATTTATTGGTGTGGAACATTTCATTTATCATTAAATAAATGGAGGCCGCGCCAACGTTGCCTACGGTATACAGGTTAATGAACCATTTCTCGTAGGGGATGCCGCCGCCATATTCTTCAATCATCTCATATATCTTGCCTTTAAAAAAATTGCTGGATATATGCGGGAGGAAATGATCGATATCATTAACCGTCAGCCCACGTTTTTCAAATATATCCTTGATCTTTTTACCGCCTAAGGGCACTATATTATCGCTAAGCAAGGCAATATCCTGTTTAACACTGAAGATGGATTTGGTCATGATCTCTTCAGGCGTAAAATCCATAAAGCCTTTAAAGGTGCCATCGGCTTCCTTTTCGGCGCCCATATACATACAGGCATCCATTTCATTGGCGTATGATACCCCCTCTATCCAATCTATTCGCAGGCTGATACCATCGGCGTTTGGCTGGTTAGACAGTAAAAATGCCGAGGCCCCGTCTGACAGCATCCAACGCAAAAACTCTTTGGAAAAAGCAATGTAAGGGTTTTCATTAAGTTCAACCAATTTGTGGGCTTCTTCTTCAAAAACATTGGCAACCAACAGTCCGGAAAAACGTTCAGACCCGGTAGCTACCGCGGTTTTCACATCCCCTGCCTTAATGGCCAGATATGCAAATTTCAGGGCGTGCATCCCGGCACAGCAAACGCCCGAGGGCGATACTACCTCTATACCGCCGGTTTCGGGCAGCCAGCCGTGGGTCATTACACCATGGCTGGGCATCATCTGGTCGGGCGAGGAGGTGCCGCAGCTTAGTAACGCTATTTCCTTCAGTTTTTCTGCATCATTATCAAATAACCTGCGTACTGCAAGGGCGGTCATCTGGGCGTTGGTATGGGTGGGTTTGCCCTGTTTATCAAGCGCGTAATAGCGGTTAACAATAGCATTGTTGCGCAACACTATTTTTTTTGATTTAGATGGCTTCCCGTTTATATAACCAAGGTAATCCTCCATTTCATCGTTTGGTACCGGGTTATTTGGTAAGTAGGCCGAAGTGTTGTTGATATAAACCTGGTTATACATTTTAAACGTTTAATTTAGCATCAAATAGTGCTTCCTTTTAGCCAGTGTACTTTTTGAGGTGAACGGCCTTAAAAAAACCGCATCTAAGATAAGTATTGTTGGTGCGCCTAAAAACAAGGCGATGAAAAGGTAGTATTTAAAGGTTAATATCCAGGGTAATTTATTTTTACGGCTTGCAATAAACACGGCCCAGGCTTTAAATATGTGCTTTGCCTTGCCCTCTATCAGCATCAGCGGATAGCTTACCCTTACCGAACCGGCTTTAACCAGTTCAAGTTGCAACCCCTCCCAATCATCAGCCGATAAATGGTCAGCTACAATTTTACCGTACACCTGGGTATGCATAATA
>CAZZVY010000191.1:0-6976 GCA_964657585.1 uncultured Mucilaginibacter sp. | reverse complement strand
CGAAATGAGCGGGGCGTTCTCTATCATCTTATAACTGGTGAGCGTGCTTAACGGCACCATAGTGCCTGCCTGGTTCTTTACAAAATATTGCCCCAGATTATCCATATTGGTGCGGTAATTGGTATCGGCCTGGGCCAGCACGTGGAAGTTGCGGCCATAAATGGTAAAATCATTAATATAGGCGCTGCCCATATACGTTTGCAGGGCATTGTTAATGTCGGATATCTGCACCCCCAGTTTTTTGGCCTTTTCCCGGTCGATAGTTAACTGGAACGCAGGTGTGCGTGCCGTAAAGAACGAAAAAGCCTTACCAATTTCAGGCCGCTTATTTACTGCGGCGGTGAAATTCTGCAACACCTTTTCAAAATTCTTAATATCCCCGCCTGCTTCTTTTTCCTCAAGTATGAACGAAAAGCCTGCTGTTGAACCCAGCCCAGGTATAGCGGGCGGCGGTATAACCACTACGTTGGCTTCCTTAAATAGAGAAAGTTTTTTTTGTAATATCGGCACCAGTTCGAGCGACGATTTTTTTCGTTGATCCCAGGGCTTTAACTGCACAAATATGGTTGCACTGTTTGATTTGGTAGCAAAACTTACCACGTTTAACCCGCCCAGCGCAGCATAATGATAAATTTCGGGTATTTTTTTTAGGGTATCCATCATCTGGTTCAGTACAGACACGGTACGCTCGGTAGATGACGCCTCGGGCAGGTCATAAGTGATATAGATACGACCTTCATCTTCGGTTGGGATAAAGCCGGTGGGTTTGCCTTTAAACAACAATACGGTTCCAACTACGATACATATCAATATAATAATGATAAATTTAGAGTGCTTCAACCCCCTGTCGACCCCGTTTTTATACTTGCCTGTAACGCGCTCAAACCAGCCGTTGAATTTGCCGAATACCCTATCCAGCCAGGTTTCCTTTTTGTTCTCCTCATGGGGCCTTAACAACAATGTACACAGGGCCGGTGTTAATGATAAAGCCACAAAAGCCGATATCAGCACCGATATGGCAATGGTGATGGCAAACTGCTGATATAACCGGCCTACAATGCCAGGTATAAAACCAACCGGCACAAATACTGCGGCCAATATTAAGGCAATAGCGATAACCGGCGCCGAAATATCGCGCATGGCATGCAGGGTAGCCTCGGCCGGCGACATTTTCTTTTCATCGATATAATGCTGCACTGCTTCCACCACCACAATGGCATCATCCACTACAATACCTATGGCCAGCACAAAGCCGAATAAGGTAAGCGTATTTATAGTAAAGTTTAAGGGTATGAAGAAGATAAAGGTGCCGATAATAGACACCGGGATAGCCAACACCGGTATGAGCGTGGTGCGCCAGCTTTGCAGGAATATAAATACTACCACAGTAACCAGGAACAATGCTATGACAAGCGTTTCCACCACCTCCTTTACTGATACCTTTACCACCGTAACTGATTCAAAAGGCACCACATAATCAACCCCGCCGGGGAAAGATTTTTTAAGGTTGGCCATGGTAGCATAAACCGCATCGGCCGTTTCCAAGGCATTGCTGTTTGGCGCCTGGTAAACCAGCAGATACGATGCCCGTTTGCCATCAACAAAGGAGTTGCCAGCATAGTTGAACTTACCCAGCTCAATCCGCGCCACATCCTTTAAATGCACCACGGCCCCTGTACCCGGCTGGGTGCGTACTATTACGTTGCCAAATTCCGCAGGGTTTGTTAAACGGCCCTTTACAATAACCGAATATTCAAACGTTTGCCCATGCTCCTGCGGGGGGGCGCCTACGCTGCCTGCGCCTACCTGGGCATTTTGCTCGTTAAGGGCGGCAGTAATATCGGCGGCGGTCATCCCCAGGGCGGCCAGCTTATCAGGCTTTAACCATATGCGCATACTAAAGTCATCAGCCCGGGACACCACGTCGCCTACGCCCTTTGTACGCAGCAAGGCATCCCTGATAAATATGTTAGCATAATTATCCAGAAAAGGCACGCTGTGTTCGCCTTTAGGCGAGTAAATAGCCACCAGCATCAATATACTGGGGTTGCGTTTCCGTACAACCAAACCTAACCGCTGTACCTCCTGCGGAAGGCTGGGCGTGGCAATGCCCACACGGTTTTGCACATCAAGCGCAGCTATATTAATATCGGTGCCTACCTCAAAATTGGCGGTCATACTTAACGCGCCGTTATTGGTGCTGTTACTTTGCAGGTAGGTCATGCCCGGTGTGCCGTTAACCTGCACTTCAATGGGGGTAGCCACGGTTTGTTCCACAGTAACGGCATCAGCACCGGTGTAGGTACCGGTAACTGTTACTGTTGGCGGCGTTATTTCAGGGTACTGGCCTATGGGTAAATTGCTTATGGCTAAAATACCCACTACTACAATAACCAATGATATTACAATGGCGGTAACGGGCCTTTTTATAAAGGTTTCTGCAATCATCTGTTCTTTTTTATAAATCCCGTAATTTAGTTTTTTTGTTGTGCGCCTGCACCCTGTTTACCGCCTGCCGCCGCCGGGCCCTTAGGGGCTCCTAAGGTTACTTTGCCGCTATCGCGCAAGCGCTGAAAGCCATCGGTAATCACTTTATCGCCCTGCTTAACGCCCTTCATTATCACTACCTTATCGTTTATGCGTGGCCCCAAACTTACTTTATGCTGTATGGCAATGGTGTCGCGTTCGGTTTTTGTGCTATCTGCCTTTTGCCTCATGGTGGTGTCCTTGGTAGTAAACACAAAAAATTCGCCCATTTGCTCGGTTATCGCCTTGTACGGTATAATTACCCGCTCGCCCGAATTGGTGTTTAATACCTTTACAACGGCGCTCATGCCGTCCTTAAGCACATCATCGGGGTTGTCAAACTGCACCCGTACTTTTATGGTGCCGGTCTGGTTGTTTACGCCCCTGTCAATAGCCAGTATCTTACCGGGCTTATTATATAAAGAGTCATTGGAAAGCTTGAGTTTGAAAGTGGTATCGGTAGGGTGCCTTTGTATTTCGTAAAAACGGTCAATTTCCTGTTCATTCACCACTATATCCACCGCTATCGGGTTCTCGGCCGATATGGTATTTATTAAAGTTGTGCCTGGTGTAACCTGTGCGCCAAGTTTAACCTGTGCTATACCTACCCTACCGGCAAACGGCGCTTTAATAATAGAATAGGACAGATCGGTAGCGGCAGATTCGAGGCCGGCCTTGGCGACGGCAACCTGGCTTTTGGAGGTTTCAAAAGTCGCGGCTGCATTATCAACCGTTTGGCGCGCTACGGCATCCTGTTTCAACAAAAAATTATAGCGGTCAATATCTTTCTGGGCTTTTACCAGGTTAGCCTGCGCTGCAAGTACGTTGGCCTGGGCCTGATCATAGGCGGCCTTGTACTTGCGCCGGTCAATCTCATACAACGGCTGCCCTTTTTTAACGTAAGCGCCGTCCTTAACATATAACGCAGTAATAAAGCCGGCAACCTGGCTGCGGAGTTCCACACTGTTCACTGCTACCACAGTGCCCTGGTACTGATCATAGTAAACTGCATCGCCGGTCTTTGCCTCTGCTACGCTTACCGGTGTAGGCGGTGCTGACGGCGGCCCTGCCTTATCAGCTTTATTTCCGCATGATGCTATTACCAGCAGCGTAATGGGTACAATTAAATATATAGGTGTCCTTTTCATGAGCTATCTTGTAATTGATTATTTTGTGTTTGGGGTAATAATGCCTAACGCCTTCTGCAGGTCAACTTTGCTGGATAGCACCTGGAACAGGGCATTGTAATAATTAAGTTCGGCGGTACGCAGGTCTGATTGTGCTTCAATAACATCCAGATAGGTTTTTATCCCTTCACGGTATTGCACATCTACCACCTTATACACATCATTGGCCAAATCAACATTTTGCCTAAGCAACTGCCAGTTGCTGTAATTGCTTTTGTAATCGGCCAGCGCCTGCACATATTCGGTATTGATGGTGTTTTGAGAATTGACCAGGTCCAGATTGGCCCTGTCAACCTCCAGCCTTGCCCTCGAGAGGTTTTGCAGCCGTTTGGTGCCGGTAAATATGGGTATGGTTACGGTAAGGCCTGCATAAACACTGGGGTAAGCCGTGTTATACAAATCAGCCGTTCTGTTGCTGTAGTAAGCATAGTTATAAGCGCCGTTTGCCGATATTGAAGGCAAAAAACCATATTTGTAGTAATTGATGTTAAGGGCTGTCAGATCTTTCCGGGTAGATAGCAGCCGGTAATCTATACGGTTGGTGTAATCAAGCGTTTGATTGGTATCTATATATATTTCCCTTTCAAACCGGGCCGAATCATACGCCAGGGTTAAGGGGCGCTGGGCTGGCATGCCCATTACCTGCCTTAAATAAGCCGACTTGCTTTTTATGGCTTCCTCCGTCTGTTTGCGCTGGGCAATAGAATTATTAAGCGATATGGTGGCCTGCTTGTAATCGGTTTTATCAACCACGCCCGCCTGGTAACGTGCGTATGCATCTTTTAAACTGCGCTGCAGGCGCACAATGTCTTCCTTAATAATATCCAGCTGCCTTTGCGAAAGCAATACATCATAAAAGGCCTTACTTACATCCGATATTACATTGATCTGTGCGCTGGTCAGGTTTTCGCGGTAATACTCGCGCGAAAATTTGGAAGCCCGTGATGCCAGCAACACATCGTTATTATAAATTACCTGGGTTGCCTGTACGCCAACAACAGATACATTGTGTATATCGGGATTGGTAATAGTGCTGCCTGTTGTGGTGGTGCCGGTAGTACCTGTGCTGCCGGTGGTTGTGCCGGTGCCGGTAGTGCCGCCCGATGTTGTCCCTGTGCCGCCTGATGTGGTACCAGTGGTACCGGCCCCGGTTGTCCCGGTGGTGGTGGTTGTACCCGATGTGCTGGTAGGGCTGCCCTTAAAATAATGCAGTGCACTGTTTGAGGAATTTATTTGCGGGAGCCAGGCCGCAAGGCTTATACCAATATCGCGCTCGTTAATCTCCCGGTCAATACCGGCCTGCCTTACTGCAGGTTGGTTATGTAAGGCATAATATATACATTGGTCTAAACTTAACAGCGTAGGCAGCGAGTCCGGTGGTGTCTGGGCCAATAAACCAAGCGGGAAAAGCAAAAAGTATATAATAATAAGTGTAAGAACTTTTTTCATATTAACTAAAACGTTCACAGTTAACAACAGTACTGAATAATAGTTTAACTGATTGCGGAGGGGATGCTGCGAATATTGAATTAATATGCTTAGCTTTTATTATTTACATATATGTGTTACGTTTTTTTGACATTGCGGACACCAAAGACATCCGCTTTAAAAAATTAAAAAAAGAAAATACAATAGCATGGCAGTATTTTAATAAAAATTTTAATTAATTTGCAAGTTGGAATATATACATGCCAAAGAAAGGCAATGTTAAAAAATTTATAATCGTGATATAAGATATTTGCTTTTTCATGGTATTTTTACAAAAAATTTAAGCAGAGTTAATACATGGGTAAAAAACTGCATGATAAAATTGCTCAGTTCAAAGATGCGGCAATAATAAGAGAAAGTGGGTTATACCCTTATTTCAGGCCCATTGAATCTGGTCAGGACACCGAAGTAATAATTGACGGCAAGCGCGTACTGATGTTTGGCTCTAACTCCTATTTGGGATTGACCAACCATCCAAAAATCAAGGAAGCATCAAAAAGGGCAATTGATAAGTATGGCACCGGTTGCGCGGGCTCACGGTTTTTGAACGGCACACTTGACATCCATATTGAGCTGGAAAACAGACTGGCTAAATATGTGGGCAAGGAGGCCGCTGTACTTTTCAGTACCGGTTTCCAGGTAAACCTGGGTGTACTTTCATGTATTACCGGCCGTAATGATTACTTGATACTGGATGAATACGATCATGCCTCGTTAATTGACGGCAGCCGCCTTTCTTTTTCGCGGGTAGTTAAATATGCCCATAATGATATGGCCGACCTGCAGCGCAAGCTAAGCATCCTGCCTGAGGAGGCCGTTAAGGTCATCGCAGTAGATGGTATCTTCAGCATGGAAGGCGATATTGTTAAGTTACCCGAAATTGTAGAACTGGCAGACCAATATGGCGCTAATATTATGGTTGATGATGCCCATAGCCTGGGCGTTATTGGGCACAGCGGCGCAGGTACATCATCACATTTCGGGCTTACTGACGAGGTTGACCTTATTATGGGCACCTTCAGCAAATCGTTAGCTTCGTTAGGTGGTTTTATTGCTGCAGATGCCATTACCATTGATTATTTAAAACACCGCGCCCGCGCCTTAATGTTCAGCGCAAGTATGCCGCCTGCATCAGTGGCCAGTGTAATTGCCGCGCTGAATATCATTGAATCTGAACCGCAGCGTATAGCTAAACTATGGGACAATACCAATTATGCCATGCGCCTGCTATTGGAAGAAGGTTTTGACCTTGGCCCTACCGAAAGCCCGATATTGCCTATATATGTACGTGATAACGATAAAACCTTTATGGTGACCAAGTATTTGCAGGATGCGGGTATATTTGTAAACCCGGTAGTATCGCCGGCCGTACCGTCAGATTCGTCGCTGCTGCGCTTCTCTTTAATGGCTACCCACACCTTCGGGCAAATTGAAGAAGCTGTAGATAAAATATCCAGGGCCTTTAAAGAAGTTGGTGTTACCGCGGTTAAAGAAAAAATATAAAACAGTAAACGCACATTTAAGCCTTAACCGCTTAATGTGCCTTACCGTTAAACTAACCAACAGGTAGGTAAAGCAGCCTGCTAAATCTTATAACCTTGTGAAACGAATTGTAACTGTAAGCTCAAAAAAGCAATTAGCTGCATTTATTGATTTCCCGCATGAGCTTTATAAGGACGACCCGTACTATGTTCCGGAACTTTTTATTGCCCAAAGAGACCTGCTTACCATACACCCCTTTCATAAGCATAACTCGCTCCAAACCTTTCTGGCTT
>CAZZVY010000190.1:0-7036 GCA_964657585.1 uncultured Mucilaginibacter sp. | reverse complement strand
AAAAGGATAAAGGTATTATAGAAAATTATTTAATAAGTGTTGTTATGCAGTACTTAATTACCTTTTACAATTTTCTCATACTTGTAACATTTTTATACTACCTTCATCTAAATCTTAAAATCAATAAAATTAACTGACTCACAATGTTAAGCATCCGCAATATTGTTAAGCAATACGCCGGGCACCGCGCGTTAAGCGATGTAAGTTTAGAGGTTGAAAGCGGACAAGTATTTGGCCTGTTAGGGCCTAATGGCGCCGGTAAAACCTCCCTTATCCGTATCATTAACCAAATCACAGCACCTGACGCCGGTGAAATTTATTTTAATGGTGAAAAGCTGAACCAAAGCCATATAGAGCGAATAGGTTATATGCCCGAAGAACGTGGCTTGTATAAAAAAATGGAGATAGGCGAGCAGATGATCTACTTGGCCCGGTTAAAAGGCTTAAGCCGTGAGGAGGCTCGCAAACGCCTGAAGTACTGGTTTGAAAAACTGGAGATACAAAGCTGGTGGAGCAAAAAAGTGGAAGAGCTTTCAAAAGGGATGCAGCAAAAGGCCCAGTTTGTAGCTACCGTACTGCACGAGCCGGACCTGATCATTTTGGATGAACCTTTCAGCGGGTTTGACCCTGTCAACGCCGAGGTGATAAAGGCAGAGATACTGGAACTGAACCGTAAAGGTTCAACCATATTGTTTTCCACTCACCGCATGGAGTCGGTTGAGGAAATGTGCAGCGCTATTGCTTTGATCAACCGATCAAAAAAGATACTGGATGGTAAAGTAAGGGATATCCGCAACTCTTACCGCAATGATACCTTCCTGGTGGAATATATGGGTGATAAACTGATCTTAGACGGTATGCAGCCTTTTGAATTGATAGAGGAATATATCAACTTTGACAGCCACACCATGCGCATTAAACTGAACGGCAGATCATCAAACGATGTGTTGCAGTACCTTATCCCCAAAGTGCATATCAATATGTTGCAGGAAGTGATACCCAGCATGAACGAAGTATTTATCAGAAATGTAAACCAGCTTAACTAAGGTCATGAATAAAGTTTTCCTTATTATACAACGCGAATACCTGGTACGTGTAAAAAAGAAATCATTTGTGGTGATGACTTTGTTGGTACCAGGACTTATCTTGGCCATGTATGGCATTATTGCACTCATTTATGCCAACAGCGACGAGATCAATGCCAGGCATGTAATTAAAGTGCACGATGAAAGCGGCATTTTTTCAGGTAAATTTCACGATAAAAAGAACATCGTATTTGTTAATGCCGATAAAGCAGTATCCTCTGAAAAAGCAGAACTGAAAAAGAACAGCGACGAGTTCCTGTTACTTATCCCTGCCGGTTACACCAAACCCAATGCTGTGCAGATACTATCGCAAAGTAAACCAAACCTTGTTATTGTAGGTAATATAGAAGACCAGATGAACCAGATTGCCAGCAGCAACCGGATGGTGAAAGCGGGTATTGATACCGCTAAGCTAAATGCTATCAAATCTGATATATCTATCAGCGCCAAAGAAATAACCGATAACGGTGTGAAAGATAGCAGTATTGGTGCGGCTTACGGCGCCGGGATAGCTGGGGCTATTTTAATTTACTTATCATTGTTTATTTATGGCGCACAGGTAATGCGCGGCGTTATTGAAGAAAAAACCAACCGTATTATTGAGGTGATCGTGTCATCGGTTAAGCCTTTTCAACTGATGCTGGGTAAGATAATTGGCGTGGGGATGGTTGGCCTTACACAGTTTATGCTGTGGATAGTGCTCTCAACCGGCGTTACTTTTATTGCAGGTAATATATTTTTGAAGGACAAAGGGCCGGCAAAAATTGAAAAAAAGTATCATAACCCGGGCGAAAAACCAACAGCAAAAACTGCTGCAGCGCCAGGCGGCGCACCGCAAAGCCCTGCAATAAGTTTTTATAACAGTTTAAAGACCATAAACTTCGCCTATATAATAGGCTGTTTTGTGTTTTATTTTATTAGCGGTTACCTGCTTTACAGCGCTTTGTTTGCAGCGGTGGGCTCGGCGGTGGATAGTGAAACGGAGACACAGCAGTTTATGTTCCCCATAACCCTGCCCCTGCTGTTCACTTATATATTATCGTTTTCATTCCTTATCAACAACCCTGATAGCTCATTGGCTTTCTGGTTATCAGTAATACCTTTTACTGCGCCTGTGGCCATGATGGTTAGGGTACCCTTTGGCGTACCGGACTGGCAGTTAGCTCTGTCGGCTTTTATGATGATCGTCGGCTTCCTGTTCACCACGTGGGTAGCTTCGCGCATTTACCGGGTTGGCATCCTGATGTATGGCAAGAAGACCAGCTATAAGGAACTGGCCAAATGGTTCTTTTATAAAGAATAGCACCTCTCTAACCGCCCCCTGAAAGGGGATACTTTCAACCCTCTCCTTTGGGGAAGGCAGGAAAAGATCTTTTTTAACCCAAACATATATCAACAATTAGTCCCTTTGATGCTGAAACATTATAGGGATTTTTTTATTTTTAGGTACATGAACAAACCTGTTGCCGTAATGGACCTGGGTACTAACACCTTTCATTTGTTGATAGCACGGCCAGATCCGGCTGGCCCTAAGGAACTGTTGCACCTGTATGAGCCCGTAAAACTGGGCCAGGGTGGTATCAATAAAGGCATTATACAACCCGATGCTTTTGAACGCGGTATAAGAACAATGGAAAAGTTCCATCAAAATATGCAACAGTTTGATGTAGGCGAAGTGAGGGCTATTGCCACTTCAGCACTGCGCAGCACATCGAACGGGCAAGATTTTATTGCTCAGGTTAAGCAAAATACAGATATCAGCATTGAAATTATTGATGGTAACCGCGAGGCTGGTTACATATACCTGGGCGTAAAAGCTTCGGGATGCTTAGCTGATGAAAATACATTGATATTGGATATTGGCGGCGGCAGCGTAGAATTTATTGTATGCAATCAGCATGAAATAGCCTGGAAACAGAGTTTTGAGATTGGCGCAGCCCGGCTGATGGATAAATTTGGTCGGGTTGATCCTATTCCTGCGGATACCATTAAAGACTTGTACACTTACCTTAATGAAACCCTTGCCCCCGTTTTTGAAGCGGTTAAGAGCGGTACTATTCAAAAACTGATAGGATCGTCTGGTGCGTTTGAGACCTTTATTGAGGTGATGGAATTAGAAAAAGGCCACACATTTGATTTAAAAAGTATTAAATGTGAAGATTTTGACACACAGCAGTTTATTACGCTTACGGACAGGTTTATTAAATCTACGCATCAGGAAAGGGAGAATACCAAAGGTATTATACCATTACGGGTGGATATGATTGTATTCGCCTCGCTAATAACGCGCTATGTAATGGAAAAATTAAATATTGAAAATTTAGCTATGTCAATGTATTCATTAAAAGAGGGTGTATTGGCTGAATTGTTGGGATAACTCAAATCTATAACTTATCCTCTTTCTCTGCCCTTAACTTATCAGCAATCTGATTAAGTTTGCTCTTAGATGTATCACTAATACTCATGGTCTTTGATGCTATCGGAACTGACCAGAAAGGTGCAGCTTTTAATTCCCCTTGTATAATTAGGGCAATTTGAGTTGATTTACCATAACTAAAAGGAGCAGCGTATCCAAGTTTTTTAACTCCCTCATCATCCAGTTCAAAATTTAAAATATAAGAACCTTTTCGACCACGGTCTTGAGTTATGTTAAAATTTTTCATGTTTTTTAATGTAGCAATAGGTTCAGCATCAGTATAGTAAATTTTTCCATCAAGTGTTAATTTATATTTACCGCTATCACAAAGCTTATATAATCCGGTAGGTAATTTGATTTGTCGAATTGTATTAGTATGTGATTTAAAAAATAATGCCACTAAAATTACAATTAAGGTAAATCTCATAACCTTTAAGTTAGTAAATAAAATAAAACTAATTCAGCGTCGGATTTTCCGGGAAATTAGCGATATGGGCATAACGCTGCCCAAGACTTATCACTACTTGCCGCCACAGGTTATTTTCTTCTTCCGCAAAAATAGTATCAGGGTCAAATTTATTGGTCACTATCCAGGTATCTTCCTGTAATTCGTTATCCAGTTGCCCTGCAGTCCAGCCTGAATATCCGGTAAAAAATTTAATTTCGTCCTTGCTTAATTGGTAGTTGTTAATAAGGGTCTTAATGGTATCAAAATCGCCGCCCCAGTAAACTCCGTTCCATATTTCGAGCCCGCCGGGTATCTTACCCGGACAGCGATGGATAAAGTGCAAAGTATCCATAGCAACCGGGCCGCCATTATAAACTGGCATATCTGAATAGGAAACATCAGGCAGCAGGTCACTCAGCAAATTTTCACTATGATGGTTAAGTACAAAACCTACAGCCCCATCATGGTGGTATTCAGTAATTAAAATAACCGCACGCTTAAAGTTAGGGTCCATCATAAATGGTTCCGAGATCAGCAAACAGCCAACAGCTACAGGTATAGAACTTAGCATAAGGTCAATTAAAAAACTAAAATAGTTATTGGTTTGAATTAATAAAATGAAATTGTAATAATCGCTTCTTGTTTAAATAAATTATGATTAAAATAACTTAACGTTATCCCGAAATATACTTTCCGGCAAAGGGCAATTTATTTACCAAATAAACCAGCAATAATGATAGCATAAAGCATACCAAAGCGGTAAGTGGTATGCTAAAGTATGGGTTGAATGATTTATAACTTAAGCTAAAGCCGGTCAGGTCCGGGTCATCCAGCAATGTCAATATCAGTGCATGTGCCAGGTAAATGCCATAATTGTACTTACCGGTAAAGTCGCGCAATGAGATAAATATACTGGCAGCTTTGATTTTTACAAAGCGCATTAGGATAAATATAGCCGATGATAAAATGACCACCGGCCAGCTTAACGGCTCGTACATCAGGGTACTTATACCGTTATAATGATCATATAGCAGTAGGGTGCCCCAGGCAATAACTATTACGCCGCTTAAAAATAACACAGCCATTACAGGCGCTATGTATTTATAAGTTAATTTTATATTAACCAGGTAATAACCTGACACCAGGTAACCAATATAGCCGGCAAAATAACGGGTATCAAATTGCGGGTTGTACCGCAACAGATATGGTTGGTTAAATAACATTACCAGCAACCATACCAGTAAAAAGTATAACATTTCTTCCTGGCCGACATTGCGTACAAATTTACCAAGTATGGGTATAAACAGGTACAACCCTATCAGCATATAAATATACCACAGATGGTACGAACTGCCATATTTTAACTGGTGCAAAATCTGAATAACGGTAGTTAGGGCATTACCGGTGTAAGTAATGTCTTCATTATAGTAGGCATAAGCGATATAGACCAGGCTCCAGAAAAGAAAAGGCAGCACTACCCTGCTCAAACGCTTTTTCAGGAAGTTATAGATATCTTCTTCCCTGCCTAACAGCAAAGCGCCCGTAATCATTACAAAAACCGGCACAGCAAAACGGGTAAGCGCGTTATAAAAATCGGCGGCAAGCCATAGCCGGCGCGGTACTTTAGCATAGTCGGCTAATAAGGGGGCACTGCAATGCAGCATTATTACTGCAAACAAAGCTATTGTGCGCAGGTTACTAATCCAGCCGAGGGGCTTTGCAGTATCATTAACATTGTTTTTCATTAATATTGGGGTTAAATATGCAAATGATAAAAATTATCTTCCTTTAATTTATTTAATTTATTTTGCAGCTATATAACCAGTATACAACAAATGACCTATTGTTTAGGAATTAAGGTAAAGGAAGGATTAATTGCCATAGCTGATACGCGGATAACCTCCGGTACAGATACTACTGTAAAAAAGAAGATCTCGGTACAACAAAAAGACCATTTTTCGCTTTTCATCATGACCAGCGGCCTGCGCTCGGTACGTGACAAGGCAATGGTTTATTTTGAAGAAATAATGGAAGGGAAAGATTATAATAAATTATATAAGGCTGTTAACGCTTTTGGGGAACAGGTAAAGCGCGTAGCCAATGAGGACCGGGCAACACTTGAAAAAGCCGGTTTTAAATTTGATCTGAACACTATTATAGGGGGGCAGTTGCGGGATGACGAGGAACATAAACTTTTTATGCTTTACCCCGAAGGCAACTGGGTAGAACTGGGCAATGGCGCCCCTTTTGTAATTGTTGGTAACTCCGGGCACGGTAAGCCGATACTGAACAGGGTATTAAAGGAAGATTCATCCATGCGGCTGGCGCTTAAGGCCGGGTTTTTATCGTTTGACAGTACAAGGGTAAGTTCAAACAACGTTGATTTTCCTATTGATGTGGTTTTATATAAGCGCGATTCGTTTGAAATGGTAGAGCAACGTTATGAGAAAAAAGACCTGGAATATATATCAGACCAGTGGGCGCAGGAACTGAGCACCGCGCTGCAAAATGTAGGTGAAGACTGGATGGAAAAGGCGTTTCATAATTTACCTGAAACTACTGTATGAAATTTAATGTAGCTGCCCATCTGAAGTACAACGTACTGTCGGCAAGTACGCTGGTTTTAAACATACATGCCCTGCGCACGCCACAGCAAACGGTGCTGCAGGAAACATTTTCGGTTACGCCGGAGGTAAGGGTAGAAGAATTACAGGCCGTTGGCGGCGAGAACAGACTGATAAGGCTGGATATACCCGAAGCCTGCAATTTAGTGATATCCTATACCGCCACAGTCAACAATTATTTTAACATATCGGATCATTATTCAACCATTGAAGAGCCTATTGCCAGGTTAGGCGCCTATGTACTGCCCTTTTTATATCCCAGCCGTTATTGCCAGTCTGATAAACTGTACCGTTTGGCTAATCATATGTTTGGTTATATTACCAGTCCGTTTGAGCAGGTGATGGCACTCACCAAATGGATAAACAATAATGTATTGTACCTGAGCGGATCAACCAATTCACAAACCTCGGCTTATGATACCGTAACTGAACAAGCCGGTGTATGCCGAGATTTTGCACATTT
>CAZZVY010000189.1:0-7038 GCA_964657585.1 uncultured Mucilaginibacter sp. | reverse complement strand
ACAATACCAGATAGATTCGCCGCACGGCATGCAGGTGAGCATCTTCAGCAACGATCCTAAAGAGATATCCTCTTTAATTGACCCGTTTGTAAACCTGGTAAGCCGTGTTAATATCAATGCCCAATGCCAGCGCGGCCCGGATGTATTCCCTTTTACAGGCCGTAAAGACAGCGCCGAAGGCACACTTTCGGTTGCTGATGCACTGCGGGCATTTTCCATACGCTCGCTGGTAGCCACTAAAATGAACGAGGCCAACAAGCATATCATCAATGAAATTGTTAATGACAGCGACTCCAACTTTTTAAGCACCAAATTTATACTGTAAACAAGGCAATGGCAATCGATTGCCTGATTTTGAAGTCTTATTTGTAAAATATAAATTATAGCTTACATTTAGCATTCAAAATTTGGCTAAGCATAAATTATAAACTATTATTGCCCTGCATACATAATTTTAAACCTGAGTATAAAACATGAGAACACTAACTAACGGGGATTACATCGTATTCCTGGTTTACTTTGTAATTGTAGCCTCGTATGGCTGGTGGGTGTACAAGCGTAAGCATAATGCTGATGCCACCTCGCGCGATTATTTCCTGGCCGAAGGTTCCCTCACCTGGTGGGCCATCGGCGCATCATTAATAGCATCAAACATATCTGCCGAGCAAATGATAGGCATGAGCGGGTCGGGCTTTAAAATGGGATTGGCTATTTCTACTTATGAACTGATGGGCGGTTTTACGCTCATAATAGTGGCTATATTTTTTATTCCTGTTTATTTACGGAACAAGATATTTACCATGCCGCAATTTTTAAATGAGCGGTATAACGGCACGGTAGCCATGATAATGGCTATATTCTGGTTACTGCTTTATATCGTGGTAAACCTTATGTCTATCCTTTATTTAGGCGCATTAGCCATAAGCGGCATATCCGGTATCGATATTAATATCTGTATTGCCTTCCTGGCGGTGTTCTCCATCATCATCACCTTAGGGGGTATGAAGGTAATTGGTTATACAGATGTTATACAGGTTTTTGTGCTGGTATTAGGCGGCCTTGTAGCCACTTATCTTGCCTTTGGTAAACTAAGCGGCGAAACCGGCATGGGCGGTGTTTTACATGGGTTCAGCATCCTTACCAAAACCGCACCCGATCACTTCCACATGATATTCCATAAGGATAACCCTAACTATCTTGACCTTCCGGGCTTAACCGTATTAATAGGCGGTATGTGGATCACTAACTTAAATTACTGGGGCTGTAACCAATATATAACGCAGCGTGCCCTGGGCGCCAACTTAAAAACAGCCCGCGGCGGTATCCTTTTTGCTGCCTTCCTTAAAATTTTAATGCCGGTGATAGTGGTGTTACCGGGCATTGCTACCTATGTGCTTTACCATAACCAGGGCATGTTCCACCAGGAAATGCTGAGCCACAAGGGTGTGCTTGATGTTAACAAGGCTTATCCATCGCTGCTTAATCTGCTGCCAAGCGGCATAAAGGGTTTGTCGTTCGCGGCGTTAACCGCCGCCATTGTGGCCTCATTAGCAGGCAAAGCCAATAGTATTGCCACCATATTTACACTGGATATCTATAAAAAAGCTATTAAACCTGATGCTACCGATAAGCAGTTGGTAGTGTTAGGAAAAATGTCGGTAGTGGTAGCCATGTTCCTTGGCGTTATTATGTCGCTGCTGATAGGCGAGGCGTTGATGGGCGAGGGCAAGCAAGGGTTTCAATACATACAGGAATATACCGGCTTCGTATCGCCGGGTATATTGGCCATGTTCCTGCTGGGCTTTTTCTGGAGAAAGGCAACATCGAACGCCGCGCTGTTTGCTACCATCGGCGGGTTTGTGTTTTCGGTGATCTTCAAATTCCTGCCAAGAATGGCCGACCTTTCCTTCCTGTCATCAACCGGCTTTTCAAAATTAAATGCCGATGGCGTATACGAAATACCATTCCTTGACCGTATGGGCTTTGTATTCATTATATGCGTGGTGGGCATGTACATCATTAGTATGATAGAGAACTCGCGCGGCGAAAGGCCAAACGGTTTAATTGTAGAAGCCAGCATGTTCCGCACATCAAGGGCTTTTACTGCCGGTGCATTAATAGCCAGCGGCATACTGGTGGCTATCTATAGCATTTTCTGGTAGGATAATAGAATCATAACAAAAAAGGCTGTCCAGCTTAATGGGGCGGCCTTTTTTTGTTATGATCAAAACCTATTTCCTTGGTACGATTCAGAATATGATGGGTTTAGTAAGGTAAATGGGTATACCCTTAAACTGCTGGCCAGCCGGGCCACCCTCGGCCACCCTAACTATACCATACACCAAGCTGCGATAATACCAACCATAGTTTAGTAACTTGCCCTCAATACTTTTCGCAGCCATAAGTTGCAAGCTGAAATTGTTTTGTGTTTAGAATACCACCTTAAAAAAACATTTATAGCTAACAATAAATAAATACTGCATATTGAATATAATTAACTATAATTGAAATAAAATAAACACTATTGATTTATTTATGTTACAGTATGATGTTAAGCCCAAAAAGGCTTAATGATTAAATTTAAAATTGATGAAAATTTTTGTTGGAAGTCTTCCCTACAAGGTAGAGGAAGCTGATTTACAGGAACTATTTGCAGCTTATGGCGAAGTAAGTTCGGTTAAGATTATTATTGACCGCGAAACCGGTAGAAGCAAGGGTTTCGGTTTTGTTGAAATGGCTGATGACGAATCAGCACAAAAAGCAATTGACGGACTAAATGGCACCGAGATTGGCGGCAGGACCATTGCTGTTAGCCAGGCTGAGGAAAGAAAGCCAGGAACAGGTGGCGGCGGTGGCGGCAGTCGCGGTGGTTATAGCGGCGGCGGCAACCGTGGCGGCGGCGGCGGTTACGGCGGCGGAGGCAATCGTGGCGGCGGCGGTGGCGGCTACCAAAAAGACAGCAACCGTGGTGGTGGCCGCTGGAGCTAACCTAATATTATTTTTTAACCATTGTAAATAGTACTTCCAATAAAGGATAATTTACTATAAGCCCTGTTAAAAATATTTAACAGGGCTTTGTTATACAAGCACTTTATACTTACACCAGGGTTATAGCATAATTAAACATGTCTTTGTATCACTTATGGCACATTTTACAGGTATAAGCCTTCGTGGCCCGATGGCCCGGTGTAATGGCCGTTTATCTTAAAACGGTATTGGCCCGTGGCTGCTGCCGATAGGGAACTTGTTAACCCGGCCATGCAAATGATCATGATGTACCTTATCGCGATACATTTTTTGGTTGTGCGACGGTACATTCAACAAAACTGATCTAACAGCTTCAGTCTTATCAGGCTGAGGAACTGCGGTAAAATTATTATTCATAACTACTTCCCTCCTGTAATTGGTAGTATAAAGTTACGAACAAAAACAATTATTTGCAACATATTTTTTACAAAGCACAAAGTCATTAAAATAAAAAAATACGGCTTTGATAAGCATAAGCGGGGTTAACATGTTAATTTCGGACCAGCTTAAGATGCTGCAGCGGTTTATGCTGATGCCCAGGCAGGTTGCCTAACCTATAAAAATTATTTTCCTATCTTTGCACATGATAAAATCCATGACAGGGTATGGAACCGCCGGGTTTGATTTGGGTACAACAAAATACACGGTGGAGATCAAGTCCCTGAACAGTAAATTCCTGGAGTTATCGCTCCGCATCCCTAAAAATTTCTCAGATAAAGAATTTCAGCTGCGCACAGAATGTAATAAGCAAATTGAGCGGGGCAAAGTAAACCTTACTATCAGCGTTGAAAAAACGGATGCCACTGTTAAAGCCGCCGGCATAAATACCCAATTGTTAAAACAATATTTTGATCAGTTAAAGGCTGTGAGCGCCGAACTGGGCGAGCCTTCAGGCAATTTGCTGCAGCTGGCCCTTGGCCTGCCTGATGTGGTACGTTTTGAGGAAGACAGCGTATCAGAAGAAGAGTGGAAGGCGGCAGAGCAAACCTTTAAGCAGGCATTGAAAAACTTTCAGCAGTTCAGGCAGGACGAAGGCAGCGTGCTGGAGCAGGATATTAAATACCGTATAGGGCTTATTATGGATAACCTTAAGGCCATTGCCCTGGAAGAGCCCAAACGCGTGCCCGTTATACGCGAAAGGCTGAACCAGTTTTTGGCAGATGCCGCCGGCCGGGAAAACGTGGATAACAACCGCCTGGAGCAGGAGCTGATTTATTATATTGATAAGCTGGATATTACGGAAGAAAAAACCCGCTTAACCGCCCATTGCAGTTATTTTTTAGAAGCGCTGCAAAGCGCCGATGCCAATGGCAAAAAGCTGGGGTTCATATCGCAGGAGATTGGCCGTGAAATTAATACCATAGGCTCAAAAGCCAACGATGCCGGCATACAGAAACTGGTAGTGGGCATGAAAGAAGAACTGGAAAAAATAAAGGAACAACTATTGAATGTGCTGTAGTCGGTATATCATTATCATTAGGGCATTTTGAAAGTGGCCAGTGCTGATGACTTAATGACCACGTGACTGAATGATCAAATGAAAGAAGGCAAACTCATAATATTTTCGGCGCCGTCCGGGGCGGGTAAAACCACAATTGTGCGCCATTTGCTCAGTAAATTTCCTGAGTTGGAGTTTTCCATCTCGGCAACCACACGTATACCCCGTGGCGACGAGACCGATAAAAAAGATTATTATTTTATAAGTAAAGAGGAGTTTTTGCACCGCATTGCCAAAAAGCAGTTTGTGGAGTTTGAGGAAGTGTATTCAGGTACATTTTATGGCACATTGCGCGAAGAGATTGAGCGGATATGGGCAACCGGTAAAACAGTGATATTTGATATTGATGTAGAGGGGGGCATGCACCTTAAACGTAAGTACAACGGGCAGGCGCTGGCTATATTTGTCCAGCCGCCCTCGCTGCAGGTTTTAAAGGAACGTTTATCAATACGAGGCACTGATAGTGCAGAAAAGCTGCAGGAGCGCTTTGATAAAGCCGAGAAAGAACTAAATTATGCCCCGCAATTTGATATTATCCTAAAAAATCATGACCTTCAAACAGCATGCAAGGAAGCTGAGGAGCTTGTACGTGGATTTTTGAGTTAGTGAAAACCGGGGATGGCTTGAGGTTGCTTTAGCTTGCGATTATATAGATATTAAAAAGCATAATAAATTATATAAACCTTATAACGAGGTTGGCCAACTTGTGCAATGATGAGTCACAATCCTGGCAAATTTGGCGCTAATAATAACTGCTAACTGAATGAAGATCGGCTTATTTTTCGGCTCGTTTAACCCAATACATACCGGGCATTTAATTATTGCTAATTATATGGCCAACCATACCACGCTTGATAAGGTATGGCTGGTGGTATCGCCGCAAAACCCGTTTAAAAAATATGGCGACCTGGTAAATACTTACGACAGGCTGGAAATGGCCAAGCTGGCAACCGATAACGCAGACAACATTACAGTGAGCAATGTAGAAATGAAACTGCCGCAGCCCTCCTACACCATTGATACCCTTGCCCACCTAAAAGAGCAATACCCCGAACATGAGTTTGCGGTTATTATGGGGTCCGACAACCTGGCCAGCCTGCATAAATGGAAAAACTATAAACTCATCCTGCGCGATTACAAGGTTTATGTTTACCCGCGCCCCGGCTTTGAAAATGCCGAACTGGCCTCGCACCCGTCGGTTACCATTACAATGACGCCGCTGATGGAACTTTCGGCAACATTTATCCGCAAATCACTGGCCGAGGGCAAAAATATCCAGTATTTTGTGCCTGACCCGGTGTTGAAGTTTATTGACAGTAAAAGCTTGTACAAGCATTAACTTTTTGCAAGCTTTTTCACCCCGGCTAAAATATCTTCGGTTTTAGGTACCTTATCAAAAGATTCAACAAACATGTGCCTGCTGTTATACATGGCAATAAACGGCGTACTGCTGATATGGTAATAGTTTTGCACCTTCATGGTATACCCCTCTGTACCTATGGTAAAGTTGTTTTGACCGGTTAAACCAAAATCGCGCTTAAATGTACGTATGCTCCGTATATCGTAATCCTTTGTCCAGGTTATCATCACCACCTGTACATCCTTCAGCTCTTTAAGCTTTGGCTTAAGCTCATACATCATATGCTGGCAGTGGCTGCAATCGGGCGAAAAATAGATGATCACTACCGGCACATTTTTTTTCAGGTCGGCAGGTGTAGCCCAGGCGCTGTCGGTAGTTAAGATACGGTATTGGGGGATGGGGGGATTAGGTGCCAGGGGAGCGCCGTTGGTTTCCTGCCCGCGGCCTAAATTTGCCGTAACTATAAGTGCTATTACAAGAAGTAGCTTTTTCATTTTTTTAATATGTTATACAAAGATATGGTTTATCAGGCCTCCAGCAGTTCTGTTTGCCAGGCTATGTGTTCTTCGGTTATAGGATATAACGTATTATGGCGTATAGTGTGATAAACGGCTTCAAATAAATGTGTATAATCCCCTTTTATTGGGGGTACCGGCTCGGTACACTTTTTTCCGTCAATCTCCATAATAGTTATTTTGCCTTCGCCGCCGGGTTGCTCAATACCATAAGCAGCATCGGTAGGCATCATTCCTTTATCCAGTTGTTCTTCCTGCATATCGCAGCGGTTTTTTATTAAAGTCCCCAGGCTGCCATGTATCACAAATGATGGCAGCGGCTCCGGTATCAGCAGCCCCGAAGTTAAATAAACACTTAATTGGTTAGGATAGGTTAACTGAAAGCTGAAATAATCTATAACGGTTGAATTTTCTCTCTGGATCCCCGTTATCTTATTAAATGAAAGCGGCCTGCCAAACAGGCTGATCGCTTGGTCTATCAAATGCGGGCCCAGATCATAAACCAGGCCGTTGGTGCCTAAGGCTGCATCCTCTTTAAACGCCTTCGGGCTTAAAACAGGTTTATACCTGTCAAACCGGAAGCTTACGTCGATCAGTTTGCCCAGCTTGCCGCTCTCGATCACCTGTTTGATGGACAG
>CAZZVY010000188.1:0-7046 GCA_964657585.1 uncultured Mucilaginibacter sp. | reverse complement strand
TTAAAAGGAGTAGTTGCCAGGTATACCAATGGCGCTGATTATTCCGTTAACCCTGCCTTAGCTGCAGCCATTGTTTATCTACAAAAAAATCAAAACTTTAACAGTTTTGACCGCGCTGCCTTTATAACAGATCACGGCAACGCTCTAAGCGCCGCTATCACTGGTTTACAGCAGCAGCTAAGATTGCCGGTTGTTAAATATAACCGTCTGCTCAGCCAGGATGCAGCCACCTTATTTGATAAGGATGCGTACAACCCTAATGCCTACGCTGCTACCGTTACGGCAACCTCGGCTAAAAAAATAGCCCTCGGTAAAAGATTGTTTGCTGATCCAGGCATATCTGGCACAGGCACCCGCAGCTGCGCCTCCTGCCATCAGCCCGAAAAGGCCTTTACAGACGGGTTAACCAAAAACACGGCACTGAACAGTAACCTGCCGCTGGCGCGCAATACGCCAACGCTCATCAATTCGGCCCTGCAGCCCGCGCAGTTTTATGATAGGCGTGTGGGCACGCTGGAAGAACAGGTGCTTGACGTGATGCAGAACAAGGATGAAATGCACGGCTCTATACAAAAGCTCACGTCAAAGCTTTGGCAGGACGACAGCTATAAAAAGTTATTTACCGAAACTTATGTAAAAAAGGACCGCAGCGCAATTGACACCCTGGAGGTAATGGATGCCATTTCTGCCTATGTGCGCAGCCTTACTTCATTGAACAGCCGTTTTGACGAGTATATGCGCGGCAGCAGATTGGCCATGAACAAAAAAGAGGTTAACGGCTTTAATTTATTTATGGGCAAGGCCAAATGCGCCACCTGCCATTACATGCCTTTGTTTAACGGTACCCTGCCGCCCAAATATCTTACCATTGATGCCGAGGTGATAGGTGTACCACAGGCTGTAAACAGTACGAGTATCGATCCTGATAAAGGCGTATTCAACATCATCCCGCAGCCTTTTTATAAATATGCCTTTAAGATACCCACCATCCGTAATGCCTCACAAACTGCGCCATACATGCATAATGGTGTGTTTACCACGCTTAATGAGGTGATGGATTTCTATAACAAAGGGGGCGGCGCCGGTATGGGTATAAATATCCCTAATCAAACCTTAGCGCCCCATAAATTAAACTTAACTCAGGCAGAGGTGGAGGATGTTATTGCTTTTATAAAGGCGCTGGATAGCAGGTAAAAGATACAACGTTTCATACATATTGATAAGAAATTTAGTGTTGTGGTTTTCGTTTTCCTTCGTTATCACAGTAAAATTGTTAGCAACGTATTTCCTCGTAATCAAGGTTAGTAGTAAATGCCAATAAATTTTGTGGAACGTTAGTCGTTATCTTCCTCTTTTTTTGGGATTATTTGTTTTTCAAAATAGGCCCCATCTTTCCATGATTTGTTTTCTTCATACCAAGCAAGTAACTCTCCCATTTTTGCTATTTTATAACAAATAGCAGTAGCTTTCATGAAAGGTATTTCTTCATCTCCTGTTTTCCTAAGATATAGCGTTCTTTTGTGAGATGGGGATGTACCTGCTAAGACAAATGCAGTTGTAGCACCAACTTCTATTTTATCAATGACCTTAACACAAGAATTTAAAAGACCTAAAATAAACTCATAACTGACAGAGGGGTAAAAGTCATCTCCACTCATTTTTACAAAGAATATTCTAAAACACGTGTATCTCCAGTGTCCATTATCGAATCATAGGCTGGCACATCACTGTTTAGCGTTAATATTGATTTATTTTTATCCGAATTGGGTTCTTTTTTCCAACCAATAAATTCTAATTCATTTTCTAACCCCATTCCATGCTTCTCTGAAACCATACAAAAGCATTGGAATGCCTCATTAACTGCTACTTCTGCATCGTCATCATTAAGAGCATGAGTTATAGCATCAGCACCCAAAAGAGGCATACGTATGCAAATATGGCCATTCTCGTCTAACTTATTCCAAGTCGGCATAATTGCTTTAACAGATAAAAAGCCTTCGCTTCTGTTAATCTCAACAATAGGTTCACTGTTAATCATCATATGATGTTTGACTAAAAAAAGTCTTAATATAAATTTACTAAAGAACTATTCGCAATTTATACAAGATATACTCTACCTTATACGCCGCAAGTTAATAATTGTTTAAACATTGTCAACAGAATGACTGTAAATATTACATGTAGTTAACGGCTGTTACTTAAAATACAGTCTTTGTGTTGTAATTCTTTGTTTATACAAAAGTAATAGTAGTCCTCGACAATTTTTGTAATAGTAAGTTATTTTGGAAAGCCACTACTCTTTATTTATTGACACCTTTTTGGAATCCTTTCTCACACCTCCAGCCTCAACCCATCATAAGCCAGCTTTATATTATCCGGCAAGCGCCGAGATATTTCTTCGTGAAGGCCCAGGCGGTGGCTGATGTGAGTGAAATAGGTGGTTTCGGCAGCCATTTCTTTGGCGAAGGCCAGTGCTTCGTCAAAGGTGAAGTGAGATATATGCTTATCAAACTGCAGGGCATTTACAACCAGTATTTTTGATCCGCGTATCTTGGCTTTTTCCTGTTTACTTACGGTTTTGGCATCGGTGATGTAAGTAAAATCCTTTATGCGGAAGCCCAGCACCGGCAGTTTAAAATGCATCACTTCAATTGGGGTAAATTGTATGCTGCCAACGTTAAATTGCTCCAAACCAATGGTATGCAGGTTCAACTGCGGTATGCCCGGGTATTTAAAATCGTCAAAAATATACGAAAATTCTTTTTTCAGCGCTTTTTGTACACGTATGTCGGCATATACATCAATGGCGCTTTGCTGTTTATAATTAAAGGCGCGTATATCGTCGAGGCCGGCAATATGGTCTTTATGCTCGTGCGTGAACAGGATGGCATCCAGGTGTTTTACCCCGGCGCGCAGCATCTGGTAGCGGAAATCCGGACCCGAATCAATAACAATTACCTTTCCTTCGCCCTCCAGCAAAATGGAGGTGCGCAGGCGCTTGTTGTGCCGGTTGTCCGATGTGCACACCTCACATTCGCAGGCAATTACGGGTACCCCCTGCGATGTTCCTGTCCCTAAAAATGTTACTGTCACAACGCTAAGTTAGTTTGTTTAAGCTGGTTGAAAAAGGCGTTTTGCCGCTCATCCAGTAAATGGGGGTCAACTTCCAGTGTACGTACCAAAGCGGCCATGGCCTGTATCCGGCTTTCCAGGTCCGAGAATTTATTGATCATCACCATACGGTTATGCAGCAGCATGCAGGCGCCGGATTTGAAGTTACCGCGCTCATACCGTACCCTGTAACCCGCAGACTTTAACAGCAGTTCCAGCTTCTCCAGCGTATGATTGGTAAATGTTAACATCAATAGCAAAATTAGCAAATTAAGGTGCAAATACGTAATGGAATTGCCGTAGGATAGGGTATCATTACTTATACTGCACTTTCTCTAACATAAACTTTTTGCATTCTTAAGCATTTTAAGTTTAATGAAAAACAGCGTTATTATTATCGGGGCCGGGGCAGCAGGCTTGCTGGCCGCCAAAACCCTGGCTGCGGCAGGTAAAAAAGTTACCGTGCTGGAGGGCCGCAACCGTTTAGGCGGCAGGATACATACCCTTTATCCCGGTACCCCGGCAAAGACCGAGCTCGGCGCCGAATTTGTTCACGGCAACCTGCCGGTTACTTTGGGCCTGCTTAAAGAGGCCGGCATCAGCCAGCATGTATATACACCGCAAATGTGGCGGTATCAGAACGGCAGGTTCCGGCCGGAGGAAGAACAGACCGAAGGCTGGGAGCAGCTGATCGGGCAGCTAAACACCCTAAAGGAAGATACGCCGATAGGTGATTTTATGCAAACTTTTTTTCCGGGCGGAAAATATGCGGCCTTAACTAAGTCGGTACTGCAATTTGTGGCCGGTTATGATACTGCCGACCCGGCTAAGGCAAGCGCCTTTGCCCTGCGCAACGAATGGGAGAGTGAGGACGAAGATGCCCAGCACTATATACCCGGCGGGTACCAGGCGCTGATTGATTATCTGGCAGGCGAATGCACTGCGCATGGCAGCGATCTCCAGCTTAACAGCATTGTAAACCGCATTTATTGGGAGCCTGATAGCATTAATGCGATAACCGACAGCGGAACCGGATACCAGGCCGAAAAACTGGTTATTGCTTTACCATTGGGTGTGTTGCAGGCAAATAAAGTTGCTTTTAACCCGGCCTTGCCTGCACATATTAATGCCTTTAATCATATTGGCTTTGGGGCAATAATAAAAGTGTTACTGCGATTTGACCAGCCCTTTTGGGAAGATGAAAAGTACGGCGGCATTAAGCCGCACTCCTACCTGTTCAGTAACGAGCAGATACCCACCTGGTGGACGCAAGGCCAGGGCAACGCGCTGTTTACCGGCTGGCTGGGCGGCAATGCTGCATTAAGTTTAAAGGATGCTGCAGCCGATGAGCTGTTGGCGGTAGCCCTGCAATCGCTGGTTAATTTGTTCAAAATGGGCATTGCCGAATTAAAGGCTAAACTTGTTACCGCACACATAGCCAACTGGACCGCCGACCCGCTTACACTCGGCTCCTACGCCTATGATATGCCGGCGAGTAACCAGGCACGTAAACTATTAATGCAACCGGTTGCTGACACGCTGTATTTTGCAGGTGAATATTTGTATGACGGACCCGCCATGGGCACCGTAGAGGCCGCTCTGGACAGCGGCCTGAAGGCCGCAGAAATGGTGCTTAAATAACGTGGGTCCGGGATAACAAAACGATAAAATGCATACTACCCTAACCCCTTGTTAAAGTCAGTGCTTTAGCACTGCTGGTACCTTTCCCCTAAATTTAGGGGAACACTAAGTCGGTGCAACTTGCAGTAGCCTTATAAGGGGTTCAAAAGGGTACAAAGGGCTTAACCAGAACTTAAGTTAAATAATTAAGGCCCCGCACCTCTGTTGGCACTGGCTCACTTTGCGATAAATAACTGTTATGTATTGACATGCCAATTGGCAATTTATGCAAGCTATGCCAAAAGGCATATACAGGGGCAGCTAATATACTTCTTCGTGTACTTCCGTTTCTACCAGTTGGGTAAGTATAGCCTTCAGCATAGCTTCGCGCGCCCAGGCCTGCTGGGTTATTGTAGCATCTTCAAAATACCAGCGGATAGGCTCAGTAACTGTGTAATGCTGTTTATAGGCAAAGCTTTTTACCGGGTGCAGGCAGGCGCGTTCGTAACTGTTCAGTTTTTCGGCTTTAATGATCTTTGCAAACTGCTTTAAGCTTATACCTATCTGCAGGCACTCATCAAGCGAGTTCTTAAAATCATGCTTGTCTTCCAGCCATAGGGTAAGGATGTCGTCGTTAATTTCATGGTCGGCAATGGCAATGCGGCTGTAGTCAAAATCAACCGAGATGATGAGCCACCAAAGCTCGTTCGTTAATTTTTGTGGAATTTTTATCATGGTATTAGCCCCCCGGCCCCCTGAAGGGGGAGCATTTTATTTTATGTGAACAGGGATTTTTTTATGTTAGTTTATGATTCCCATTTTGGCCCAGGGGGCTGCGGCACCCACCCCGGCAAATATTGCTGTATGGCAGCAATAGTTTGCCGGTGTTTTTTGCATGCCGCCATATAGCCCCGATACTTATGGGATAAGCTGCTTTCTTCTTGAGTAGATGTTTTTTCAGTTTGCCGGATTGCAGAATATGCGATATGCATTTAATTCAGGTTATGTAATGGATAAATAATAATTCAGATACATTAATCATTCAACCAATGTCCGATTACTTTCTTTAATTCTTTATTTATAATTGTTTGCATTATTAATTATTAGTAGTATTTTTGGTTACAGAATGAACAAATATAAAGAATATCTGTATCAATATTAAAGATATTTCTTTAATTATTTTTCCACATTATGAAAGTACCTGAGAAGTCGTCAAAAATAAAGACCATTCGTCCCGAGACACTGGAGTTTATCATATTATATAATCAGTTGAAAGGGAAGGCGTTTACCGGAAATATACAACTGGCCGAAATTTTAGGATTTAATTCGGCCAGTTCCATCACCGAGATCATTAAGAGCAGGCAGAATATCGATCCGGAAAAATTAAAGATATTTAAGGAAAAATACAGAGATTATCTTTCTTCTGAAAAAAAGCACGAAACTACAGAAAATACGTCGGCAAAAACCACCTTTGCCGGCATCCCGATGTACGAGGTTATTGCCACGGCATCCGGAGTGGAGGTATATAATGATATTACCGACCTTAAGCCTATAGGCCACATGAATTTCCCGGGGATAGAGGATTGTGATTTTGCGCTGCCCGTTTGGGGGCACTCCATGTATCCTTATTTAGAGAACGGCTGCTGGGTAGCATTAAAGGTGATACACGATAATAAGATACTGCCCGGCGAAGTATACTATATAGAGTGGGGCGATTACCGCATGTACAAACGCCTGCTGGCCGGCGACAACCCCGACGAGGTGATAGCCCACTCAGACAACGTGACCGAGATGGTTGGCAACCGGCTGAAATATGCACCATTTGTAATAAAGCTGGAGGATATTAAAAAGCTGTGCCTGGTAAAGGATATCCACAAAAAGCATAACCATTAATTTGAGCTGCCTGGGATGGACATTATCGCAATTATAACTGCCGGCTTTTTGCTGCTTATCTTTATTATCATTTTCCAGAAACGCAGCCATAAACGAGTGGAGAAACTTCTGAAGCAGAACCGCAATGTGGAGCCGCTGTTTGAACAAACCGCAGCAAAAAACAAATACCAGGCATTGTATACTGCGCTGAAACATCTGCCCGAAGCATACCAGCAACTGCTTAAACTGCATCAGGATTTTAATGATAAAAAGATAAGTGTTGAGGTGTATGTTGCGGGGCTGGACCGGCTTGAAGAGCAATATTTAAAGGTTAATAAAACTACTTAAATTAATTTGCGAAATTATTTGCTTGATTCATTTTCAAGTATTATAATTGCTTAACGCTTAATTCTTTGTCACAATGAATAAACTTTACCACTCCC
>CAZZVY010000187.1:0-7054 GCA_964657585.1 uncultured Mucilaginibacter sp. | reverse complement strand
AAAAATGGACCGGGCATGTATGATCCGGCTATCGCCTGAAAACGGGCCGTAATCAGTCATCTCAACGCTGTCCAGACTAAAACCGAACCCACGCCCATATATCAGCATAGTAAGTACATACACTACCAGATAAAATTTGGCAATAAAGTCCAGCAGGTCCAGTTCAAGTGTACGGCATACGGCTTTTATATAAAATACGTAAACAATTGGGAATAAAATAGTAAATAAGGTCATTTGCTGAAAAAGGTTGCCAAACCTGAAGATAGATTCTAGTATCAGCCGCAGCATAACAACTAAAAAAACGCTTATATAAATCTTTTCGTTGCGCTTAAGATCAGTAAAATGATAAAGCACCACACCTAAGATCAGCAGGCTCATTATTTTTTCAAATGCCAAAAGAATTACCGAGACAGGCAATACCAGCCACGAGAAAATATATTCCATCATCAGATAGCTGAAAAATATTACCAGGAATTCCTTAACGTAAAACTGGTAGCCAAATATTTTTATTACGCGGTTCATGTATAAGCACCTGCTTTATGCAGCGTCTTTTTTAAACATTTTATTATAATATCTGATAACACGGTACTTTAGTTTAGGAAAGATGTGGGTTAGCTTAATAAGATCCAACAGCAGGTTAAGCCCTATTACCTTAATATTTTTACGGTCATCTATCCATAAAATTTTTCGTTCATCGCGCAGGTACATGCTTTGTAATATATCTTCCTTTTCGGGTATGATGCCCCGGTATATTTCGGCCTTTTTATCAACCAAATCTTTATTGATATAGCCTAAATGTTTCAGCCTGAAGTGGGTGCCGCGTTTTATTCCTTTGATCCCTTTTACGTTTGGCGAGTCGATAATCAGGTTTTCAAAATAACCCGACGGATTTTCGCGCCACATTATCCTATCGTGCCCGGCCGAATAGTTTAAACGATACCAGGAGCCGGCAAAATACTTACGATCAATGAAATGGAAACGCCTGAAAGCAAATTTATTCACGTACCTGCTGCTCATTAATTTATCAAAGTGGGCCCGTGTAAGTTCAGGTTCAAAAATTTCGTCCATGTCCAGCCATAAGCACCAGTCGGGGTTGCGCCTGCGCATCATATCATATAACATATTTTTGTCGCGGCCTTCGTTATAACCTACGGTTTCAACCAGGTCAACTACTTTAGGGTGCGCCTTAAGCCGTTCAACAGTGCCATCTGTTGATCCATTATCTAACACCACAATTTCATCTGCCAATTTTTCAAAGCACGATAGCCATTCTTCAACAAAAAACATTCCGTCTTTAACGCGGAGCATAACAACTAATTTTGCCATTTAAATATTTGTTATAGTTACATCTGTTTCATTGCCAACCATTTTTATCTTAAACAGCTCAAAAATTTCTTTTCGTAACTGTTTGTCAAATACTAATATCACCGTTATAAACGCAGCAGTAAATGAAAACCCGTTAACCAGTAATTTAATAATGCTTGGCCCGGGTACAAATAGATAATCATACATTCTGGTCAATCCCGTCCCGATAAAAAACATAACCAAAATTGTTACCGACCATTGTTTCAAGGCCATCAACACCAGTTCGCGTTTCAGATAGGTTAATTTGTACAACCGGTGAGAAAACAAGAAAAGGTCTATTAAAATTACACTCGCAAGCATTACGCTTAAAACACCAATTATGCCATAATACTTTGCCGACAGGTAATAAAGCGCGCCGGTAATTAACCCCTTTAAAATGTTAATTAAGCTGTTTACCTTAATATCGCCCAGCGCATAGCCCATGTTGGCCATAAAATAGCCTATCAGGCCAAAAAAGAAGTTCAAAATAAGCAGGTTGGTTATGGTGCTGCCTGCATAAAAGTCGTCCCGGCGCGTCCAGCTTAGTACCAGGTTTTTATAATTAAAATAAAAGGCCAGGCCAATAAATATGGCGCCGTAAGAGTAATATTTAAATTGCGAGCCTATCAGGTTCAGGATACCTTCGCGGTCGTCTTTCCCCGCTGCATGTGAAATTAGCGGCATTAATGCCACAGAATGCCTGCCCACTAATGATTGGGATAGCTGTATGGGCCTTTTATTGGTCTCAAAAACGGTTATCATACCCGGCGAAATGAAACGTGCCAGAAAGATCATATCCATACTTGCAGACAGACCGCCTATGATACTTGCAACGGAAGTAAATGAAAAAATTTTAATAAAATTTTTGAAGTGCGGCCAATTGAAAATAAAGTTTATCCCTTCGAGCCTTATTGCTGATTTAACTGCGAAAAAGTTGTAAACATTAACAAACAGGCCGCGGCACAAATTGGCAAACGCAATAGATATTAAACCATATCCCAACTCCAATAATAAAAGGTTTATAACTATAAAAAGGATATTTGCCAGTATAGCGCTAATAGCAACCTGGGTTACATTATGCAGGCCCTGGTTAATGCCTGACAGCCCAAACGATACTAAAGATAAACCAGTAGATATGATAGATATAAATATAGCAGTTTGCAGATTGTGGTATTGTGTTACGTCCTTATTAATAATTACCCCTATAAGCGAGTAAAATATAAACCCTGCTATAATAGAGATAACTAAAATAAACCCCGAAGCTATAAAGCCGGAGCCAATGGTTTTACTGACCTCATCTTTTAACCCCCTGCCGCGCAATTCGGCAATCTTTTGTTGCAGCACTTCTCCGGTACCCGGGTCAAGCAAGGTCATCCAGGACAATATGCTGTTTACCGGTATCCAAACCCCTAAAATAGCCTTGTCAATGTTTTTTAAGTAGAACGGAAATAAAATTAAGCCCCCTAAGATATTGGTTATTACAAACCCATATTGAAAAACAAAATTCCACTTTAAAACTTTTTTATCCATTTATTAAGTTGGTTATCTCAAGGCTATCTGCTTTGCATTATGGTTGGCTATCAGGTTCAAAATATCGGCATTTATATCAATTTGCGCGCAAACAAACAACGGACCGTTTAATAATATCAAAATACTGTTTGTTAAAAGTTCGGGATGGACATTAAATTCGTTTTCATACCTCGTATAGATGTTATTTTTACTGATCCAAAACGCCCCCGTTTACTTTAAGGCATTTTGTAAAATTAACATTTATAGCATTTGTTAGTATATATCCTGCTTTTTAATCGTCGGCCTTACTTCGAGATAAATAAAATGCAACAACCTTCGTTGGTTATCTTAATAACCGGATAACTGCGGGGCATTTTTTATGGACAGTATATAATAAGCTTTATAAGGTCGTCAATCAACAAGAGGTATTAAATTGTTTTATTACGATTTAAGCCGCTTTTTATCATGCTTATTTTCATATATATAATTATATCCGTAACCGTAACCATAATTGGAAAGCACACGTGCAGAAACATCATTGAACACAATGGCCGGATTTTTAAGATTATTATAAATGTTGTTTTTATCCATTCGTTCCACAATGCTTTTAGGCGTATAATCATGCCTGATGATATAAAGCGTGGCATCGCATAGCGGCGACAGTATATAGGCATCAGAAATTGGGCCTACCGGTGCAGCATCAATAATAATATAGTCAAATTGTTCGTCTAAGCGCTTCAATAACTCTTCTGTTTGTGAACTTAAGATCAATTCGGTAGGGTTATCAGGTATAGTACCCGCAGATATGAAGTATAAATTACTGTTAGCTGCTGTTTGATTAATAATTTCCTTATCGTTAGCCTCTTTCTTTAAATATTCGGTAACACCCTTGCCCGACAGTACGTTAAGCTTGGTGTGCAGGGTTGGGTGGCTTAAATCAAAATCAACCAATACAACTCTTTTATTAGTGAGGGCAAGGCTCATGGCCAGGTTCAAAGCCACAAAACTTTTGCCCTCGCCGGATATTGCCGAGGTAATAAGCACGCGCTTTTTCTCATTTCCGATACCCAGGTAGGCTAAGGTTGTCCTCAACCGCCTGAATTGTTCGGCGATAAGTGTCCGGTGGTTATTGTTAATTACTATGGCCTCTTTAGTAGCGCCGGCAGTTATCTCACTGATCACTGGTATATCTGTCAGATTTTCTATTTCAGAATGGTACATAATGTTAGGCCTTACGGCCTCGCGTATAGTAACAAACCCGGCGCCCAGTACAAAACAAACTAAAAACGATCCCAGATATAGTATCTTGCCTTTAGGGCTTACCGGGCTATCAGATGATTCCGGCTCGTTGATCACCTTGCTGTTGCTAACATTAGATATGAACGATAATGCTGTCTGTTCTTTCTTTTGCTGTAAAAAATTATAGATATCGCTTTTTAGGCTAAGTTCGCGGTTAATGTCAACCAGTTTCTTTTCAGTTTCGGGCATGGCGCCTAATTGTGCCGAGTAAGATTGGGTAACCTTTGAAATGCTGCTTCTATTGCTTTGCAAAATCTTCTTCTGGTTCTCAATATTTTCAAGTATCTGCGGCCTTATCTTTTCTATCTGGTCCTTAATGGTAAGTACCATAGGGTTATTCTCACCGGCAGTTTTTTTCAGGCTTTCGGCTTGCAGCTGTAAACTATATATGTTTTGGACCATCTCGGTCAATTGAGGATCGTTTATGCCCACCGTTGAAGGTACTATGCCATTAGACAGATTTTTGGAACGCACATAATTGCCAATCTGGTTAAGGGCCATAAGCTGCATGCTTATTTCGCTTGATTTTTGGTCGTTAGTGCTTACATTTTCCAGATATATCTGGCCTTGCTTACTAATATCCACAGCACCCCTTCCCGCGCGGTAATTTTGCTGCTCCTGCTCAATCTTAAGCATATCATTTTGAACGGTGGTCAGTTCATCATTTATAAATTTAGCAGTATTTGCAGCCAGTTCGTTTTTTTCATCAATAATAGCAAAGTTGTAAAACTTGATAATATCTTTAAGGATATCCTTTCCCCGGTCAGGATTTTCGTCCTTTAGTTCCAGGTCTATTATGGTCGACTGTTTGTTGGTCACCACAACGTTTAAATTCGATAATATTGATTCTTCAATTTTCTGAGGAGGTATGATGGAAAAGAAGAAGCTGTTATTATCTGAAGGGACTTGCGTTAGATTGGGGTTAACAATAAATTCTAAATTTCCATAAGGGGTCAGGGCAAGTTTATTTAAGGGGTAACTAACCTTATTTATAATAACATTATTTCCCTCAAACACGAAATGGACTTTTTTTACGGGTTTTAATGTGCGCAGGTCATTGGTAGTAATTATTACTGGCGAAGTATTATAGGCCAGTTTGTTTTTAAACCTGGTTTCCTGGTAAACCGGTGCATACAAACTCAGGTCGGTTACCACTTTATTGATCAGATCGCGCGATTGGATTACCTCCACTTCATTATCTACCGTACGTTTAGGCGATATGATGTCTAACGATTCAACAGATTTAGAATCCTGAACGTCCTTTTTATCATCCTTTATCAGTACCCTTGCAGTTGTTTGATAAAGCGGCGGGGTAACCTGGATATAAATCCATGTGCCAATTACCGAAATTAAAAAAAGGCACAAAAACAGGGGCCAGTAAGGTATTAACTTAAACAGGTACGGGCCTATATTTATCGGTTCGTTTTCTTTAACCGGCTTTCTGATCAATTTCATAAATATTTATTCTATTTTCTAACAACCACCTCTATAATAATCGCAATTAATGAAAGCGCGCTTAAAACAAGTGGGAGGGTTTGGTTCCCCCTGCTTGAACTGGCCACTTTAGCGTTGTTGGCCTCAACATATACAATATCGTTTGATTTTAAATAATAGTATGGCGATTTAAAAAGGGCGGTTGAATTAAGATCTATCCGCTGAAGCGTTTTAGCGCCGTTCTCTTCCCTTATAATGGCTACATTGTCCTTGCGTCCGTAAATAGTAATATCGCCGGCTAATCCCAAAGCTTCCAGCAGGGATATCTTTTCACTGGGTACATTAATAACGGTAGGGTGGCCAACTTCGCCTAAAACACTTACCTTAAAATTTAACTGCCTTATGGCTACAATTGGTTCAACCAGCAGTTTTTTATCAGTAAGCTGTTTAGTGATAAGCAGCCTTAACTGATTGGTTGTTAAGCCTGCTGCCTTAATATCGCCAAGTATCGGGAATTGTATAAAGCCTTCCCTGTTAATAAGGTAACCGGGAGATTGTGATATGCTGCCATTGGCTGATGTAGAGGTGACCGACAAGCTATTAGGCGTATTGAATACTGCGGCTGCAGTAGAATTTAAACTGCTTACCGCAATGCTTAAAATATCATTAGGCTGAAGATAGGTTTGCGGCGGAAGGTTATCTGACGATATTACACCATCCTTCTGATCTGCAAAATATATGGTCTTACGTACGTCGGCGCACGAAAACAGCAGCAGCGGGATAATTATTAACCAGATTGATTTGAGAGTTAAGCGCATATGGTTTAATTAATCTTTTACTTCGTTTATTTTTATTTCTACCCTTCTGTTCCTCTGTCTTCCGGTTTTCGTTTTGTTGGATGCAATGGGCTTTGTGCTGCCAAACGGTGTGGTAACAATTTTAGCAGAGTCAACACCTTTAGTAACCAGGTAACTTTTTACTGCTTTAGCCCTCCGGTCTGATACTACCCAGTTTCCTTTGTATGTACCAATTGAATCGGCAAATCCTCTTAATGATAAAGCATACTTATTATCAATTGATACCTCTGCAAGCTGGTTCAATTTGTCGTAATAAATTTTTCTGACACTTGTTTTCCCAAAATCATACTCAATATTTTTTGTTAACGCTGCCAATAGCTCCTTGCTCACAGCGCCGCCTTTTTTATAACGCGGAGCGCTGGTGGCTGTATGTTTATTTTTTTTTACTGTTGGCTCATTAACCAGATTTTTACCTGTAACATTGCCGGTAACCAACAACATCAATCCCATTGACATTATTGCTAAGATTATCTTTTTCATATAATTAGTTTGGTTAGTATGGTATACTATACATACTGATTTTATCAAACTAAGTTTTTATAAATAAGTAATTTTTATAAACATATATTATATAATATTATCTGCCTTAATTTATTTGTTTAAGGCAGTAC
>CAZZVY010000186.1:0-7061 GCA_964657585.1 uncultured Mucilaginibacter sp. | reverse complement strand
TTGGCAATATTTATGCTTACGAAGTGGACGGTTTTGGCAATCATAATTTGATGGACGATGCAAAATATGCCAAGCCTCTTATCGCTGCCCTATTTAAACGCTGTTAGTCAGCACGATCTTGTTTATCAAAACACTCGTAGATTTATATTATCGCAATACAATCCATTCTTTTATAAAGGTAAAGTTGCGGAAGGCATTGGTGGTCCTCACGTGAGCAAGGCAAACATGGTTTGGCCGCTTAGCATTATTGCAAGGGGGTTGACAAGTATCCACCCAACAGAAATAAAACACTGCCTGGATATGCTCATTAAAACGCATGCAGGCACAGGCTTTATACATGAATCGTTCAATAAAGACAATGCCGCGATTTATACCCGCAAATGGTTTGCCTGGGCAAATACTATATATGGCGAATTTCTATTAAAAGTCTTTAAAGAACACCCTGAGTTATTAAATAATTGATACCCTCCATACCATAGTTAAACTTTAAAACTGTTGGATCTTGAAACTGTATAAACTTATTTCTTTGTTTAGGACGTAACAGCTAAGCGGATCATCTATTGTCAGTTGCGATTAACGTTTTGGAAAGTGTAATTCCTAGTGCGATTGGTATCTTCATAAATCTGCCTACGTAAACACCTTTAATATCAAATTATCATTATATTCGTTATTCAATAAAGAAATGGCACCTTACTACGAACTTAGCGATCAGGAATTGACCGACCTATTAGGCCAGGGTGATTACGCTGCGTTCACTGAGATCTATAATCGGTACTGGAATAAATTGATGGCTATTGCTTATAACCATACCAAAGACAAATCATCGGCAAAGGAGGTTGTTCAGGAGCTTTTTGTAGGTCTATGGAAGAGAAAAAACACCTTGTCTATAAAATCATTAAACGGCTATCTCGCAACAGCCGTTAAATTTTCGGTGTACAAACAAATTGACCGGGAAAGAAAACATCGGGAGATCGCGCAAAGAGAATATACGCAGGAAGCTTTTACCAATGAGGATCATATCGTCGAACTGAAGTTTTTACAGGAATATATCAATGATCAGGTACAACAGTTACCTGAGAAATGCCGTTTGGTTTTCAATTATAGCCGTGTGAAAGGGTTGAGCAATGCCGAAATAGCGAAGGAAATGAATATTTCAGAAAAGACGGTAGAGGGGCACCTGACCAAAGGTTTGAAAAAAATCCAGGTAAATCTTAGGAATTCTGGTATTTCAGTAGTGTTGGTTTCTAACGTTTTAGCGACTGTTCATACATTGTTTTCAAGATAACTTAACATTTACTTCACAACAGCAAGGGTAGCCTATACACTTGTGGTACTTCATGGTATATTATCCCAAAACGGATACCATGCAACAAGAAGAATTACAGGAACTGGTTAGAAAATACTTTGACGGAACCGCGACAGATGCTGAAAAGGTACAACTGTCCAACTGGTACGAGGATCAAAATATTTCTGAAACTGAATGGTTAGCTGATATCGCTAATGAAGAAAATGTACTCCAGAAACAAATGTTTGCCGACATACAAAAGCAAATTGAGACAAGCAGACCTTATATAATAAGACCCATTTGGCCACGTATTGTGGCTGCGGCTTCCATCTTAGTAATTTTATCATATGGCGGCTATCTCCTTTTTCACAGCCCACCCAGGCAGCAATTTGCCAAAAATCAACAAAGTGAAATTGCCCCTGGTACTAGCCAGGCAACATTAACACTTGCCAATGGTGAAAAAATTGTGCTTAAAAAAGGACTTACAGGCATGCTGGCAAAGCAAGGCAATACGTCGGTTACAGTTAAAAATGCTTTAGTGTACAATTCCTCTGGTAATACCCCACAAGCAGTTGTATATAATACCGTGTCAACATCTAATGGTGAACAATCGCCGTTTCCGCTCATTTTAGCTGATGGTACTAAAGTCTGGCTGAACGCCCAGTCATCAATAACATTTCCGGTGGCTTTTACAGGCAATAACAGAACAGTTCGGGTTACAGGCGAAGCTTATTTTGAAGTGATCCACAATAATTTGAAGCCATTTAAAGTAAGTGTAAAAGACCAAACAATCCAGGATATAGGTACCAACTTTAATGTTAACGCCTACGATAATGAACCCAAAATCGCGACTACGTTGTTAGAAGGGGAAATTAGTATATCGGGCCATGGAGCAAAAGCGATATTACGACCAGGGCAGCAGGCTCAAACAGGGGTGGACGGTGAAATTAAAGTGTTTGACAACACGGATACCGAAGAGGCCATTGCTTGGAAAAACGGTTTTTTCCAGTTTAATAAAGCGGATTTATTTACAGTAATGCGTCAATTATCGCGTTGGTATAACGTCGAGGTGGCTTATGAGGGAGATATTCCCAAGAGAGTATTCTCGGGTAAAATTCACCGTAATCTAAACGCTTCCGAATCATTACAAATGCTCCAGTATTTTAAAGTTAATTATAAGATCATAGGCAAGAAAATATTGATAACAAAATAAGTACCATCAGTTAACAGGATCATTAACACACAACCCCGGACAAATGAAAAAACAATTACGACAAGAATAAAAATAACATTGGGTTAACAATACGGTGTGCCGCAAAGGCATAAAAAAACCGCGGTGGTGTTCAAAGCACAACCACGGTAAATATTCGGATTAACCCATTCCTTCCGGAAGCCGGAGGGATAAACAAATTGCGACATGAGTTTAAAAGTATTAACCCAAACAATACAAATGTAATGAAATTTAGTGCTACGCGCGCCCCTATGCGATATTGTGTAGGGCATTCTCTCAAAAAACTCTTATTGGTTATGAAGCTCACAACGTTTTTGCTTGTTATAGCCTTGGTTCAGACAAGGGCCAAAGGATTCAGCCAGGTTACTCTTCATGAAAGTAATGCGCCCGTGGAAAGCGTCCTGAAATCGATAGAGAAACAATCCGGTTACACATTTTTAGTAGATGTAGAAAATGTAAAATTGGACAAGATATCAGTGGATATTAAAAATGCAAGCGTTGAAGAATGTTTAGAGGCTTGTTTTAAAGGTCAGAATATTACTTTCAGGATAGTAAAAAACAATGTATTTATTACACGCTCCGAGCCATCGTTTCTTGAAAAACTAAAAAATAAGGTCGCCCAGTTTTTACCTCTGTCAGCAAATTTCAATGGTATGGTTACGGATAGCCTTGGTCAACCATTGATAGGAGCAACTGTTGTTTTAAAAAATACGAAATACCGCACTGTAACGAACAATATGGGCAGATTCAGTTTTCCGGACGTCCAACAAGGTAATTATACGGTAATGGTAAGCTATATTGGTTATCTCCCATCGCAACGAAATATAGAAGTGGAAGGTAAAGACTTAGATTTAAGATTTACCATGTTTGCAACCAATTCAGCACTAGATCAAGTTCAGATTATTGCTTATGGGACAACTACTGCTCGTTATAACGTTGGGGCGCAAGCTAAAATAACCAGCGAAGAAATCACATCACAACCTGTGATGAATCCCTTGTCTGCACTGGAAGGAAGAGTACCTGGTTTATTGGTTACTGCTAATAGTGGCACGCCTGGCTCGGCAGTAAAAATCACCATTCGCGGGCAAAATAGTTTAGGTCCATCACCTAATACTAAATTAAAGCCTGATAATCCTTTATTTATTATTGATGGTATCCCTTTCGCTCCTCAAAATGCATCCGTAAACAGGGTTCAGGCTGTAAATGACGTGAATGGAGTAGGTCAAGTGGGAAACGGTTTGAGCCCGTTTGAAACCATTGATCCTTCGAGCATTGAGAGTATTGAAGTGCTGAAGGATGCAGATGCTACATCCATTTATGGATCGCGTGGGGCTAACGGCGTAATCCTCATCACCACGAAGCAAGGTAAAGCAGGTAAAACCAAACTAACCGGAAATTTTTATACAGGGGTAAGTACGATGACGCATACAATGCCGCTGTTGAACACGCCCGAATACCTGCAAATGCGTGCCGATGCTTTCCGTAATGATGGAATAATACCTACAACCAAAGCTGGGGCATCCTTTGCGCCGGATTTACTTATTTATGATGGCAATAGTAACACTAATTATTTACAGACACTTTATGGTAAACAATCGAGCACGCAAAATGCTAGTTTGGCTTTATCCGGGGGTGACAGTAATACCACCTTTTATGTAGGAATGAATTATGGCCGTCAAACATATTTATTTCCAGGTGATTTTGCCGAAAACAAATTGAATGGCAATATCAAACTTCACCATAATTCGCCTAACAGAAAGTTCAATATTGACTTTTCTACCGGTTATAATTATGATACCAATAATGTACCAGGATCGCCTTTGATTTTAACGGCATTTAACCTGCCTCCAAACTTTCCGAGCCTAACCAACGCGGACGGTTCATTAAAATGGGATAATAACGGCACACCTTACACAAATTATATCAGTGGTTTGGTTAATCCGCTCTCTTATTTAAAAAGAGCAGATTATGCCCAACAAAATAGCTATTTATCCAGCATATTGATCAGTTATGAATTGCTTCCCGGTTTAAAAGTTAAAGCATTGGCCGGTTACAACAACCTAACGGTTAATGAACTATCTCAATTTCCTCTTGCAGCACAAAGTCCCCTAATAACAACTTCAAGGGCGACTGCTATCAAAAGTATAAACAATTTCTATTCTTGGAGTATGGAACCGCAGATCAGTTATGATAAGCAATTTGGTAAACATAAAATTGGGTTATTAGTAGGCGGGACGACACAAAAACAAGATAATAATTACACCAGTATCACCGGTACCGGCTTTACCAATGATCTTTTATTGGCTAATGTAAGTTTGGCAAGTTCGATAAGCACTTCTGACGGTGATGTGCCTTATAAATATAACGCGGGTTTCGGCAGAGTAAATTATGTTTATGATAATAAATATATCTTGAATTTTACAGGAAGATATGATGGTTCTAGCAGATTTGGGCCAGGGAAACAATGGGGAAAATTCGGTTCGGCAGCGGCGGGATGGATCTTTTCGCAGGAAGATTTTTTTAAAAATGCGGTTCCAGTCGTCAGCTTTGGCAAGCTAAGGGCAAGTTATGGTAGTACTGGTAACGATAACGTAGGCGATTACCAATTCCAGCCAAATTGGACTACTTTGGGTTCGACTGTATTATATAACGGAAGTGTTGGTTACATCCCTTCAAATTTAGGAAACCCTAATTATAGTTGGAGCACGACAACAAAACTTGAATCAGGCATTGAATTAGGCTTTTTAAATGATCGTATTATTTTTAATGCTTCCTGGTTCCGTAACCGTACCAGCGACCAACTGATTGCTTACCAACTTCCTTCTCAAACAGGTTTCACCAGTGTAACTGAAAATTTTCCGGCTGTAGTCCAAAATACTGGTTGGGAATTTATGCTATCAGGTACGCTAATAAAAGCGAAGGAATTTGGTTGGAAAACATCATTTAATATCACTATTCCTGAAAATAAATTAATTGACTTTCCTGGCTTAGCAAGTTCATCTTATGGCAACACCCTCGCGATAGGTCAATCTGTCTCCATCGTAAGGGGATATAAATATGCTGGGGTAAATCCAACTACAGGTGTTTACCAGTTTGAAACGGCAAATGGAACCCTAAGTTCGGCTCCCACAGCTACTAATGGTGATAATAAGTTTATTATCGGTAACACCGACCCTACATTTTACGGCGGGTTACGAAATACGTTTTCCTATAAAGGATTACAATTGGATGTTTTCTTTGAATTCCGTAAGCAAATGGGTATAAATTACATGAGTGCCATTGCCAACGCTGTCGGAGTCCAAGCAAACGTACCAACAGATGCTTTGAACGTGTGGAGAAACCCTGGCGACCAGGCCACTTATCAGCGCCTTACTTCACAAAGTTCCGGAGTGGCAGGCACAGCTGCAGCTGCTTTTGTAATCTACAGGCAATCTGATGCTGTATATTCTGATGCTTCATATATCCGTTTAAAAACGGCGGGGTTATCTTATACATTAAAAAGTGCACTGGTTAAAAAAATAGGGATCAACACCTGCCGGGTTTATGTCAACGGGCAAAACTTACTGCTAATTACAAATTATTTAGGTAATGATCCGGAAACGCAGAATTATTATGGTATACCACCGGTGCGCACCATAGCAGCGGGTTTAGATATTGGATTTTAATTTTTTGGAAAATGAAAAAGAAATTTATTATAAAATACGCCAGCATTATTACCGTAGTATTAGGCGCCGCGTTCGTAATGGCCTCTTGCAAAAAATTTGTTGAGATACCACCGCCGATCAATTCACTTGTAACAAGCCAATTATTCGCTGATAGTACCGATGCGACCGCCGCCATCAATGGTATCTATATCAACATGATGAACCGCTCAGGCTCATTGAATATTGCTAATAGTGCAACATCAGTTTTCGGAAGCCTTTCAGCAGACGAAACTTACTATAGTATCAATGTGGCAAGCTACACTGAGTTTTATATTAATGCTATTACTGTAACTAACACTAATAATACAACAAACCTATGGGCGAAAGGATACACTTACATCTATCAGGCCAATGCCTGTATCGAAGGAGTGGCGAACAATTCCGCATTAAGCGCAACATTAAAAAATAGAATTACAGGTGAAGCTAAATTCATCAGAGCTTATATGTATTTTTATCTGGTCAATTTATATGGGCCTGTACCTTTAGCCGTAACAACAGATTATAATGTTACGGATATACTGCCCAGAGCCTCCATAACTGACGTTTACACTCAGATAAATACTGATTTAAAGGATGCACAAACTTTATTAGGAAGTGACCCTATACCGATTAATAAAGTGCGCGTAAACCGGTTTGCAGTAAACGCATTTTTGGCCAGGGTACAGCTTTATCAGCAGCAATGGGCCGCTGCCGAAGCTGCCGCAAGCAGCGTGATCAGCGCAGCTTATAAGCTTGAGTCCCTGAATAATGTATTTCTTAATGGCAGCCAAGAGCAAATTTGGCAAATGACGCCCATCGCAGCCAATGAAGAAACTACAGAAGGCCAGTTATACATTCCTTC
>CAZZVY010000185.1:0-7073 GCA_964657585.1 uncultured Mucilaginibacter sp. | reverse complement strand
AGCGGAAAATCGTGCTTTTCAAAATCTGCAACTTCCTTTTCAACCTGGTCTTGTGTGTATAAAGTGGGTGTGCGGTCCCAAAAACCCAACCCCCATTTTGGCGGGAGGCAACCACCTCCCTGGAACAAATTATACCGGCTTACGGCATTTATCATTGTTGGCCCGCCAAATACATAAACCTCTACACCTGCTGCCGGAACCAGCATTTCTACATTATCAGAATAAGGTTGCAATGCCCAGTTCTTTTTATTAGCATTCATATCTACTGCTAAAGGCTGATCCTTGCTGTCACGGCGTGAAGAAGTGCCCATCCAAACATCTATATACCGCGCAGCGTTAATAAACACACCGTAACCTTTTGAAGAAACATAGAAAGGAACCGGGGCATGTGTTGTTCCATCATCAATACCGTTGTAATGTTCGATATGTAGCCGATAAGCAAAACCACGTATCTGTGTTCTTTTGAAATTCAGTCCGAGGCCAAAAATTTTTTCTTCACGTTGCAATGGAAACCTCAGGTAGGTCTTCCCGTCATGAACTTCGATGCTGATATCATTTTTATTTAACGGAAAAGAAGTGCTACCCATATCACGGATAGCTTCTGTTTTGGGCTGTGCACCCGAGGCCCCAAAAAAATTGACTTTATCAGGTACTCCTATTTTTACCGACCACACACCAGGCGCAACTTCTTTCCATACCAAATTATTGGTCTGTGCTACAGCGGAATAATAGCAATTAAGAAAAAAGAATATGCAAATAAACCTTGTTATTTTTGACATCTTATCATGGATAAACTTAAACTAATTTTGGTCGGTGATCTTTTCTCACAGGCGTATTATGCTGGTATGGACACGTTTGTAATTTAACGGAACCGGGAAAACTAATTGGCGGTAAACCCATATGCTGTCCCGGCCGATGCATTAAAGGCTAAACATTCACCCTTATTTTGATCCAATTTAAAAAGGATATTATTTTTAGTTTTACTATCAGTTATCATTATCCGCTTGCCCGGCCATGGGTTCATCACTTCGCATTTTAAGTTGCGTCTTGAAGTAATCTCCAAAAAGGAAACTCTATTGCCAGAATAAACTGCCGAAACTATAAATCCACCCCTTGCCTGGAAGTTTCTGAAAGCAATATCTTTTGTTCCTTCCGGTAGGGCCGGAAACAAATAAATACGCCCGCTCCTGCTATTAAGCAAACATTCGGGTTCATAAATTATTATATGTTATAAATTCAAATGCCGCCGCTTGTTTTAATGGTATCTCGGTATGCCAGTGCAACACTTTTGTCCTGAGCCTTTTAATGCGATGGTCGCTTTACCTGCGGCATATAAATCATTTATTACAGGTAGAACAAGCAACATACCACCTAAACCCGCTTTGTTAATAAAGCTTCTTCTTTTCATAACTGTTAATTCGTTAAGATCAATTAGCGTAATTGTTGTTATTTATTCATTTCCAATTGCCTGGCTGCTGCCTGGTGTTCCTTATCGGCCCAAATAAGCGTGGCGGCGCCTTTTACCCTGTAAATTGGTTTCACCGTTTCGTTATTAAGCAATATATGCTGCGGGTTGCCCGGTGCATATAACTCTGCCTCGATAATAGGTTGGCCCTGTAACAAAACATTCATACTTGTATTTTCAATCTTAGCCGACATAAATACCTTTGATAAAGAATTTAACGCTATATGTCCATTTTTGCGCAAGTAGCTACCATTGGCCACAAAATATTGTGTGGCGGATTGAAGATCGTTGCCGCGGTTTTCCGGATAGGTAATCGCAGTTAAGTAAGCATCTGTTTCCCATCCATCAAAGCTGTTATTACTGTTGCGGCCCATCATCCGGCCATCGGCAAGAATATTAAGATAAACGTTTGTAACCATACCGCCCTGGGTTATTTTTACCCCTTGCATATCCTGCCCCTGCATCTTTTCTATTTTTGGCAGCGGGGCGCCGTTAGCATCAGGCAGGATGACGGCAGTGATCCATTTGGTTTGCTGTATTTTACCGGGAGCGGCTATGGATAGATAGGTTTCCTTTTTGTCAGTATGGTCATGCACACCTTCCTTTTCGGTGAGGATCAGTTTCTCCGGAAAATCATGAGGATAACCACCATTTGGCAATGTTTCGGGAAAAAGCGGCCTTACCAGCACATAGGCATTGTTTTTTGACACCCTGATATCAAGCCCTTCCTGTTTGATCTTAGCATCATCAAAATGGAGCACCCACTCCATCTTGCCCGGCTTATGGGCTTTCAAATCATCAATGATGAGGATAACATTACCTATCCACAAAAAATGCCGATAATTGCGGTCGAAATTTTGCGATGTCGGCCCGGTAGCATCGCCATAAAGGTATTTAAAATCACCCGCATCTAACAGGTCATATAGTCTACCTGGTGTTTTTACACCGTAATATTCATCGTCCTTACTTTGTCCTTCGCCATTAAATAAAACGACATTGTGCGCCCCGCTTTGGAAAAAATAATCTGAATATTTAGGGTCAGCATAGTTATTGGTTCCGCCATCGGCAATCAGGTTTTCACCGTTGTGAAACAGGATAAATGAATTAGCATCGGCATGTGCATGATTCCACGTAGTGCCTGATTTTACAGCCAGCATAGTAGCATCGCTCTTCCATGATGAGCGCAGCAAACCCCAACCCATATCACTGTATAATTTCGAATCGGGGAGTCCTATAATATGCGTCTCTTTGTTGTTTTGTTCCTGGTTATAAACCAAACCGAAAGCAGAATAATAATAAAAATTATTTTTGGTGGTACCTCTTTGAAGCTGATTAAGAAACGCGATATACCTGGCCTGCTGGTAACCGTTAGCCATCAATAGCAATATTGGATACCAATCGCGGTTATCTACGTGTGAGTCACCAAAATTTACCATCATAGAAGTTGCCGAATTGGGATAACATGAATTGATAAAAAAATCGCCTATATTATCCAGCACCGGTATATCAAAAGGCTTTGTTCCAAAGGTATTGGTGTAAGCCAGCCTGAATAGCAAATATTCCTTCATGGCAAAATCAGCATAACCAATACTTTCGTAAAAAGCGCCGTCGCGGTCAAAAGTGCGAGGTTTATTATTCATAACATCGCCATCAAAATTAAACCATTGTATTGCTGCTCTTGCTATGCTTTTTGACCATTGCTGTGCTTCCGGCTCCTCATTCAATACAGCCATTGAAGCTACTCCTGCCATAAAAACGGCAGCACTCCACCAATTATGTCCCATGGAGTTTAAGGAGTGTATCCGATTGCGCCCCGTAAGCCAATCATCTAAAGTTGGTTTGATACCCAGCCTAACGATTCCTTCCGCGATAGTTTTGCGTTCGTCGGGTGATAAAAAATCGTAGATACAGTCAAACCCTACTGCCGCGTTATAGCACTGGCTTGCACTGCCCAAGCCAGAATGCCAGGCCGGCTGGCGGTTTAACATTTCGGCGCTTTCCCAACTCGTTTTACTACATAAAGCTAACAGCATGGTCCTGATCTTAAATGCATATTTTGTATTACCGGTAATTCTATAAGCTAAACTAAGTTCATCCATTGGGCCAGATGAACCGGATTGCATTGCAGAAGCGTCAGCCTTTTTCAGAACAAACAGCCATGCGTTATTTATAGCGGTATCCTGTTTTACCTGGGTTTTTAGGAATTCTATCCGATCATCGGTAAAAAATAAATACCGGTGTTTACCGGCCGCATTTGCCTGGTTTAAAATAATTGTTAGGACTATTATCGATATGTAGCTTAGGAGATATCTTGACCATTTATTTTTCATAATTCAGGGATATCTTATTTGTTATTATACTCGTAATTTATTTTACCAAAAAAAAGTAAGGTGGGGCTATAACGGTAAGACAATTGATATTGATTTTAATACTCTTTGTATTATATTTAATAGGAGCATTAAACCGATAAATGATCAATCTATTGATAGATATATTAAAATAACCTAATTAAACCAAGTTCAGCTCATTGAGGATTTCCATTATAACTGGTAAAAGTACGGGCGTTTTGCCCACATGGATTAGATAAATTGGAAGAAATATTAAAGCGGTAAATAGCACTATTTGAGGAGATTAATTCTCTTGACAATAGAAACACAGGTTCTTACCCTATGAGGTTTGTATTATTAGCAACGCAAGTCATCAAGCGTTCCGATATGAACGTCTTGTGCTTCTTCAAATGTTTCTACCATCCAAAAGTTCCTACGGAACTAAGTACCTCTTATATTTTTTTAAAGCGATTGCTATGTAGTATTAAGGTAAATTGTGAATTAATTAAAAATTAACTATAATCACATTATTATTAGTTGATAATTTTGCTTTATTATAGACGCTTTGATTCGACTGGCTTAAATTAAGCCGGTAATTTTATGAAATATAGAGTAATTTGTACTGACTTTGAGTAAAATATATATTTAACATATCGACTGGTAATATATGAAGAAAAAAAATTCGATAAAAGATATTGCCGCTCAATTAAGTATTTCAATTACCGCTGTTTCTTTTATTTTGAATGGCAAGTCCAGGGAAAAAGGAATAAGTGATAGCCTTACTGAACGGGTTTTGAAATATGTTCAGGAGACCGGCTACAAGCCCAATCACCTGGCTAAAAGCTTGCGGACAGGAAAAACTAAAATCATAAGTTTATTAGTTGAGAATATAGCAGATCCTTTTTTTTCATCAGTAGCCGGCTATGTAGAAGAGGTGGCTAATCAACGGGGATATAAAATAATATACGGTAGCACCAGAAATGAAACTTCCAAGGCACGGGAACTGATCAACCTTTTCAGAGACAGACATGTAGATGGATTTATTATTACTCCGTCAGACGACCTTGAATTGGATATTATAAGCCTTATAAATGAAAAAATTCCATTAGTGCTGCTGGACAGGTATTTCAAAACTATCGTGACAGATTATGTTGTGATAGATAATTTTCAAAGTACGTACAATGCAGTTAAATATTTAATTGATCAAAATTATAAAAACATAGCTTTTATTACGCTAACATCTGATCAAACACAAATGCGTGACCGCTTAACAGGTTACGAACAAGCGGTTATTGATCATCAGCTTAAAACATATATAAAAAAAATAGATTATGCTAAGGTTGAACAAACTGCAGTAAATATTATAACCGATTTGATTAAGGAAAACCCATGTCTCGACGGTTTGTTTTTTGCAACAAGTTATCTTGCCTTTAAAGGCATAGAAGTGATAAATAGCATGAATAAATTAATACCGGATGATTTTGGAGTAATCGCATTTGATGATCATGAAATTTTTAAATTATTTAAGCCTACAATAACAGCTGTAGCGCAACCCGTCGCCGAATTATCAAAGCAATTGGTTAACCTTTTGTTAGAGCAAATTGACGCACCTTCGGAAGGACGGAAAAATAAACACTTGATTGTACCAGCCGTTTTTACGATCAGAAATTCCTCTCCGTTTAAAACTGAAGTCATACAACAGATTATAAGCCTGTAAAATGAATATTCCTTTTACCAAAAATTAGCGAACGAAAATGCTTTTTAACGATATTTTTATAAATCGTTTTAGTTGCACAACAGTATGGCGATCGATATCTCTCTAAAAACAATATGCTTTAATACACAAAGTCATTTATAATAAAAGATGAAGTGAAAAATTCATCGCACTCATTCCTTTTATCTGGATAATGACCGGTTTAAAAGTAAGGGCGCAGTAATGGCAATGGTCAGTAAGCGTGGATAGCGTTATTTCTAAGGAAACCAACGCTAATCTCCGCTCGTTTTTATAGATACCGCCCGGGTGTAAGTAGGTACGCTGGGTAGTTGTGAGGCAGCATAATTTGCTGGAAGAAGGAATTTGCAACATAAAGATTTCAGAAATAAACTTGAGTTCATCACTTTAGCCGAAGTATGGATACGCCTTGACTATTTACCGGGCTCGCGCTATAGTTACCTAACAGTTGAATAAGGATAGCAAAAGATCCTTAAATTCTAAAAGGTCGCCTACCGTAATCAATTGGTCGCGGAACACTTTTGCATGTTTATCGAAATGTGAAATAGCTTTTTCTATAGTCCATATGTTTATAGAGCAAAGCTGAAAAGGGAAAGAATAAATTTTAACGCCTTATGTATAAGGCAGGTGTTTTTTGGAAAGTTAAATTATACAGCAGTTAAAAAAAACTTTACGGAGCGGTTATTGCAATGCAGGGGTATGCAGAACGCCCCGGTCCCAAAGACAATACTGATCATCGAAGATGATATAGAAATATTAGACATCCTCGAACTGATTTTTCAGGCGGAAGGCTACAAGGTGTTTGTATCAGAAAATGGCGCTGAAACACATGATTTGAACGTAATAGCACCAGATCTGATCCTTTTAGACATCCGGCTTACGGCTGGTGGTAAAGAGGGGGCTGAAATATGTTTGCGGCTGAAATCAAAACGTGATACCAAGGATATTCCTATAATTTTACTTTCTGCGGAAATGGATATACGGACAGTTTGTACTGAATGCGGGGCGAACGATTATGTACGCAAACCATTTGATGTAGATGATCTGTCTGACAGGGTTAGAAAACTTGTAGATGCATAGTGTTTAAATATGGCAAAAAAATTTACCTTTAGCACATCAAGTCCCCGGGTTAATTATGGATCAACAGGTTATTAAGCGCAATAACGTCAACATCACTGGTGAAGGCGAGCAGGTCATGCTTTTTGCCCATGGTTTTGGCTGCGACCAGAATGCCTGGAAATTTGTAATTGATGCTTTCAAAACTGATTATAAACTGGTCCTGTTTGATTATACGGGTTCCGGCAAATCAGATATTGCACAATATAACAAAGCGAAATATGAGACGCTGGAAGGTTACGTGCAGGACCTGATAGACGTTTGCAAGGCGTTGGAGCTGAAAAAAGTGATATTTGTAGGCCATTCGGTTAGCAGCATGGTCGGCTTACTGGCCGCCAACCGTTATCCCGAATATTTTCAAAGCTGATCCTGATAGGTCCGTCACCGCGTTATTTGAACGCGGATAATTATACCGGCGGGTTTGAACAAAAAG
>CAZZVY010000184.1:0-7075 GCA_964657585.1 uncultured Mucilaginibacter sp. | reverse complement strand
TAACCAATGCAACAGTGCTGATCAAAGGCTCGCGCGGGATGGCGCTGGAGCGGCTGGCCGCATTGCTGTGACCGGCATCACCTCCTTTAAAAAATGGAATAAGTCCGCATCATTATAGGGGATTGGTATCAGGCAAACTTCTTGACTCAATAATGCGTTTAAATGTTTGCATATTTGCTTTATATTATCCAATTATAATATTTGGCGATTGAAACCAATAAAATGAAAAGAATACTGATTGTTGACGATGAGGTTAATGTTGGGTTACTGTTATCCAAGTTTTTAACACGCAACAACTTTGAGGTAGCTACTGCTAATAATGGTGCAAATGCCATGGAACTTCTCAAAAGGGATGAGTTTGACCTGGTGCTTTGCGATTTCAGGCTGGAAGATACTGATGGCCGGCAAATGCTGATCAATATTAAAACCAGTTATCCTAAAACTGGGGTTATCATTATCACCGGGTATTCAGACATTAAAATGGCGGTGGAACTGATAAAAATGGGCGCCTATGATTATATTACCAAGCCCCTGTACCCCGATGAGATTTTAAATACCATTACCAAAGCCCTGGAAACACGCCATGCTTTACTGGAGGAAGAACCAGTTGCTGCCGCTATGCCAAAAACAGGCAAAAAACAGGTGCTTTCAGCTGAGTTTGTGTCAGGCCAGGCCCGTGTTTCCAAAGAACTGATACGGCAGATAGAACTGGTAGCCCCTACTAACTACAGCGTAATTATAATGGGCGAAAGCGGCACGGGTAAAGAGTCGGTTGCTAAAAGCATCCACCTGAACAGCCCCCGGCACGACCAGCCCTTTATTGCCATGGATTGCGGTTCCTTAACCAAAGAGCTGGCCCAGAGTGAGTTCTTCGGGCACGAAAAAGGGTCGTTTACCGGCGCACTATACACCAAAATAGGCCACTTTGAAATGGCTAACGGCGGCACCTTGTTCCTGGATGAAGTGGGCAACCTGAGTTATGATATACAGGCCGCCCTGCTGCGCACGGTACAGGAGCGCAAGGTAAAACGCATAGGCAGCACTAAGGAAATAGAACTTGATGTACGCATTATTGTAGCCACAAACGAGAATTTACAGGATGCCATACAAAAGGGCCGTTTCCGCGAAGACCTTTTTCACCGGTTCAATGAGTTTGGCATATATATGCCGGCCCTGCGCGAGCGCGGCGCTGATATTATGCTGCTGGCTAATCATTTTTTAAAGATGGCCAATGACGAGTTGGGCCGCAATGTTACCGGCTTTGCGCCTGATGTAGAAGATTGCTTTATGACCTATCGCTGGCCGGGCAATATCCGCGAACTGAAGAACGTAGTACGCCGCGCCACACTGCTTACCGAAGGCGATGAAGTGCCGATGAAGGCCCTGCCGCTGGAGATATCCATTAATGTTAAAAATAATATCCCTGAGCCGCCATTAACAGCTGATAACGGGCAAATGCCATTCCGTGAGCCCAAGCACGATCTTAAAAATGCCGCCCTTGAAGCCGAATATGATACAATATTGAAAGTGCTGCGTGAAGTAAACTTTAACAAGACCAAGGCAGCCGAAATGTTAAAAATAGACCGTAAAACCTTATATAACAAAATGAAAGCCATTAACCTGGCTAAATAATTGCTATGCCACCTGAAGAAAATAAAAATATTGATGCTGAACAGTTGCGGCGGGTAAAGCACGATGTAAAGAACCAGCTCTCCAACATGGTTCTGTGCCTGGAGCAGCTACGGTATGAGATTGAAAACCCGCACCCTGACTGGAAATACTATATGGATGCCATAAGCAATGGATGCCTGGTTATCAACAACATTATCAGCGAGCTTTAAAACACTCAGTTGGCCAAAACCGCATATTTTCTTTTCCTAATCATTCTCTTTATATTTTTGTTTAGATTGTAGCATAAAAGCTGCTTCGGTAAATGTCCCTTTTCAACTATAAACAGCGTAATAACATTACCCTGATCAGTATTATTTTGCTGGGATGTTTGTTGTTTTATGCGCTGAGCGATCTGTTCAGTTCTATTTTGGGCGCCATTGTACTGTATACCATCTTTCGCCCCTTTTATTTATACCTGGTTGAAGGCCGTAAATGGAACGCCTCACTGGTGGCAATTTTAATTATCCTGATATCAGTTATCCTGGTGGTTATCCCGTTCCTTACCCTCAGTTTTATGATGGTTGATAAATTATCCGGGTTAAACAGAAATACTTTCCCGGTTGAAAAATGGCTGGGCAAACTTGACCACTTTGCCGGATCTAACCTGATGCAGCCCCATCTGGCCGATACCATTATGCTTAAAATAGGCACCCTTACTGCCGATCTGTTCCCATCCATTTTAAGCAGTGCGTTCAGCATAATTATTACCCTGCTGGTAATGTATTTTTTACTGTATTTTATGTTTGTGCAGCTGCGCGGCTTTGAAGCCGGGCTGCTGCGCTATGCCCCCTTTCGCGAACAGCATGCCTTAAAGTTTGCGGTAGCGTTGCGTAATGCCACCTATTCAAATGTATTAGGGCAGGGCATTATTTCGATTGTGCAGGGCTTACTGCTGGCTAACGGCTTTTGGCTGGCCGATATTCCCGACCCGGTTTTTTGGGGCATCATTGGCGCCTTTATTTCATTTTTACCGGTAGTAGGTGCGCCAACACTTTGTATACCGGCGGCAATAATTATTATGATAAACGGGCATACCTGGAAAGGTATAGCCTTATTAGCGTATGGCCTGCTGTTTATAGGTAATATTGACAATGTGTTGCGTATGATAATTAATAAGCGCGTGGCAAATACGCATCCAATAATTTCTATTATCGGGGTGTTTATAGGTATCCCGCTGTTTGGCATTTTAGGGCTGGTTTTTGGCCCCGTACTATTATCTTATTTTTTGCTGCTGGTAGAGATTTACGAAACTAACCGAATGGCTGCCGACAGGCTTGAACGTATAAAAACAACTTCAGGTAATTAAAAAATTAATACGATAATTGTGTAAAACATCGTACCAAATATACCGGTATAGGATTTGCCCGGCTAATTTTAAAAATCTTTATTTTTTTACAAACAATTATTCAATTAAAAAATTATATTATTATGAAAGATAACTCAAAAGTAGTGGTTGCCCTGTTGGCTGGATTGGCAGCAGGCACAGCGTTAGGTTTATTGTTTGCCCCTGAAAAAGGAACCGATACAAGGGATATGCTTAGCGAATCATTAAAAAAGCTGGGCGACTCTATCAAAGAAACGGCGGCAGCTGAAATTGACAATTTGGTTGGTTTAAAGGATAAAGTTGTTGACAGCATCAAGAACAAATTAACCGGCAACGAAGAGGAGTTAGAAGATGACCTTGAACATGCCTGAACATAAGTAATTCATATCCCGGGTTATTACTCCCGGGATCATCATAAAGCTAATGGAAGAAAAAAAACAACCGCAGCCTATCATACCTCAGTTTAAAGAGTACCTTGAAACTTATATTCAGCTTGCTAAACTAAAAGCAATTGACAAAGGTACATCTGTAATTGCAAGCATAGTGGCCGATACCGTTATTATACTGGGTTTTTCAATGGTTTTTTTATTTGCCAGTATTACCCTTGCCCTTTATATAGGTTACTTGTTAAATAGCTATTGGGAGGGGTTTGGTTGTGTAGCGCTTTTTTATGCACTGGTAAGTATACTGGTTATGGTATTTAAAAAGAGCATGGAACGCCCAATTATTAATGCTTTAATTAAAAAAATACTTTAAAAGTACCGCAATGGATATGCCTATAAAAAACGTTGATGATTTGCATAGCGAAATATTACGGCTAACCGCCTTAAAGCAGTTGCAAAAAGAGGAGATCGGTATGCGTTTCAACAGCCCTTCAGCTACGTTCTCCACTTTGCTTACCGCCTTTCCTGCAACAGGCGATAATACCCGTGGCGGCAGTTTTTTTAACATGGATATGGTTAGCATGCTGTCAAGGATATTACTGCCGCTAACTTTAAACAAAACGCTGTTCAGGCGCTCAAATTTTATAGTAAAGGCGCTGGTTGGTTTTATATCGCAGCGGGCATCAGGTTTTATAAATGAAAAGGCGGTAGGTGGTATATGGGACAAGGCTAAAGCGCTTTTCGGTAAGGTTACCAGCAAAAAGCCTCCTGTTAAACGGCTAACGGGTTATACGCCACCAATGTAGCTGGCTTGTTGCTGTATAACTGAAGCATCAATATAACTGCAACAGCTTAAAACTTGTTCTTCCACATCATACTCTCTACCGGGCGGGTGGTAGGGTTGTTATATTTGGCATTGCCTTTATTGTTATACAAGGTATCTATGTCTCCTTCTACCGTAAAATAGATTAGCTGCCCTATCGGCATACCGGCATAAATACGTACTGGTTGTGCGCAGGATATTTCCAGGGTCCAGGTATTGCAAAAACCTACATCACCTTTGCCTGCTGTTGCATGTATATCTATCCCCAAACGCCCGGTGCTTGATTTGCCTTCCAGGAAAGGCACATGCTTATGCGTTTCTGTATATTCTAAAGTTACACCCAGATATAATATTCCCGGCTGTAATAAAAACCCCTCCTTCGGTATCTCAAACGAGTCGATCTCGTTATGTACCCTGGCATCCAGTACCCGGTTACGGTAATTGGCCAGGTGTTTACCCAGGTGCACATCGTATGAGTTGGTACCCAGGCATTCAGGCTTAAAGGGTTCAATGATGATGTTTCCTTTTTCTATCTCCTCTAAAATGCGCTTGTCTGACAAAATCATATTCCCCGGGTTGTGTGGTCTAAATTATAATTATTTGGACTAATTTTGTCATGCTTTTTTTGTAATTACTTTTATGGCTATAGCCTACAGCAAACAAATAGATGCAGATACAGAATTTGCCCTCTGGAAAATTGAGGAGGATGCAGAAGAACTATATGCACAATTGCAGCTTAATGAAGATGAAAAGGCTTTTGTAGAGCAGTTGCGCCATGGCAAACGCCACCTGCACTGGCTGGGCACACGTGTGCTGCTGCGTACCATGCTGCATACCGATGAATATATTGACTGTAAAATAGATGCACACGGCAAACCCTACCTGGTAAACCTGCCTTACCATATATCGTTAAGCCACTCTTTTAACTACGCCGCAGTGATGATAAGCAAAAGCGTAGCGGTAGGCATTGATATTGAACAGATACAGCAAAAGGTTGTACGCATAGCCCCGAGATTTTTAAACCCGGCCGAGCTTAAGTCAGCAATCGGGGATGAGCAAAAGGTAAATGCGCTTTACGCCTGCTGGTGCGCTAAGGAGGCAGTTTACAAATGCCATGGTCAAAAAAATGTATCGTTTGCTGATAATATAAGTTTGCGGCCGTTCAAATATAGGCCGGAAGGTATAATAAAAGCACAGTTAAATAAAGACGGTTTGGTACTGGGTTACACGGTCCATTATATGCACTTTGAAGATTATATGGTGGGGTATGTTAAAGCAGGCCAAAAATGAAGAACAAGCAGGTTATTTTTATGGATTGGGGGCTTACTGATTATCAGGTAGCCTGGGATAAGCAGGAGGCGCTGTTCAGCGATACGGTTAACCAGAAGATAGCTATCCGTAACAACCAGCAGGAGTCTGCCGGGTATGGTTACCCGGATGAAAATTTAACGCCTAATTACCTGGTTTTTTGCGAGCACCCGCATGTTTACACACTGGGCAAAAGCGGTAACCCTGCTAATTTATTGCTTGATGATAAAGGCCTGAAAGAAAAACATGCCAGTTTTTACCAGATAAACCGCGGCGGCGATATTACTTACCATGGCCCCGGCCAGATAGTAGGCTACCCGATTATTGACCTTGATAATTTTTTTACTGATATACACCTGTACCTGCGCACGCTGGAAGAAGCGGTGATACTCACACTGGCACATTATGGGCTTAAGGCAGGCCGCTATCCGGGTTATACCGGCGTTTGGTTTGATGCCGGTACGGATAAGGCCCGTAAAATATGCGCCCTCGGCGTGCGCTGCAGCCGCTGGGTAACCATGCATGGTTTTGCCTTTAACGTTAACCCTGACCTTGCCTATTTTAAAAACATTATCCCCTGCGGTATTGATGATAAGGCAGTAACATCATTAAAGGCCGAATTAGGCCGCGAGGCGGATATAACTGAAGTTAAACAAATCCTGAAACATCATATTTCCGTACTTTTTGGTATGGAGATGATATGAAAGGCGTATTGTTAATTATAATGGGGATAAGTTCCCTCCTGGCTTGTTCAAAAAATAAAAACACGGCACCTGCAGATAGCGGCGCCAGCTACGTACAAACTATGCCGGCTACAGATAACGGTAAATTAAGTTACCTTGCCCTGGGCGATTCCTATACTATTGGCGAGGCGGTTGACCAGAAGAGTTCGTTTCCTTATCAGTTAAGTGCACAGCTATCCGGTTATGGGGTACAAAGCCCAGCCATTATTGCCAGGACCGGCTGGACCGCCGATGACCTGATTGCGGCCATTAACAGCAGCGGAAAGATAGGCAACACCTATGATATGGTTACCCTGCTTATTGGCGTTAACGATCAGTACCAGGGATTAAGCCAGGATAATTACCGTATTAAGTTTGTGCAATTGTTAAACATGGCTATCAGTTTTGCCAAGGGCAACAAACAGCAGGTTTTTGTAGTATCTATTCCTGATTATGGGGTAACCCCCTTTGCACAGGGCGCCGAAGCTACCATTGGCCCGCAGATAGATCAGTTTAATGCGATCAACAAAACAGAAAGTGATAAGGCGGGTGTAAATTATATAAATATCACCCCTATATCAAAACAGGCGGCTACTAATAGCGCTTTAGTAGCTAATGACGGCCTGCACCCCTCGGCACAAATGTATGCTTTATGGGTACAGGCCATTGTTCCCGTTGTGGCAGGCCAAATAAATAGTAACTCAAACTCTGATAAGCCTCATCCAAAGCCTTTCCAGGAAGGGAGGGCTTAAAGAAGCCCCCTTTGTTGAGAGCGATTAGTGATGCGGCATCATTTAAGCGGCGCTAAATAAAACTTTTCCCAAAAATCAACAGATTTATAGTC
>CAZZVY010000183.1:0-7076 GCA_964657585.1 uncultured Mucilaginibacter sp. | reverse complement strand
GCCGCCGCCAAAACTAAAAGTATTGGCATTAGCGTTGTTAAGGTTACCTAACAGGTATATCTGCTCATCGCCCTTAAATTTAAACGAGTTAATTAAGCCAACATAACGGGTATCATTAGGCGATGTTGGGTTGGGGTTAGCCGGTGTTGCCACCGGTGTAGGCAGGGCATCGCGCCCGGCGCCGCCGGTTATATTGGCCGAGTATCCGTAATTTTTATCCTTGCGGATGGTAATGTTCATTATCTGTGTAGGGTCGCCGGTTTTTATGCCGGTCAGGTTGGCCTGGTCGCCATAGTCGTCAATCATCTGTATATTTTCAACCACATCGGCAGGCAGGTTTTTGGTAATACTTTGCAAATCGCCGCCAAAAACGTCCTTGCCGTTTATGCGTATCTTGGTAACCTGTTTACCTTTGGTGGTCACGTTGCCGTCCTTGTCTACATCAACGCCCGGCAATTTCTTCACCAGGTCCTCCAGCGGGGCGTTGTCCCGTACCTTATAGGCGGCTGCGCTGTATTGCGTGGTATCTTCCTTTAAAGTAACAGGGGTTATGCCCACAACGGTTATGCCGGTAAGCACGGTTGATATGCTTTTTAATATTACGGTGCCAACATCAAGCGGCTTGCCATCGGCTGCGAAAGTAAAGTGTTTAACAATGCCCTGGTAACCTAATGATGTTATGGTAAGGGTTATGCGGTTAGCCTTGATATTTGAAAAAGTGAATTTCCCGTCTAAAGCAGTTACCCGTATAGTGCTGTCGCCGGCATCTGTCTTAACTTTTACGGTAGCGCCCGGTACGGTTTGCTTGGTGGTATCAATTACAAGCCCGGTAATGGTATGGGTGTTTTGGGCTTTTGCCAGCAAACCGGTGAATAAAAAAAAGGAAATAGTAAAAATTAGTTGTTTCATAAAGTTGATAAAATAGTACCGGTGATTAACTGAATTATATTTATTATAGTATTACAGCTATCAGATTACAAAAGTTCAATTTCTTTACATCAAATATTTATATTTCATAGCATTGTTACATATTCAGGACAAAAAGTTGTAAAATAAGACATTTGTAATAAAAATAATAGACAAAACCGTGCATTGCGGATGTATACCTGTTGCGATAAATAAGCATGGGTGGTGCGTAATCAGTAACATCCTATCATACAGAATGTTATTAACATTAATTATCTACTATTGTTCATAAGTGTTTTTGTTTATTTAAACAATGGCAAAATATTTGCGTTGAACAAATTAAACATTAACTATGAGTAACATAAACACATCACTGCACTCCAGGATACATAACTGGACAGATGCAATAGGTTTCAGACTGAACACTACAGAGGTTGATAAAAAAAACAATACAACTACCAGCCATTATTTTTTTGAGACCTTTAATTTTTTGGAAAAGCAAAGCAAAAGCAACCCGGAAAAAGCACAGTTCCTATGCTTTGATACCTACGGCGAAAAAGTGAAGGTAAAATCGCTGCTTGATCTGCAAACAGCCTTTTTTGATAATATAAGCCAGTTAAAATAAGGGCGGCCGCTAAATCCGCTTTTTTAAGGTAAGCACTACCCGCATATAGTTATTGTTGCGGTAAACCTCTAAAAGCAGGTTTCGCCCGTCTTTTGATCTAAACAGGTTATCAATCTGCTCTATGGTCATTTTACCAATTGGCTTAAAATTGATAAATGCTATTTCATCATCCTTTTTTATCCCTACGTTGTCTGCAGCCGAGCCGGGTTCAACCCGGCCAACTATAAGGTGGCTAAAATCAAGGCCGTCAAAAAAATATTCCATTCCGGTCATGTCATGTTCAAACGGCTCATTAAAGTTTAGCCCGCGCTTTACATAAAGCGCCCCGTTGGCGTAATCAATAATAACGGTAAAACGTTTTAATACACCTATGCCGATATTGCCATCGCGCGGAACAATGGGTACTTCATTTTTAATATCATGGTCTGGGAACGAGGCGATCACGTTCTTTAGCCGGTATTTGCCTAATTCAAGTTCGTTAACGCGGCTTATAAAGCCGGTTACCGGCCCGGTTAAACCAATCCCTAAATTGGCCGCTATAAAGTTTTGCGGCAGGCCCTGCTCCTGCAGCATATTCTCTAATGATATAGGGTTCCCGGCCCCCAGGTCAACCAGCAGTTTTCGTCCAAGCGCCTTTCCGCCGGTCATCTGTACGGTAGTAATTATATAGGGTTTGCGTTCTTCAATGCTTAACGGAATTTTAACCCCCTTGCGCAACAGCCGTACATTTTGCGGTTTTGAAACGGTTAAAGTACTATCGTAAAAATTAAACTTTATGGCAAGGTTGTTAAAAAATTCATAACCCAGCAAACCATGAATAGGCATGCCTGCATAATTGGCCAGGCCAAAGTGATCTTTGCTTAAAATAGCTGCCGACAAGGCAGCACAGGTGATATTGGGCATATCGACCTTGATATTAGGCACAATATATGCCTCATAGCTATCGCCGTTCAACCCGTATATTTTTACACTGTGTTTGGAGGTGATGTCAATTGAATCAACCAGTTTAGGATCGGTTATCAGCATTATGCCTACGCCGGTATCCAGCACAAAGTTAAATGGCCCCTTGCCGTTTATCCTGAGTTTAACTATTACCATGTTGCGTATCAGTGTAAAAGGCAAGGTGGTCCGCTTTTTTGTACCGGTAAGGTTAAACGATTGCGCCCTGGCAGGCACAAAATGCCCTGATAGCGCCCATACAAACAGATACAGCAAGCCATAACAGGCCTTCCGGTATTTAAGGGTATTTTGCAAAGCGGTTATAATTGTTAAATAAATTTAGGTATAATAAAGCGGATTATTGTTAACACATAATCAACTTTTGCCGGGCTATCAAACCATTAAGGAACGGCCGCCATTTGGCATTTAGCTTTATGAACAATAACTTTACGCGATTACTGTTTAATGGCATACAATGAAAAAATAGCGGACCATGTGCGTGAATTGATAGCACAGCATACCGGCAATGCCGAAGAAAAACAAATGTTTGGCAGCCTCTGCTTTTTAGTGGAAGATAAAATTTGCATAGGCGTAAAAAAAGATAGCCTGATGGTGCGTATTGACCCTGATGTGTATGCTGTGGAAATTGAAAAGCATGGCCGTAAACCAATGGTCCATTTCGGCAAAGTGGTTAAGCCATACTTGTTTATAGACCTTGACGAGGTACATTCGGCAAATGACCTGGCCTATTGGGTTAAACTATGCCTGGATTACAATCCTTTAGCGCCGTTATCGCAGGCGAAACAAAAGGCTAAAAAGAAGCAGTAATTTACCCCTGACTTTTAATCACTGCTTTGTGCCGTCCTTATTACTTAGCGGTTTAACGGCCATCAACGTACAGCCGGGCTTAACTTGGCTATTAAACCAGCCAGGGGTTATTTCTTCTTTTCCATCTTCACCGCCCTGGGAGGTGCACTCATTAAATTAATAAATAACCTATACGCACCCGGCACACCGGCAGGCAGTTCCCTAAAGAAATCCAATGAAGTATACACAAAGCGGCCCTGCCCGTAATCTGCAGTAATTAGCGAGCCTTTGTTGGGCGCTTCGCCAGGGTCATTCATTTGTAACGGCGTCTGGTATTGCGGACTGATGTTGCTTACAAAATACAATCCGCGCTCTTGTACCCAGCCGTCAAAATCGGCCTGAGTAATTTTGTTAGGAAAATTGAGTGCAGGGTTGCTGGGCTGGTTAAAAATAATTTTGGCATTTTCGTCCGTAACCCGCTCATTTACCACCCGAAAAGGGTAAGGGCCAATGTCATTAGTTGCCAGGCCGTTCGGGTTGTTATACTGCACTACCAGGCTGCCGCCATTCTTTACGTATTCCAATAGTTTAGGCTGCTCAACTGCCAGGCGCGGGTTTACATTATAAGCGCGTACGCCGGTAATAATAGCCCCGTATTGAGCCAGGTTACCGTTCATAATATCATGCTCGGTAAGCATTTGTACATCATAACCTACCTGTTTCAGAGCTTCAGGCACCAGGTCGCCCGCGCCTGCTATGTAGCCAATTTTGTTGCTGCCGCCCTTCAGTTTCAGGTCGATATTCACCAGTTTAGCTTGCGCGGGCGGGAAAAGCGTGATATTGGGGATATGATCATAACGTATCCGCTGGATGCCCATTGATGAAGTTTTGCCATTGATCTCGGCCACGGCGGTTAGCACACTGGTTTTTTGCTCAGCGTCTGTAGGGCTCACCACAAATTCTGCCGACCATTCATCCCCCTTTTTTTTATTGCTAAATGCAATTTTAGCCGGACTGACGTTCCACCCAGTTATTGGCTGCAAACTAATACTGCCGCTGCCTGCGGTAAAGGCTTTTAAATTTACCTGTATTACTTTTTGTTGCCTGGCGCCGTTAAATACATACACCTGGCTGGCCAGATTGGCCGTAATTGGCGGCGTAATTTCAACAGGCTGGTAAATCTCGCCTTTGGCGGGGTCTACATATTTGTAGTAAATCCTTCTTGAAACATTAATTTGCCGGCCTTCAATTGTAAAATAAAAGCTTGTGTTTAAAAGATCAGGGTTTTCAGGTTCGCCAATATCGGCCGGGCCGCGTATATTATAAACTCCTATATTATGAGGTGTTTCTAACCAGTAAGGTTGAGTTAAATCGTAAGCAACTGTTTTATTATTATATGTTTCTAATTGGTTGAAAGAAATCTTTTTATTTAACACCTGCTCATTTTCCGTACTTATAAAATGATTACCTGCCTTATTTTGAACCGAACTAATTATTCTTCTATTCGACTCATCTGTAGCAATATAATTTAAGGTTACATCTAAATCACTTCTTTTAATGACTTGTGAACGAACTTGAAATGTGTCGTTTTTAACATAGGATGGTTGAGGGGCGTATGCTTCGGCCCAAACTCCTGCACATTGCAATATCAATTCGCTTAATTCCCTTATCTTTTGCGCGTGCCAATAACTGTCTTTTATTTCTTCTACGTTACCTAATACTTGTACCATCGACTGCACCGATCTCTCCGGGCGCTCATCATCAAAATTCTTTTTGATATCTGCAATTGCCGCACCAATGGCCTCGCCCTGTACCCTGCCCCACGTAGCATTCACCCCATCCATCAGGTCATTCTTCGGCGCATCGCCTAAAATAGTGCGGAAATACTCAAAGGCCTGTCCCCGTTGGTTAGCAGTACCAAAGCCTTGTGTTTTGTGGTTGCTGCGGCTTTCGGCAGCCAGTTCGCCGTAGCCTTTGCCTAAAATGGGGTTATAGCCGCCTACATCAATCTTGAACTGGTTTTCGGAGGTAGTGTTAGTGCCTCCAAAATTGAACGTATTCCATAGCAGGCGTTTGGCCTGCCATACCTGTACATACTGCAGTTGTTCGGGGAAACGCTTTGGGTCGGCGGCGGCGGTAAAGGCCTCCTGCGCCAATATGGCCGACGAGGTATGGTGCCCATGCCCGCCCTCGCCGGTGGTTGGGAAACGGCATATCATTACATCCGGCTTAAACTTGCGGATCACCCAAACCACATCGCTTAATACTTTTTCGCGGTCCCATATTTTCAGGGTTTCTTCCGGCCCTTTGCTAAAGCCAAAATCGTTGGCGCGTGTAAAAAACTGCTCGGCGCCATCTATCCGGCGTGCGGCTAACAGTTCCTGCGTGCGTATCAGCCCCAACAGTTCGCTTTGTTCGTTGCCTATTAAATTCTGGCCGCCATCGCCGCGGGTCATGGAAAGATAGCCGGTGCGGTAGTGTTTTTCCTGCGCCAGGTAGGCCAGCAGGCGGGTGTTCTCATCGTCGGGGTGGGCGGCAATGTATAGCACACTGCCCAGCACCTGCATTTTATTTAATGCCTGCTTAATAGCGGCAAGGTTAGCCGGCGGTGCCGTTTGCGCAATTAATGCTTGTTGAATAAACAGGAAGAAAATGACGAATGTAACAGGCTTCATAATAACAAAGATATTGATTGGTTTTTTGTTATTTGTACTAATGGCATCAGAATTAAGTATCGTACAAGCTTAATGAAGGCCTGTTTATATTAAGGTAGCTTGTAAAAATTATCGATACGGGAACTCAGCGTAGCCGAGATCGGATATTTTTGCGGCTATCAACGTCTCTTATATTATCGGTAATTAAAGAGGTGAAAAGATCAACCCGACTACTACTTACCGGCTAAAAATTGCAAAAGGTAATTGTTACTTTAACGTGGGTTAGAGATAAAAACGGCAAAATGCATACTACCTCAATCCTTTATTATAGCCAGTTATTTAGCGTTGCTGGTAATTTCTCCTAAATTTAGGGGAACAGTAAGTCGGTGCGACTTGCATTAGCTTTAATAAGGGGTTGAAAAGGGTACGAAGGCCTTAACCTACTCACATTAAATTAGTGGATTGACTTGCTAATAGACTACAACGGTGTTATGCTGATGATCAGAAGCAAAAGCGAATGTCAGGAGTATGTTACTATAACAATAACGTTCAGTTAATAAAAATGTAGTTGTACACTTATTTCGATAACATTTGCTTGTGTTATCCGTTATAATTACTAACTTTCTAAAAATTTTTACGCCCCTGTGTTATGAACAAGAAATTATCCAAACAACTTTTAGCAGGCCTATTGTTTTTGATATTTGGTTTCATATCGTTTGTAAACGGTGTTTTTGAACCAAGCGAACGTAGCGCTTTATCGGGCCTTGCATTAATTATAGCCGGGGCTTACCTTATTTGTTCTGAAGACAATAACCACCGCGAATTGATGCCTGTAAAAGTACGTGCAAGGAATTAGCCTGGTAAAGTATAATATTGGCCTGCCGATTAATGGCGGGCTTTTTTATTGGATGATTTTTCTTACTCCTTTCATTTGTAAGTAACCTTTTTAACTACTTCAACCATTCTAACAATTTTCACTAAATTTGCGCCTGATGATCGATCTGCCGGTAATACCTGTTAGCCAAACCCAGCGTAAGCCCGACTGGCTGCGTGTAAAGCTTCCTATAGGCAAAGAGTATGCGCATGTACGCGGTTTGGTTGATACCCATAAACTGCACACTATTTGCGAAAGCGGCAATTGCCCT
>CAZZVY010000182.1:0-7103 GCA_964657585.1 uncultured Mucilaginibacter sp. | reverse complement strand
AACATTGATGAGCAGCCGAAATGCTACCCGTGAGGATTTTGAACAAGTGATTTATGCAATGAAAAGCGGCCTGGTAAACCCTAAAACCTATATTACTCATCGGGTTGGGTTTGATGAGATCATTGATAAGTTTAGCAGTTGGTTAGATCCGGAAAATGGTGTTATTAAAGCAATGGTGAGTGTTTAACGCTTATATCTAATTTAATAAAGAACCATTATAATTGAGTTTCATGTTTGACCTGAAAGCGAAAACAGCCTTGATTACTGGCGGCGGAAGTGGTATTGGCCGCGCTACTGCTATACTTTTTGCCAAACAGGGCGCTGTTTGCCACGTTTTGGACGTAAACGAAGCACAGGCAAATCAGGTTGCTGATGAGATAAAACAAGCCGGGGGACAAGCAACGGCACATAACTGCGATGTTAGCAAACAGGAACAGGTAAAAGCCATAATTAATAATATAGGCATCATTAATATTCTTGTGAATAATGCGGGTATTGCCCACGTTGGTAAGGCAGATACTACTACTGAAGCCGATTTTGACCGCGTATTTAATATTAATGTTAAGGGCGTTTATAACTGCCTGCATACTGTATTACCCGGCATGATGGCAAACGGCGGGGGAGTGGTATTAAATTTATCATCAATAGGTGCTGTGGTAGGTATAAGTGACAGGTTTGCTTATTCCATGAGCAAGGGTGCAGTACAAGCCATGACTTTATCTGTAGCACGTGATTATATACACAATAACATCCGCTGCAACTGCATATGCCCGGCAAGGGTACATACGCCTTTTGTAGATGGTTTTATTGCCAAAAACTATCCCGGACAGGAAAAAGAAATGTTTGAAAAACTATCCAAATCGCAACCCATCGGCCGTATGGGTAATACTGATGAGATTGCCACGCTGATATTATATTTATGCTCGGACGAGGCCTCATTTATTACAGGATGCGATTATCACATTGATGGCGGGTTTATTAAATTAAATAACTGAACTTTATAATAGACATCCCTGATAAATAAACTAAGGAGATATAACATTTGTAAAAATAATATTAATGTCAATTTAAAAACGCCCAATTAATAAACTAACCAAATGAAAATTATTAATATCCTTCTATGCGGTGTATTTTTATATAACCTGCAGGTCCATGCACAAAGCAAGCCTATTCCGGATGCACCTGCTAATAAAGCAATGAACGCAACAATAGGCGAGGCGGGTAATTCCACCGGCTTTGATATGGCGCCTGAAACAACACTCCAGAATGTGGAAACAGCGGTGAAACAGATCACCACTAAAATGCCTAAAGGGCCTTATAAACCCACCTGGGAATCATTAAAGGAAAATTATAAAGTACCGGCCTGGTATATTGGCGCCAAGTTTGGCCTTTGCATGCACTGGGGCGTATACTCGGTACCGGCCTACCATAACGAGTGGTACGAAAAACATATGTATACCTCAGGCGGTATAGGCCAATGGCATGTAGATCATTTTGGCCCTCAAGATAAATTTGGTTATAAGGACTTTATCCCAATGTTTACACAGAATAAATTTGATCCGCAAGCGTGGGCCGAGCTGTTTAAAAAATCTGGCGCCCGCTTTGTTGCCCCAACGTGCCAGCACCATGATGGCTTTGCCCTTTGGGACAGTAAGGTTGCGCCTTATAACGCCAAAGTTATGGGACCGAAGCGTGACCTGATAGGTGAGTTGTGTGCAGCTGTGCGTAAACAAGGGCTTAAGTTTGGTTTTACTAACCACCAGATTGAAAACTTCCAGTTCATAAATCCCCCTGCTGCCATGCTGGAAAAAATGAAGGCGGAAAAAGCTGACCTATTTGACCCTAACTGGGCTGCTTTTTATAATGTGGCTGACAGGAGCGACGAAGCTTGCCAAAAATTTTTGGTAAACTGGTTCGAACGCAATGTGGAACTTATAGACAAATACCAACCAGATATATTGTGGTTTGATAACGGCATTGATCAGCGTTTTTTAGATCCGCTTAAGCTTAAGGTGGCTGCATATTATTATAACAGCGCAAAAAAATGGGGTAAAGAAGTAACCCTTAATACCAAAAAAGCGGCCTTTGCGCCATCAGGTACTAATGTAGAAACCATTGGCTCTGTACTTGATTTTGAAGGCAGGGTTCCTCCCGGCATACGTACCGGCACATGGGATGTTGACAGCCAGATTGGCACTACCTGGGGCTACACCAGCGATATGCGCGTATCAGGGCCTGCTGCCATAATAAACAGGTTGATAGATATAGTGAGCAAAAACGGCACGCTGATGCTTAATTTATCGCCAAAGGCGGATGGCACCATCCCGCAAGAACAGCAGGAAACGTTATTAGGCATAGGTAAATGGCTGGATGTAAATGGTGAGGCAATTTATGAAACGCATAACTGGATCAAGTTTGCCGAAGGCGGTAAAGATGCCCTGAATATTCATTTTACTGTTAACGGCGATAATTTGTATGCCATTATATCCGGTAAATGGCCAGGCGAAACAGCAACAATCACCTCGCTGGCCGAAGGTACAGCCCCTGCCGGGAGGATTACTTCGGTTACCATGCTGGGCGCTAAAGGGAATTTGGCTTTTACCCAGGATGGGACAGGCCTAAAAGTAACTTTGCCAACTAATGCACCATGTGATTATGCCTATACGTTAAAGATCACCGGTTTAAAAATGAATGCCCCTACCTGGACGGCTTCAGGTAACCCAATGATTGTTAACGCGGATGGCTCACAAGATAAATAACCGGAAATTTATAATATCAGCTAACATTGTATAGGAGTAAACAACGCAGAATAGCAACTGATTGTAAATAACTATTCTTGGTCGCCTTTATTGACAGGCTTTGCTTCCTTTTCTTCCTTGCGTTCTTTGTTCAGGCCTATCTTTACTTTACCGCTTTCGTCAGATCTGGCCAGCAAATGCAATACAATCCCCTTAAAGCGTTTCTTTTGCAGTTCTGCCTTATCAGTAATAGTGCTGTCGCCCTTAGGGTTGCGTAATGGTATGTCTATAGCAATATTGGTGCCGTTGGTCATACCATAGGTTCCAGCTACATCTATATTCAATACGCTTGAGTTGATCTGCATCGGGCTAATCTCTATCTTATCGCCATTTATGGTAAACTTAGCGTCAAGCTTGGGTATCCGTATATTCTTTAAGTCGCGAAATGGGAGGCATATTTGCCCACGCTAACCAGTGGCTTAAAGTTAAGCAGGGCAGCATTGGTTAAGGTAAGGTCAAGGTTGCCGTTAACCGACTTATCGATTAACGCAGCCTTATTGTTAATGGCGGCCGTGATCTGGGTGTTGGCCGATAATTTACCTCGCAAATTTTGAGCGGTAAAATCAGTCATTCCAAAATTATCAAAGGCTTCAAAAAAGTCGCGCACATTTACATCAGAGATAATAGTATTAAGACTTAGCCGGTTAACTGCACCGCTTTTTTTTATGTTTCCGTTAATCTTAAGCGTACCGCCGGCTGTTTTTAGCCCAACGTTTTGAATGGCAACTCCATTGGGTGATGTAAGTAACATTGCGCTTACATTAGTAGCTAAAAACTTGTTATAATGCAAATTGGCAACATCCAGGTTCATGCGGGCGCTGCCTTTTTGCATCACATTGCTCAATTGATCTATTGCGTTGCCGCTGTTGGCAGATTTAGGCTTGTCGGATCGGCCTCCGCCGGCAAGGAGGCCAAGAAATTCAGCCAGATACATTTGCGGGCTGTGGATGTTCCAGGTAAGTAATATTTTTTCGGGCGAGTTGTAATAAAGGTTTAAAAAGTTGTTCACCCGCCCATTCATATAGGCTATGCTTCTCCCAGTTTGCAGCCTTATATTACTCAATAATAAATCATTGCCAACAAAGTCTAAAGAAAATGAAGTGTTTTTAAGCAGCAGATTACTGGCAAGGTAATTAATATCAGCGTTCTTAAAATCAATACTGCCGGATATTACGGGTTTATTGATGCGGTAATCTACAATATCTGCCCGATAGCGTAGTTTTGCAGAGATGCTGCCCTTACTAAACCTGGCTACCTTTGCACCCAGCAAATAATTTAGATCGGCTACAGGGAAGTTAGCGGTAAAGTTACCGGTAGCAATAGGCTTAGTTAAATTTATTATACTACCTGTATCAATATTAAAGGGGATATGATGGTAACTCCCAGTAAGGCCAACTAACCTGATAACAGAGTTTTCGTCAGTTAAACCGTTGCCTTTAAGGTAACTATTAGTAAAAACTCCTTCAAAAGTGCAATTGTCCAACGTACTGCCAGGGATAATTATGGTATTGTTTTTTACGGATGCTGTAACGTACAGGTACGGATCGCCGCCGTTAAAACTACCACTTATAATAGCTTTTACCCCAATGGGCTTTGCCATGTTGAACTGGTTAAGTTTCAATGTTATATTCTGGGCAAGTAACGATGATGCATGCCGCCACAACAATTCTTTACAGGCAATATGAAACATAAAAGTTGCATCCGGCTTGCCGGTATCAAATAAGGCGTTAATATTAAAAGGGTCATTGCCTATATATAGCTCCTTTGCCTGTACATTTATTTTACCGGTATTTTTATTACAACCAGCAACAAAATCGCCCTGTAATTCCTTTTGCTTTATAAAGCTGCCGTGTGTAGTGCTGAAAGCCATACTCTTGGCAATTACATCTAAATGAAAAGTGGCATGCCAGCCCGAGTCGGGATATGTCATTTTCCCGTCCAGGTCGTTTATAACAAAATCAAATAATTTATTTGCTTTTTGGTCGTCAACCTTAAATCCTACATTTGTTAACGTGAATTTTCCAATTTCCGGTGCCGTACTTTTGGAAGTTTGATTGTTATTTTTTTTTGCCTTGTTTTTTAATACAGCTGTATTGCTGTAACCCAAGCTATCCGTATACAGGTCAATAGCAGCGTTGCTGATATCAATATGATTTATAGAGATAGTTCCTGTAAACAGGTCGGCAGTGTTTACTGATACATCAAAGTTTTTAGCATTAAGCAAAGTATGGTGATGTTCAGTAAAGCGTTTATCGCGCAACAAAACGTTGTCGAGGCCAAGCGAAATGTTTGGAAAACGTTTAAAAAATTCTGGGTGAAGGTTACCAATAATAAAAGTACCGTCAACGCTTTTATCTAATTCGGCGTTTACTAGTTTAAGGAACTTATCTTTGCGAAAGGTTATATAAAGAGATGCCCCGATAACAAGCAATGTGATAAGCAATATAAGGGAAGCGGCAATTTTAAGCGTAGTTTTTAACCAGTTTGGCATATATCAGTAATACATATTTAACACTTTTTGTTTTTAAGTTCAAAACGCATTATTGCTCCAAAAATAAGCGGCTATATTGTTATTTTTACTGTTAGTGTTATTTAAAAAAATTGTGAACGATATTGATGCTATATCCAGCTACCATCTTGATATGTTGCGATGGCATGGGGCAGCCAGCAGTTTAGCACTTGGCTGGCGGAATATCAGGGACCAGCAGATACGTTTTGAAGCTTTGGCCGGTATTGCCGATTTAACTAACAAAACAATATTAGATGCGGGCTGCGGTTATGGCGACCTGGTGCCGTTTCTGTCAGCGCGGTATAGTTTAGCGCATTATTATGGCTTAGAATGCATTCCTGAATTACTGCATAAGGCAGTGAAAAGTTACGGGAACCTGCCGTATACAACCTTCCTGCAAAATAATTTCCTTACCGATAAACTGCCACTAACCGATTACATTTTGGCCAGCGGTTCATTGAATTACAGCAGTTGCGAGCCTGATTTTATCTTTAAAGCGATAACTATACTTTTTAAACAATGCAGGTATGGTTTGGGTTTTAATTTATTGCGTAGCGTTACTGGCAACGGACTTTTGGCAGCTTACCAACCACACCTTATACTGGCTCACTGCCGTTCACTTGCAGAACGTGTAATAATTTGTGATGATTATGCTGCGGAAGATTTTACTGTATTTGTATACCATCCTGATAAATAGGTTGTCCGGGTGGCTTGATTTATCGGGGCGAACTCGTTAAAAAGTCCTTTAACCTGGCCAGTTTATCAGTATTAATAACATCTACGCCGCACTGTAAAAGCTGTTCCCACACCACTTTGTTATCAGGCGAACTCCATAGCCTTACTTTTGCGCCGCAGCGGTGTGCCTGATCAACGTAGGCAGATAGTCGGTTTTTTTCGCGTAAAGAAAGTGAACCCGAACCTTTCCATTTAAGCAGGTTGGAATATTTGCAGCTGGCCATGGCAAACATATCGTCGGCTGCGGTTGTGTCGCGGTCAATTTTACGCAGGTCTTCATCAATATAAGCAAGCCTGTTGTTATCCAGGCTTAATGCCTTATAAGGCTTGTGGCCTGAAAGTACAATGCGTACTGCTCCACTCTTTTCCTGGCCATTGCTGTAACCGGATAACAAAGAGCGGTACCTTTCCAGAATAGGTTTTAGTAACTCATAGGTTTTATCTGCGTCTGATTTAATATCAACCATTAAGGTTACAGGTGCTTTATAACCGGGATATACCTCGCCATTATTATTTTGAATGTAGGCAGCAAGCGGCTGCAGGTACAACCCTTCCAAGGTACGGCTGTGATGGATAAGAGGCAACACATGGGTTACTACTAAACGCCCTTTGTGAATATAAATGTCGGCCTCGATATAAGTGTAACCGTTGCTGATAGCTTCAAAAAGCGGGCGTTTATGTTGGTAATCATTATGCGCAAAGGCGTTGATAAGGGGCAAATTTTGCGCATAAATGCTATCGCTAAAATAACCTAAGGTTAATAACAATAAAAAAAATACTTTGTGAAATTTTCCCGGGCGCCTATCCATCTGCATAATAATAGACTGCAATTTAATAATTGTATATGAAGATTAGATGAAATAAGTATTAACCTTCCTGTTGATCCCACACTTGTCAAGGTAGCTTTAGGATACTACACCGGTTTAGCAGGTACATTTATTATAAGCAAGCAATAAATGGCTTTTCCGATTCACTTTACTAACAATAGCATATGTATCCACTTTTGTATTTTGTGAATAAACACCTGCTTTAATTTTGCATTTTTGCAGCCAACCACAATA
>CAZZVY010000181.1:1446-7128 GCA_964657585.1 uncultured Mucilaginibacter sp. | reverse complement strand
GCCACTGCTGATTATGGCGACCACGGCAACGATGTAAGGCTTTATGATCCCGAAAAATTAAAGAACTGTAAAAAAACAAGTGAGCCAGGCGTATTATTCAAAAAGTTTTCATGTACGCCATGGGTGCAAAATTTAAACTGGATTGCTGATAAAGGCATACTGGTGCTTATCCAGAATAAGATTGAAGGCCGCCAATGGCGTTTTACCTATGTTGACCTCAAAAAATCTGTCGAAACCGGTAAGCAGGTGGTGATCAGCCAGGTTGACCATATAGACCGGGGCGATGAACTGGAAGGGTTTTCATTTACAGGAAATGATCAAAAAGGCATTGCTGTAACATCGGCACGTACTAATAATGTTAATTACATGCACATTACCTGGTAGCGGTTTATTAACAATTGTGGTAAAAGATAAACTAAAAATCCACTTATTTAATTTTAGTTAATATAAAGTTAACCCCTGGTTATTTATGGCTTAAGATAGCAATCTTATTTTTGTTAGGGATAGGGGGAATCAAATATTCTTATTTAATAGCCTTTAAAAATATTCTTTCCACGTTTTTCAACCGGTAATTTAATTAATGCACCAAAAATTAAAACTGTTGCCTATGTAAAGACTTGCTTACGCTCCCTCAAGTTATTGTGATCGGTTTCCGGCGATTAAAAAAAGAACCGGTGAATGCTGCAACATTCACACGGTCCGGTCAAATTGTAAAGTCAACACATTAAGCCCCTTGTAAAGCTTCAATGATATTTAACTAAACAACAATCTTTAAATTTATGAATAAAAAGATTACTCATGATCTTTTAAAGAAATTTCTTTTTTTGCTCATAACCGCCCTAAGCTTTACGCTTGGCGCTATTGCACAAAATGTGCAAACGGGTAACAACAAAGTATCCGGTACCGTTACAGACGAAAACAACCAGCCCTTACCGGGTACATCAGTATTGGTGAAGGGCACAACAAAAGGCATTACAGCCGACGGTAGCGGTAAATACAACATATCAGCGCAGCCAGGCACGATATTGGTTTTTTCATTTATAGGTTACAACAGTCAGTCGGTAACTGTAGGCAACGGTGAAACAATTAACGTGCAGCTAAAACCGGCAAGCAATGTACTGAATGAGGTAGTTGCCATTGGCTATGCAAACGTACGCCGCAGCGACGCCACAGGCGCTATAGCCAGTGTAAAGGCAAGCGAATTAAACCTTTCAGCTCCAACAATCGGTCAGGCCTTGGTAGGTAAGGTGGCCGGTGTACAGGTATCACAAACAGACGGTGCACCATATCAAAGCACCAAAATAAGGGTACGTGGCATCGGCTCGTTTATTGCCAGTTCGGACCCGTTATATGTAATTGATGGTTACCCGGCCGGCAACGACCTTTACCTTAACCCCGAAGATATTGAATCTATAGACATATTGAAAGACGCTGCATCGGCAGCGATTTATGGTTCAAGGGCGGCTGGCGGGGTGGTATTGATAACCACTAAACACGGTAAGGATGGTAAAGGGAAGTTTGAATATGGTGTGCAAACAGGGATTGACCAGTTGGCGCATAAGGTAAAACTTTTAGATGCCAACGGCTTTGCCCAACTGGTGATTGACGGCCGCAACAATACCTATCATGATTTGTGGGTCAATACAGGGCATACCTGGAACGATGCCATGTATTCAGATAATAATGCCACCCGTGTGGCTAATGTAGGTAATGCGGCCAGCGTACAGATACCTCCGGATATCTATAATTTTACCAATCAAACACTGATCCCGCAAACCACCAATACCGATTGGCAGGACCAGTTATACCATAATGCAATTTTTCAGAAGCATAACCTGTCTTTTTCAGGCGGTGCAAACGGTACACATTATTATATCAGCGGCGATTATCAGAACCAGGACGGTATCATCCATTCCACTGGTCAGCAACGCTATAACTTCAGGGCCAATGTTGATGGCGATGTAAGCAAAAAGCTGCATGTGGGTGCCCAGGTATCTTATACGCAAAACACCAATCATGAAGTTCAGGAAGGCCGTTTTGACCATGGCCCTATTTTAGGGGCCTTAATTTATATGCCTTATTTCCCGGCTTACAACGCCGACGGCAGCCTGGCCACCAATGCGGCAGCAGCGCAATCGGCCACGTATGGTTATCAGTCTATTGAAAATCCGGTTGCATTGGCCGAGCGTACACAAATTACCCGTAAAGGGCAGCGCAGTACATTTAATGCGGTTGCAAGTTATCTTATTATACCCGGGTTAACCTTCAAAGCTAACTTAGGTGCACAAACCTATTACGAAAAATACGATTATTATCTGCCTTCAACGTTGAGCAGCGGCGCCAACCCTCCTGGCTCTACTGCATCAATTGCGGCCGCTAATGCTGTTGCTGCTACGCTTGACAGAGTTGACCAATTAGGAGAGTTTACCTTAAATTATAATAAAACCTTTGGCAAACACCATTTGGACCTGTTAGCCGGTTATTCCGCCCAGCAAACCAATACTGACGTTATAAGCGTTACGGCACGCGGTTTCCAGAATGATAACGTACCTGAAATTACAGCTAAGGGCACTGGCGATGCCAGCTACTTTTCGCTTAACTCTGGCAGCGGTAAAACAACCACTACCCTGCTTTCTTACTTCAGCCGGGCAAGCTATATCTTTAACGGACGGTATAACATTACTGGTTCGTTCCGTGGCGACGGTTCTTCGCGTTTTGGACCGCTTAATAAATATGGTTACTTCCCTTCAGTTTCGGGCGGCTGGACTTTATCCGAAGAACCCTTTTACCACGATTGGCTCGGCCAACAGTCGTCTGTTAAGTTACGGGCCAGCTGGGGCCTGAGCGGCAACAATAATATACCAGATTACCGGACAGAGCAAACTATAGCCAACAGCAGCGCAGGCGCTGTTTTCGGGAGTTCGCCTACGGTATCAACAGCTACGGTAGCAGGTGTTATACAGGATGCCAAACTGAGTTGGGAATCAACATCGCAATATAATTTCGGCGCTGATATAGGGCTGTTTAACGGCCGTTTATCTGCACTTATCAATTATTATATCAGTAATTCATTCAATATACTTTACACTGAGCCTATATCCGCTATTTCCGGCAGTACATCTATTTTGACCAATCTGCCCGATGCCCGGATCAGGAATAATGGCTTAGATTTTCAGCTGGACGGGCGTGTAATAAGTAATAAAGATTACAACGTCAGTATATCAGGCAATATCACCTTTAACCGTAACCTGGTTACCCGTTTAAGCACCAACAATACCATTATTGTAAATGGCGCCGAAAGGTCTTATTTAACAAACATTACCGAACAGGGCCAGCCGGTTGGCATGTTTTATGGTTTTAAGGTTGCAGGGCACGTAACTGCTGATAATTTAGGCAAGGTGCCAAATTCATCTGCATCAACTAACCCGTTAAAGATCGGCGATATTTATTTCCAGGATACCAATGGCGATGGGGTAATAACCGATGCCGATAAAACAGTTATAGGTACGCCCTATGCCAAGTTTACTTATGGTTTTGCGTTAAACACCAACTATAAAAAGATTGATCTGAGCGCATCGTTCAATGGCTCATACGGTAACCAGGTATTAGACGGCCAGGATTATTATCTGTATAACGGCGAAGGCTCAGGCAACCAGTATGCCGATGTGGCAGAACGTTACCGTGATGCCGCAAACCCGGGCAATGGCACATCCCTGTATCGTGCATCACGCGGTGGTACCCAAAGCAACAGCACCCGCTTATCAACCGTGTATCTGCAAGATGGGTCTTTTCTGCGTTGCACCAATATTACACTTGGTTATACCTTGCCGGTTTTATTTGGCGGTAAGCTGGGCATAAGCAATGCGCGCATTTTTGCAAGTGTAGTAAATGCATTTACCATAACCAAATACAAAGGTTACAACCCCGAGGTAGATTACAACTATTCAAGCGGGACAAACATCAATTCCATAGGGGCGGCTAACAGCACAATGCCGCCTAACCTTACACCTGGTATAGATTATGGCGTTTATCCGCTGGTACGCTCTTATAACCTGGGTATCAAAATAGCTTTTTAATGATTTAATAATATCAAAATGAAGAACAACCTGATAATAACTGTATGTTTTGTCGGCCTGATGCTTTTGGGCTCATCCTGCAATAAGGATTTCCTTAACCAGAAAAATCCTAATAGTACGGCTTTAAGCGTAGATTTTAAATCGCCGAATGATGTGCTGCTGGCGGTAAACGGCATATATCAATCACTCCGCAGCAGTAATAATATTGGCGAAGACAGTGGATTATGGACAGATGAACGTTCGGACGATACCGGCCGGAACGACAGCCAGTCGAACGCAGGTGAGCCTTTTCAGTTCAATAATTTTTCGCTTATTCCAAGCAACACTTACCTGAAAGCCCATTGGGTGTCTTTATATGGTACCATAAGCCAGGCCAACATTGTACTTACCTATATAGACCAGGTTACCTTTAGCGATCCAAACCTGAAATTGCAGTACATGGCCGAAGCTAAATTTTTGCGTGCCTTAATGTATTTTCACTTAGTAAGGTTATGGGGCGATGTGCCTTTGGTTACTAAACAATTAACTACAACAGATGATGTTACAGCAAATACCTTTCGCGAAAAACAGGCTACTGTGTATGCGCAGATTGTAGCCGATCTAAGTGACGTGATCAACAATAGCCCGCTGCCCAATTTGCAAACCGGCGCTAACGTAGGCCGGGTATCAAAAGCGGCTGCCAACGCTTTATTAGGACAGGTTTACCTTACTATGGCAACCACGCAGGACCAAACCAACCGTACAGCCAATCTTAATAACGCTAAAACCTACCTGTTGAACGCTTATAATATGAAAACGTTTACCACGTTAAGCGCTATACCTTACACTGATGTTTTTGATGTAACTAAAAAGGCAACCTGCCCTGAACTGATATGGCAGATAGTTAACAAGCAGGGCGATGCCACCTATAGTTCTGACATTGCCGCTAATAACCAGCCTACGGGCGAGACCATTAACTCGCTTAAAGTAACCACCGGCGTTGGCGGCAACGTAACGGGCGATTTAATTAACGAATATGAAACAGGCGACCCAAGAATGGCTTTCTCGGTAAAATTTGCAAATAACCCTAATGTAAAAGACTGGTTCATTACCAAGTTCAGGGATGCCAGTGCAGCGGCAGGCGTGCTGGGTTACGGTGGTAATGATTGGATACTGATCCGGTATGCCGATGTGATACTGATGCTGGCAGAAGTAAGCAATTATCTGGGCGATACCGCCGGGGCCATCTCATACATCGATATGGTGCGCACAAGGGCAGGAATGCCAACATATGCGGTAAGTATGGCTAATACAGCTTACAGCAGCAAATACACCACGCTGCGCCTGGCCATTTTGCATGAGCGCCGTGTGGAACTGGCTTTTGAGCACCACCGCTGGTTTGATTTGCTGCGTACCTTTACTACCGATGAACTGGTGGCTTACTTTAAAGCTAAACCACAGGCTACTTTTGGGGCGGCGCTTGTTGCTAACTTTTCAACAAAAGACAGATATTACCCTATTCCGTTTGACGAGTACAAACTCGATCCGATTAGGATGTATCAAAACCCGGGTTATTGATATAAAAGGGGAGGGGCAAAATTACCCTTCCTTTTTACTTTATATCATC
>CAZZVY010000181.1:0-1436 GCA_964657585.1 uncultured Mucilaginibacter sp. | reverse complement strand
TTGTTAAAAACGTCCATACGTCCTATGATAGTAATGGTTTTGTTTAACAGATTTGCGTTAATATTTATAAATACAACCAAAAAGCCCGATGTTACCTGCTAACATCGGGCTTGTGCTTCTTTATAATTTGCGACATTTTGCAAGCGGAGAGGGAGGGACGTCAATTGAACCCTTATCTCCTTATTATCTTTTTTTTATAATAATCATTAAAATAGAATTTTGAATTTTAAAAAATCAATCGTAATATTGCGATATTATGGGTGCTACTAAAACTGATATATTCACTGAAGCGCAAAACCATCTTGCTATACAATTAAAAGCAATCGCCCATCCAGCGCGTATTGCGATCTTGCAGCATATACTGTGTGCCAATGCTTGTATCTGTGGTGATCTTGTTGAAGAATTAGGTTTGGCACAGGCCACCATTTCACAACATTTAAAAGAATTAAAAAATGCTGGGTTGATTAAAGGAACTATTGAAGGTGTAAGCGTATGCTACTGCATTGAACCAAAAGCATGGAAAAATTTAGAAAAGAAACTTAATAAACTATTTTCCTCATACAACCCTATCGATAATAATAACTGCTGCTAATATTTTTTTAGTAACATCAATCGCAATATAGCAATAATACTATGAATACAAAAGAAGAACTAAAGGAGATTGTCCGCCAAAAATATAGCGAGATCGCTTTACAGGACAAAGAAACCAACCAGGCATCCTGCTGTGGGTCGGGCTGCTGCTCTACAGAGGTATATAATATAATGAGTGATGATTATTCTTCGCTTCAAGGGTACAACCCTGATGCTGATTTAGGCTTGGGCTGCGGGCTGCCGACGCAGTTTGCTCAAATAAAAAAGGGAGATACTGTAATAGATCTCGGTTCCGGCGCAGGTAATGATTGCTTTGTGGCAAGGGCCGAGACCGGGGAGAACGGCAAAGTGATCGGCATTGATTTTACCGAGGCAATGATCGGCAAAGCTCGTGAAAATGCAGAAAAGCTGGGATTCAATAATGTAGAGTTCCGTTTCGGTGATATCGAGAAGATGCCGGTAAGCGCCAATACTGCTGATGTTATTGTGAGCAATTGTGTGCTGAACCTGGTGCCTGATAAAGGTGCCGTGTTCAAAGAAATGTACCGTGTGTTAAAACCAAGCGGCCACTTTAGCATCTCGGATATTGTTTTGGTGGGTAACCTTCCCGCAAAACTTAGGAATGCGGCAGAAATGTACGCGGGATGTGTGTCGGGTGCCATTCAGAAAGATGTTTACCTCGAACTGATAAATACCAATGGCTTTTCAGAAATCGCCGTGCAACAAGAAAAGCAGATTATTATTCCGGACGACATTTTAGCCGATTATCTATCTGCCGAAGAAATTGCCGATTTCAGAATGCGTCATACGGGAATATTCAGCATCACGGTATATGCGGTAAAACC
>CAZZVY010000180.1:0-7174 GCA_964657585.1 uncultured Mucilaginibacter sp. | reverse complement strand
GGCCCATGCTTATGGCGCCATCGCGCAGCGAAGCCTGTATGGCTGGCGGCAACTTCAGCAAACGCAGGTAATTAGTAACAGTCGACCGGTTTTTGCTTACCCGTTCACCAAGTTCTTCCTGTTTCAGGTTACACTCGTCAATCATCCGCTGAAAACTGATGGCCGTTTCAATAGCATTAAGGTTCTCGCGCTGTATATTCTCTATCAGCGCCATTTCCAGCATCTGCTGGTCGTTAGCAGTACGGATATAGGCCGGGATCTGTGTAAGCCCCGCCATTTTTGAAGCACGCAAGCGCCGTTCGCCCGATATCAGCTGGTATTTATGCGCACTTAAACGCCTTACCGTAATAGGCTGTATCAAACCCTGCAATTTTATGGAGTCGGCCAGTTCATGCAGCGCCTGCATGTCGAAATCGTTACGGGGCTGAAAAGGGTTAACCTCTATCTCGGCCAGCGCTATTTCGTTTATTGAACCTGCATCATTTACTTCAGGGCTTGTTGCCACAGACGACCGGGAATGATTGATGTAAACAGAATCATCCAGCAACGCGCTTAACCCCTTTCCCAGCACCTTCTTTCTTTCTAAGCTCATTTGTTAAACTGTTACTTCGCTTTCTGCTTCCGCTGTTTTCAATAACCCGTTTTTGCGGACTATTTCACGCGCCAGGTTTAAATAGTTAATAGCGCCCTTGCAGTTGGCATCGTGCATAATTACCGACAGGCCGAAGCTTGGGGCTTCGCTTAAACGGGTGTTACGCTGTATAATAGTTTCAAACACAAGGTCTTCAAAATGCGTGCGTACCTCTTCAACCACCTGGTTGCTCAGGCGCAGGCGTACATCATACATGGTTAACAGTATGCCTTCAATATCAAGGTTGGTATTTAACCGGTTTTGCACAATTTTTATGGTGTTCAGCAATTTACCCAACCCTTCCAAGGCAAAATACTCGCATTGCACCGGTACAATAACCGAATTTGCCGCCGTAAGTGCATTAATGGTAATTAAGCCCAGTGATGGCGAACAATCAATAATTATAAAATCATACTCGTTGATCACCTGGTCAAGCACGGCCTTCATTTTATACTCGCGGTCGGGCAGGTTTATCATTTCTATCTCGGCACCAACCAGGTCAATATGTGCCGGCAACAGGTCAAGGTTAGGGGTTTCGGTATGCTGTATGGCCGTATGCGGGTCTACATTGTTAATAATGCACTCATAAATGCTATCCTTTATTGTTCGCGGGTCAAACCCTATGCCAGATGTTGTGTTGGCCTGTGGATCAGCATCTACCAATAAAGTTTTAAATTCAAGCACAGCCAAACTTGCAGCAAGGTTTATTGATGAGGTAGTTTTACCCACGCCCCCTTTTTGATTGGCTAAAGCAATTATTTTACCCATTATACTATTTAAATTATAATTGATGGAAGATCTTTCAAACGGCAAAATCGCCAGAAATCAATGTTCTCTTAAATTTTAACCGCGGGCTAAAGATAATAATAAAAATTACGGAGTAATCCACACTGCCCTATTACTTACAAACAAATTAATGCGAAAGCTTTTTACTTTCGGCTTTATGCTTTCAGCCTTAAGCTTAATTAATAGCTTTGCGCTTTACGCTTTTAGCTGAACAAAATATGGTTACCATCATTTCAGGCACTAACAGACAAGGCAGTTCCACTTTAAAGGTGGCAGCTTATTATCAAAGGCAATTAAAGGATAAAGGGCTTGAAACCTATTTATTAACTTTAACCGACTTGCCCGGCAACCTGTTAAGCAGCGACCTTTATGGCAAACGCAGCCAGGAATTCCGCGCGATACAGGATATAGTTACCGCTACTGATAAATTTTTGTTTATAATACCGGAATACAATGGCAGTTTCCCCGGCGCTTTAAAACTGTTTATTGATGCCTGCGATTTCCCGGCAAGTTTTTATGAAAAAAAAGCAGCGCTGGTGGGAGTATCCGCTGGTAAGTATGGTAACGTACGCGGCATTGAACACTTTAACGGTGTATGCGGATATGTGCACCTGCATGTAATGCCTTTGCGCATCCATATTGCCAACGTTAAACAGGAAATTAACGCCCAGGGCGACCTTTTTTTACCCGATACCGTAAAGTTTACCAACGAGCAGATAGATAAATTTATTAAATATTAGTTGGCCACACCCCGGTTATATGGTAACTAATTTTCCGGCCTATCTGCTGTACCAGTGCATCATCCAGGTGGCCGCTGGTTTTAAACCAGTTGCTGTGCAGGTCTTGCCGTAACTGTACCTGAGTATCATCTGCCAGGGTTATATCATAAAACGGATAGTTAATTATGGCCGTTACCTGCACCGGTGTACCATTATCATTAACGGCAAAAGCAATAGTGTTTTCGGATAGCTGGGCAATATCGTCCTCTTGCTGGTTTTCCATAATCTGATTTAATTTTTATAATAAGAACCCTATTGTTCTTCATTTCATTTAACAATACCTGCCGTTACATATTAACCCTGTAATATACCCTGGTACAATTCCCAATAATCATTTACCATTTTATCTGCCGAAAACTTACCGGCTGCCCACTCACGGCAATACGGGCGATCGATACTTTGCAGGTCGGCTACCGCGGCGGCGGCCTCATTTATATCATTCACTAAAAAGCCGGTCTTCTGGTGTTCAATCAGTTCAGGCATCGATCCCCGGTTAAAAGCTATTACCGGCGTACCGCATAGCATGGCTTCGGCCACGCTCATGCCAAAGGGTTCGTTAAAGTTAATGGGGTGCAGCAGCGCCCGGGCATTGCCTAATAACAGTTTACGTTTATCCGGCCCTGCATGACCCACATACATGATCTGGCTATTCAGTTCAGGCTCTATCCTTGATCTATAATAACCTTCATCCTGAACAATACCGGCTATAATGAGTTTACTGTTGCTTTGTTTGGCTATCTGTATAGCTTCATAAGTACCTTTATCATGGTGGATGCGCCCGAAGTACAGCAGGTAATCAGCAGGTTGTGCTATTAAATCAAAGTTTTTAACCTCCATGCCGTTATAAACCGTAGCCAGGTAACTCAAGTCCGGACTGCGGTCAGCATTGCTGATGGATACGTAGTGGGTATTGGCATTATACTTCTTATAAACCGGTATTATCTTTGCCGATGAAAAGCCGTGTATAGTAGTTATTATCGGCGTTTTTATCAACCTTGACCAGGTAAGGGGCAAAAAGTCAAAATTGTTGTGTATAATGTCAAAGCTACCGGCCTGCTCCATCAGGTTGCTGATATGCAGGCATTCCAGTACCTTGGCATCCTGGCCTGGCTGTTCCTCGTATCCCTGTTCACAAACGGATTGCAGTTTGCCTGCAGTAATAGAATCGCCTGTTGCAAATAAAGTAACCTCGGCTCCTTTTTTTACCATTCCTTCGGCAATGGTACTGGCAATTTGCTCCCATGGGCCATAATGGCGCGGTGGTGTGCGCCAGGCAACGGGAGATAATACAGCAACTTTCATTAACAAATCTCCATGCTTGCGCCGCTTTTATTGTACTCGTATTCCAGCTCAAAGGCGCGTAATACCATCAGGTGTGATATAAGATAGGCCAGTGTGCTTTCGGCACCCTGGTTACGGTTAATGCCGGTTGGCAGCAAACCGTCGCAGCAGCCCTTGGTTTCATGGTCGTAAAGCGGGGCGCGGAGTGTGTTTTCGCCCAGGAACCAGCGATAGCTCAAAAACATCTTTTCAATGTACTCCGGCTCGCGGAAAGTATGGTAAGCCTCAAAATGCATGAGTACCATAGCCATGGTCTCAATGGCTTGCTGGTCAAATGTAGGGAAGGTGCCGCCACGATAATACCAGCCATCATTGCCTACCGGGCTCAGGTAGCCGTTAGACAGGGTTAACTTATCCAAGACGCGCATTGTAATTAAGGCGATCTCTTTAACCCTTTCATTACCGGTAATTTCACTGGAGTGAAGCAAGGCCAGCGGCAGTATCGCATTATCATAGGTCATGCTTTCCTCAAACCATTCCCAATCAGGCGAGTGCGTATTTTCATAAGCATCTATAAGTGGTTGGGTAAGGTTTATCAATATCCTGACCATGCCTTCGTCGGTAGGGTGAACCCTTAAGTAATGGCATATCCCAATGATGGTGTTGGCATTGCCACGGATATATTTTAAATTTTCAAAGTGCGGAATAGAACGCTGGAATATTTCCATCGCAAATTCCTGATATGAATTGTTTGGCGCACTGCCTATCAAATACCCCAGTGACCATATTGTACGGCCAAAAGAATCCTCAGACCCTACCTCATCCAAATACTGCCGGCTAAAACTCAGGAAATTCCTGAAATTGCCATCATCTGTTTGCATGTAATGGATATAGCTCAGATAAATAGGCAGCAACCGCAAGGCTTCGGCGCTTTTATTACGCTGATAAGCCATCAGCGCCATAATTAAAGCACGGGCATTATCATCCAAACAATATCCTTCCTTTAAATTAGGGATACCATATTTGGCATGCTGAACAATGCCGGTATCATCTGTAAGCCGGGTAACATGCGCCAGGCTGAACTTGGGCAGTATTTCCGGGTCAACAATGCTATTCTTTAATACTTCGGCACTAAAATCATGCGCCAGGGAGGCTTCCTGAGCTACTTTTATAAACTCGGCGCCAATTTGCGGGTAGCGGGTATGCAAGCCGTACTCATAGGCGTTTTCCTTCAGGGTGTTCAATAGTACATCGTTATCCAGCAATTCGTTTATAATAAGCGCCAGTTGCTCGGCATCCTTAAAATCAAACAAACGGCCGCGGTTGTGTGCAAGCAGTTCGGTAGCATGCCAGTAGGGCGTTGATACTACAGCTGCACCTGCGCCTACTGCGTAAGCCAATGTACCGCTGGTAATCTGTGCTTCGTTTAAATAAGGGGTTACATAAATTTCAGCCGCGGTTAAATAATTAATCAGTTCTTCATCAGTAACAAACTTGTTTATAAACGTAAGGTGCCTGGATACATTTAATTGTGCGGCCAGGCTTTTCAGGTGGTCGCGGTACTCCTCGCCGGAGTGTTTTAATACCCCAGGATGCGTATTGCCTAAAACTACGTACATTACATCCGGGTGTTTGGCAACAATTTCTGGCAGGGCGCGGATAACCGTTTCCAGTCCCTTATTGCGGCTTAGCAGCCCGAAGGTGAGCAGCACCCGGTGGTTTTTAAAGGAAGCCAGATTTTTAACAGGGTTGTCTTTAGGCGCTTCCAGGTTGGGTACGCCATGTTCAATAATCTGTATCTTGCCTGCCGGTACTTCGTAAATATTTATCAGGAAATCTACCGCGCGTTTGCTCATTACAATAATTTTTGATGATTGTTCGGCAATTTCACGAATGATGACCCTTTGCACATAACTCGGATCTTTTAACACGGTATGCAGGATAGAGATCAGCGGCTTTTCCAGCCGCTTAAGTAAAGGAAGGATATAAATACCGCTTTCGCCGCCATAAATCCCAAACTCATGTTCCAATATACAGGCATCAGCATCGCTGGTATTAATATAATTGGCCGCTCTGATGTAATCTTTCTGGTGGTTTTGGCGTATTACAAATTTTACCTCCTTAGGGTACTCATAATCCTGCAAACTATCCGAATCATTTACCGCGACGACAAACCCACTTTGCAGCAGTTCTGTCCTTTTAGGGAAGTTGCTACCAATGGCGGTCATCAGGTTATAATTAAAAGTAGCAATACCGCATTCGCGGGGAGGATAAGTGGAGATAAAAGCGATCTTCATACTTTATACATACAGGTTAAGTTGATAATTCTGATTTACATTACAGTATTGGCTAAAAAAAAGGGCATCTTTCAGAACTAAGATCACCATTTTTAAATATAAAAGCCCCGTAACTTGATAAGTTTTATATTAACTTGCATAAACCATACCAAGATTGGCGAAGCAATCCATTATATGAGCGTTGAACTATGAAATAGCGCCGTATTTTCTGATTCCTTTGCTTGGAATTATTAGTTACAAGCTTATGCAAGCCTGCAATATTAACTAAAGAAGTTAACTATAATGGTCTATCGCTTCTATGATTAATTTGCAGGCATATCTTATCTGCTCTCTGGTGATTACCAGCGGCGGGGCTATGCGCATAGCGTTGCCGCAATGCAAAAACCAGTCGGTAATAACACCATTGGAAATGCAGCGGTCAATTACCTTTTTATTAAAATCAAAATCAGCTAATTCAATAGCCAGCATAAGGCCTTTGCCGCGCACCTGTTTAATAGCAGGGTGCACCAGCAACTCGCGAAATAGTACTTCCTTTTCAGCAACAGTACCCATAAGATCTTCGTTCAGGATAACCTCTAACGAGGCCAAACCTGCAGCACAACATACCGGGTGACCGCCAAAGGTGGTAATATGTCCTAATATCGGGTTTTCCTTTAACGCATCCATTACCTGTTTAGAGGCAATGAAAGCGCCCAGCGGCATGCCGCCGCCCAGGGCTTTGGCCAGCACCAGGATGTCGGGTACTATTTCAAAATGCTCGAACGCGAAAATTTTTCCGGTGCGGCCCATCGCCGCCTGTATCTCGTCAAGCACCAATAGCGTACCCGTAGCTTTGCAACGGGCGGCCAGCGCCTGCATGTAAGCCGCATCCGGTATGCGTATGCCTGCTTCGCCCTGTATGGTCTCTATTACTACACAGGCTGTTTCGGTGCTGATCAGTTCAAGATCGGTGGGATCATTAAAACGGATGAAACCAACGCCGGGCAATAGCGGACGGTAAGCCTGCTTGTATACTTCGTTACCCATTACGCTTAACGCTCCCTGGGTACTGCCATGGTACGAATTATGGCAAGCCAGTATCTGCGCACGGCCGGTATAGCGTTTGGCCAGTTTCATTGCCCCTTCAATGGCTTCGGCGCCGGAGTTAACAAAATATACAGATTGCAGTTCAGAAGGTAACAGGGATAACAGTTTTTCAGCCAGCTTTACCTGTGGCGTTTGTACATATTCGCCGTAAACCATCAGGTGCAGGTATTTACCTAACTGAGCTTTTATAGCTTCAATAACGTAAGGGTGGCTATGCCCGGTATTGCTTACCCCTATACCGGCAATCAGATCTATATAAGGTTTGCCGTTTTTATCATACAGGTAAACGCCTTCCGCACGTTCAAACTCTAATA
>CAZZVY010000179.1:0-7191 GCA_964657585.1 uncultured Mucilaginibacter sp. | reverse complement strand
CTCAAATTCCTCAACCAATGCCTTGTTGCTCAGGATATAATCAACATCATCATAACCATTGGTCATACAGGCTTTTTTGTATGGATTGATCTCGAAATTTTCCATTTCGCCGGTGGCGGATATTTTGATGAACTGGTCAACCAGGTTAATCTCTACCTGTGCGTGCGGGTCAGCATTAACGGCAGCAAATAGTTTAGCCAAAAACCCGTCGCTCACCTGTACCGGCAGCAAACCGTTGTTCAACGCATTTCCTTTAAATATATCAGCGAAAAAGCTGCTTACCACCGCATCAAAGCCATAATCTGCAATTGCCCAGGCGGCATGCTCCCGACTGCTGCCGCAACCAAAGTTTTTTGCGGCCAGCAATATCTTACCCGAATATAGCGGGTCATTCAAAATGAAATCCCTTTTGGGGTTATCGTTATCGTCAAAGCGCCAGTCGCGGAACAGGTTGTTGCCGAACCCCTCCCGGGTAGTGGCCTTTAAAAATCGCGCAGGTATGATCTGGTCAGTATCGATGTTTTCGATATTAACCGGCACTACAGTGCTTTGTATATGTTTGAAAATTTTAGTGCTCATTATGTATTGTCTGAACTCGAATTTATGGAATTAAAGAATTTTTTAATTCTAACTCCTGAATTTTTTATTTAATAATCTTTTAATTGTAAACTCATTGCGCCGAAATTGATTAGTAAGCCAGTCTTAATGTTATATGCTTCAAGATAATTAATGGCTTGCGACAGGTGAACATTTTCCAATTCAGTGATTGCCTTGAGCTCTACCATAATTTCTTCTTCAACAAAGAAATCTACGCGCCTTGTGCCTATTTGCTCATCCCTAAAGTAAATGGGCATTTCCATTTCTCTTTGAAATCCTAATCCGGCAAGCCCCATTTCTATTTCAAGCGCCCGCTGGTAAATGACTTCCTGAAATCCGTTCCCAAGCTCTGAATGAACCCGCATAGCACAACCAATTATTTTGCTTGTGCAATCATTAAATTCTATTAATGTTCTTTTTACAAATTCCAATTCTATTAATTCTATAATTCCTCAAATTCCGGTTCAGACAAAAATTGACGTATATCCGTTACCACCCCAGTTATCGCACTTGCCGCCGCCGTTAACGGACTTGCCAGGAAAGTACGGGAGTTTGGCCCTTGCCTGCCTTCAAAATTCCGGTTGGAGGTTGAAATGCAGTATTTGCCTGCGGGTATTTTGTCTTCGTTCATGCCCAGGCATGCGCTGCACCCGGGTTCTCTTAAGGGGAAACCAGCATCATTGAATATCTTATCTAACCCTTCGCTGATGGCCTGTTGCTGTACCTGTTTTGAACCGGGCACCACCCAAACGGTAACGTTGTCTGCCTTGTGTTTGCCCTTTACAAATTCGGCTACCTGGCGCAGGTCTTCAATACGTGAGTTTGTACAACTGCCAATAAATACATAATCTACCGGTTTGCCTAACAGCGGCTCCGCATCATGGATGCCCATGTAAGCAAGCGCTTTGGTGTATGATGGCTGCTCGGCTTTTTCCATATCGGCAGTAGCCGGAACATTTTGTGTAACACCAATGCCCATACCCGGGTTAGTGCCGTAAGTGATCATCGGTTCAATATCGGCAGCGTCAAAATTAAGTACGCTGTCAAATCGGGCATCTTCGTCGCTATATAATGTTTTCCAGTAATTAACCGCTATATCCCAGTCTGCACCCTTCGGAGCAAACTCTCGGCCTTTTACGTAATTGATAGTAGTTTCATCAGGCGCTATCAACCCGCAGCGTGCGCCCATTTCAATACTCATATTGCAGATGGTCATGCGGCCTTCCATACTTAGCGAACGAATGGTATCGCCGGCATATTCCACCGCGTAACCTGTACCGCCGGCGGCAGATATTTTAGAAATTATATACAGGATGATATCCTTAGCTCCGACACCTTTTTGCAATTTTCCGTTTACTTCTATCTTCATCCTTTTAGGGCGCGATTGCAGCAAACATTGCGTTGCTAACACCTGCTCCACCTGCGATGTACCTATGCCAAACGCGATAGCGCCAAAAGCACCATGGGTTGATGTATGGCTGTCACCGCAAACATAGGTGCCGCCCGGACGGGTAATGCCCAGCTCCGGACCGATCACATGCACAATACCTTGAAAGGGATGGCCCAGGCCATATAATTCAATGCCAAATTCCGTGCAATTTTTGGTCAACGTATCTACCTGGTAACGGGAAAGTTCTTCCTTGATGGGAAGGTGCTGGTCCCAGGTGGGCACGTTATGGTCGGCTGTTGCTACAGTTTGTTTTGGTCTGAAAACAGGCAAGCCACGTGTACGCAATCCGTCAAACGCCTGCGGACTTGTAACCTCGTGGATAAAATGTGTATCAATATACAATATATCCGGGAACCCCTCCTTGCTGCTGACGACGTGCGCATCCCAGATTTTATCGAATAATGTTTGTCCCATTGTTAAATCTTAAATTCCAAGTTTTGAGTCTTAAATCTTAATTTAAGAGTAATAAATCTTAAGTTAAAATAATTAAGTATTTCATTATATGGATCTTAACTAAATGCCTTAACCTTTAACTTTTTAATTATGCCTCTACAGCCTGATTTTCAGGGCGTAAACTGCGTACGGTTTTGCCTGCCTGCCACATTTCGCTGTCGCGCAGTTCTTTTAATTCTGCGTCCAGTTTTTCGCGGTAATCAGGTTTGCTGTTGCTGTCAATAGATTTTTGTGATTCAACACCGGTCGCAACGCTTTCATATAATTCTTCAAATACCGGTTTGGTAGCATCACGGAATTTTTTCCACCAGTCTAACGCGCCGCGCTGGGCAGTGGTCGAGCAATTGGCATACATCCAGTCCATACCGTTTTCGGCAACCAATGGCATTAACGATTGGGTCAGTTCCTCTACCGTCTCATTAAAAGCTTCCGAAGGGGAGTGGCCTTTGCTGCGCAACACCTCATACTGTGCGGCAAAAATGCCTTGTACGCAACCCATCAGCGTACCGCGCTCGCCGGTCAAATCGCTGTATACTTCTTTTTTAAAATTGGTTTCAAACAAATAACCGCTGCCTACGGCTATACCCAGGGCAATAACACGCTCGTGTGCTTTACCTGTGGCATCCTGGAAAATGGCATAGCTTGAGTTAAGGCCGCGGCCTTGCAAAAACATGCGGCGCAATGAAGTGCCCGAACCTTTAGGTGCCACCAGGAATACATCCACATCGGCAGGAGGAACTATTCCCGTTTGCTCTTTAAATGTGATGCCGAAACCATGCGAGAAGTATAATGCCTTACCCGGGGTTAAGTGTTTTTGAACGGTTGGCCACAAGGCAATCTGGGCGGCATCGCTCAACAGGTAGCAAATAATAGTACCACGCTCTAAAGCCTCCTCTATCTCAAAAAGCGTTTCTCCCGGAACAAAGCCATCGCTTACTGCCTTATCCCATGATTTTGAATTTTTACGCTGACCAACAATTACGTTGATGCCATTGTCTTTTTGATTAAGCGCCTGGCCCGGACCCTGAACACCGTAACCGATAACCGCTACTGTTTCATTTTTTAATACGTCCTGTGCCTTCTCTAAAGGGAACTCTTCGCGGGTTACTACATTCTCTTCTGTGCCGCCGAAATTTAGTTTTGCCATTGTCTTGGTTTTTAATTTCACCGATTAATTTTTGATTTTCACCGATGCTGTTGTTTTACGTTTATGTATTTATAATTTATCCTGTTGTATGTCTTGCTCAAATATCAGTTGATTACCAAACGGATCGTGCAGGGTAACGGCATAGGTGTTATAAAATGTATTTTATAGTCCGGGCCTACCGAATTTGTATTTTTTATCAGTCAGCATTTTATGAAACTCATTAATGCCGGTACAATTTAAGTGCAGGTGTGTACCCGGCGTGCCATCGCCATGGTGTTCGCTCAAATGCAATTCCAGCCCGTAGCCTGATACCTGGAAATATAGGGGCGCATTATCATCAAAACGGTGTTCCCAATCTATTTTCATGCCTAACCAGCTTATGTAAAACTCTATAACTTTGGCATAGTCGAAAATCCTTAAAATTGGTATAACCCGTTGTACTTCCATTATTTACTTAACTCTATTGTTATTATATAAAGAAACAAATATTGCGTCTCTACAGTATCATTTACATTGTAAACACCTTTTGCCCCTTGTTCAGGTATTCGTTTTCGTAAACATCCTCGCCCGGTTCCAGGCGTTCAAACTCGCGTAGTTTGGAGTTAAAGCCTTCGCTATCCTTAATAATGGCTACACGGGCGCTGCGCACAAATTCTATCAGTCCGTACGGCTGCAATACTTTTATCAGCGCATCGGTTTCCTCGCGGTGGCCGGTGGTTTCAAATACCGTATAATCTTTACGGATCACTACTGCACGTGCACCGTTCTCGCGCAGCAAGCGCTCAACGCTGGCTTTTTCGGCAATAACATCGGTAGGTACTTTATATAAGGCCAGCTCCTGCCATATCACATCTTCGTTGGTATGAAAATATACCTTCAGCACTTCCACCTGTTTTTCTATCTGCCTCGATAATTTACGCACCACCTCCTCCGACTCGCTGATCACTATGTTGAAGCGATGGATACCCTCTATCTCTGACGGCGAAGTATTCAGGCTTACAATGTTGATCTTTCGGCGGGTAAATATAATGGCAATACGGTTCAGCAAACCTACCTGATTTTCTGTATATACGGTAATGTTAAACTCCTGTTTAGCACCGGCCCCCTCTAAATATCCACTGGAAGGGGGGGCTTTTTTGTTTTCGGTTCCGTTTAAATAGCTCATATATTATAATACCTTATTTTAAATTTATATTTATTGCTAACTCCTCCCCTAATGGCAGGCCGGGATGGGCTCCTTACTTTAACCTGATCTCGCTTACGCTGCAGCCCTGCGGCACCATCGGGAATACATTGTTCTCTTTGGTTACCATAACCTCCAGCAGGTATGAACCTTCATGCTCCAGCATTTCTTTTAGGGAGTTTTGCAGGTCATTACGTTTAGAGATACATTTACCTGCAATACCGTAGCCTTTGGCCACCATTACAAAATCCGGACTTTGAATGTCGACGAAGGAGTATCGCCGCTCGTTGAATAATTCCTGCCACTGGCGCACCATACCCAGGAAACGGTTATTCAATATCAATATTTTAACATCAACTTTTGATTGCATAATAGTGCCCAGTTCCTGCAAGGTCATCTGGAAACCGCCATCACCAATTACGGCAACTACCGTGCGTTGCTGTGCGCCAAATTTAGCCCCTATGGCAGCCGGTAAGGCAAAGCCCATAGTACCCAGGCCGCCGCTGGTTACATTGCTGCGGGTTTTATTTAGCTGCGCATAACGGCAAGCCACCATCTGGTGCTGGCCTACATCGGTTACAATTATAGCTTCGCCATCGGTAAGTTCGTTCAGGTTCCTTATCACTTCGCCCATGGTCATTTCGCCGCTTTCCGGGTTTAATTCAGGGTATATCACCTGTTCAACTTCTTTTTGCGTGTACTCAGCAAATTTGGCTAACCAGGCAGTATGGTCATTCGCTGCAATCAACTCAGTTAATAGGGGCAGGGTTTCTTTACAATCGCCCCAAACAGGTACTGTAGATTTTACGTTTTTATCTATCTCGGCCGGGTCAATATCCAGGTGCACCACTTTGGCCTGTTTGGCATATTTATCTAAACGGCCTGTTACGCGGTCGTCAAAACGCATCCCTATGGCAATCAGCACATCACAATCATTAGTTAAAACGTTTGGCCCGTAATTGCCATGCATACCCAGCATACCTACATTTAACGGGTGGCTGGTCGGGATAGCGCCTGCGCCTAAAACTGTCCAGGCGGCAGGGATACCGCTTTTCTCAATAAATGCCTTAAACTCCTGCTCGGCACTGCCTAAAATCACTCCCTGGCCAAACAGTACGAAAGGTTTTTTAGCGCTGTTAATTAATTCGGCAGCTTGCTTAATATATTCAGGCCTTACAATTGGTTTTGGGCGATAGCTGCGGATATGGTTACAAGGGGTATAGCCTTTAAAGTCAAATTTTTGTATCTGTGCATTCTTGGTAATATCAATCAGCACGGGGCCGGGGCGGCCGCTTTTAGCGATGTAGAAAGCCTTGGCAATCACTTCCGGTATCTCATTGGCATCAGTTACCTGATAGTTCCACTTGGTAACCGGGGTGGTAATGTTTATTACATCAGTTTCCTGGAAGGCATCGGTACCTAACAGGTGCGCAAACACCTGCCCGGTAATACATACTAAAGGCGTACTGTCTATCTGCGCATCGGCCAGGCCGGTAACCAGATTAGTAGCGCCGGGGCCGCTGGTAGCGAACACCACACCCACCTTGCCGGAGGTGCGGGCATAACCCTGGCCGGCGTGTATGCCGCCCTGCTCGTGGCGCACAAGTATATGGTTCAGCTTTTCCTTATAATCGTACAAGGCATCGTATATGGGCATAATGGCACCACCGGGATAACCAAAAATGGTATCCACGCCTTCAACCATCAGCGCCTCTAACAAAGCAACCGAGCCCGAAACTTCATTAGTTTGCGATTGCACCGGTTTAGCAGGTAATTCCACGGATTGGGTTGCGATTTCACCGATCTCTTGTGTGATAGTTTGCGTTTCCATAGTTTATATTTTTAAGCCCCAAACCTTAAAGGATAGCGGGGATGTTATTTATTTTTTGTCCGGATCAGGATTCACAGAATTAAAGAATTAACCAAATTCTGAAATCTCTTATTTTATGTTCAGACCATTTCATCCGTAACACAACCTTCGGCGGCGGTGCTAACGGTTTTTGCATAGCGGTATAATAATCCTTTGGTAACCTTAAGTGCCGGTTGTTTCCAGGCTGCTTTGCGGGCTGCCAGTTCATCGTCGGTTATTTTAAGGTTGATGCTGTTGTTACGTGCATCAATCTCTATCCGGTCATTATCTTTTACCAGGCCTATGGTACCGCCGTTATAAGCTTCGGGGGTAATGTGGCCTACCACAAAGCCATGTGTGCCGCCGCTGAAACGGCCATCGGTGATCAGCGCTACCGAAGCCCCTAACCCCGCGCCAAATATGGCCGATGTGGGTTTCAGCATTTCCGGCATACCGGGAGCGCCTACCGGGCCCACGTTACGTATCACCACCACATCGCCGGCCTGTACCCG
>CAZZVY010000178.1:0-7194 GCA_964657585.1 uncultured Mucilaginibacter sp. | reverse complement strand
ATGATATTGGTGGAGATATCCTGGGCTTTGCCACCCTGGTATATCTTGGCAGTGATCAGCCGCGAACCCATATGCAGGGTGTCGGTTTTTAGTGTAATTGCTGATGAGTCCTTTACTGATGCAAATTTTACCGAATCTAACTGGTAAACAATGGAATCGGGCTTCATATCGGCCGGATAATTCAGTTTGATGCTTACCGGTTTACCGGCATTATAGGTACTGCCCATATCCGGGCTGATGGTGATACCGCCGCCACTGGTGGTTTTATCTTTACAGCTAATGGCTAAAAGTGTAACTATAGCTAAAGTCGATATAGGTAGTTTCATGGATAGTATATTGTTTAAACACAAGGCCGCATAGATTTTAGCCCGGGCCACAGTGTATGGCTCAAAGATAATTTAATCTGTTAATTTAGAAAAGCACCCTGTGGCCCGCCCCGGCGCTGATTAAATCCAGACGGTGCCCTGGCGGGGTTTAACTTTAATCAGGCATTGGCCAAAAAGCATCCTCAATATGGTTCAATCTATAACTTTCGTTGCTGCCGAACAGTATAGCAATAATGTCAAACCGCACTTCGCCCTGGTGGTTCATCAGATAAATGTACTCATCGGCGGCCTGTGCCAACAGTTTTTGCTTGCGGCTCTCCACAAAATCCTCCGGTTGGCCAAAGCCGTTGCCGGTACGGGTTTTTACTTCGGCAAATATAATTGTACGGTCCTTGTAAGCGATCAGGTCTATCTCGGCTTTGCCGTGGGTCCAGTTCTCGTCCATGATCTCATACCCCTTGGCTTCTAAATGAGCTTTAGCCAAGCTTTCGCCCTTACGGCCCAGGTTAAGGTGCTTTGCCATTTATTTGGAGATCACCGTGCCAAAGTACTCGGTAATTCTTTTTTCTACTTTTTTCATATACAAATACTGGCTCTGCAATATTTCCTGGTTGGTAGCATCGGTGGTGGTTTGCAGGTCGGCCAGTAATTTGGTTAATATCTGGCCTACCTTTTGTTTTTTGAGATGGAATATCGCACCTAAAACCGCCGCCTTTAAGTTAGCTTCCTCGTCGGGCACGTATATCTTATGCATATCATACCAGTTATCGCTCAGCATGTAACGGGTAGCCAGCATACCTACGGTCAGGTCAACAATGGGTTTATCTGGGTGATGAATGAAATGCTGCTCGTCAGGCAATTTACCGTTATCTATCTCATCGCGGTAAATATTCATAAACTGCCTGCAAACCGGCTGTTCAAACTCCACATCGTTAAGTTCGGCTATCATGAACGGCCCAATATAGGTATTGGTAATGCCATCCCAGTCTATCATCCGGTTACCATACAGCAATAACAGGCGGACGATCTCTTTTTCCTGAGGTTCACCATCTGCCCCTGCCGGTTTAAGTTCAATTTCGGTGGCTACCGGGGCATCCTCAAAGGGCGTTAACTGCGGCAGCGCCTGGCTATCCTTTTTATTTTTAGCCAGCCGCATTTTATTCAGTTCGGTAAGCAGGGCCCGTTCATCAATCTGCATTAAGCTGCTGCACTCCTTGATGAAGATGGAGGCTTTTATTGAATCGGGTATTTTGGCAATACTTTCTACCACCTCACGGATAACGCCGGCCTTCAATATGGGGTCATTACCGGCCTCCTTTAGCAGTATATTTGTTTTATAAAGGATAAAATCCTTGCGGTTATCATCAATATACTTTTTAAATGCGCTGCTGCCTAATAAGCGCACATAGGTGTCCGGATCATGCCCGTCCGGGAACAGTACCACCTTTACGTTAAGGCCCTCTTCCAGTATCAGGTCTAACCCGCGCAGTGATGCCTTGATGCCTGCGGCATCACCATCATATAAAATAGTGATATTTTTGGTGAGGCGCCCAATCAGCCTTATTTGCTCCACGGTTAACGAGGTGCCTGATGAGGCCACCACATTCTCAATCCCCGCCTGGTGCACGGAAATTACATCGGCGTAACCCTCCACCAGGTAGCAGTTATCCTCATCGCGGATAGCCTTTTTAGCAAAATTAAGGCCGTATAAAACGTTTGATTTGTGGTATATCTCGCTCTCGGGCGAGTTAACATATTTGGGTACGTTCTTATCGCTTTTGAGGGTGCGGCCGCCAAAGGCTATTACCCGGCCTGTAAAGCTATGTATAGGGAACATTACCCTGCCGCGATAGCGGTCATACAACGAACCATTGTCCCGTTTAACAGATAGGCCGCTTTCAACCATAAACTCTTCCAGGTAGCCATCCTTAAGCGCCTGCGCCGAAAAAGCCTCCCACTGATCGGGCGAGTAACCCAGCTCAAACTTGCGGATAGTTTCGTTGGTGAAACCGCGCTCCTTAAAATAACTGAGGCCAATGCTTTGGCCTTCCTCTGTTTCCCATAAACTATCCTGGAAAAACTTGCCGGCATAGGCCGATACGATCATCAGGCTTTCACGGCGGTTTTCTTCTTCCTTATTTTCAGGCGAGGTTACGGTTTCCTCTACCTCAATGCCGTATTTTTTAGCCAGCCATTTCAGTGCTTCAGGATAACTGAATTTTTCCAGCTCCATTAAAAAGGTAACGGCCGAGCCGCCCTTGCCCGATGAGAAATCTTTAAAAATGCCCTTGGCGGGCGATACCGTGAACGAGGGCGTACGCTCATTAGCAAATGGCGACAAGCCAACGTAATTGGCCCCGCGTTTTTTTAACTGTACAAACTCGCCAATTACTTCCACAATATCTGTGGCTTCCATAATACGGTCGATAGTAGGGCGGGTAATCATAAGCGTAGGTGCAAAGTTAGCCGAAAATCAGGAACGCTTAGCGATAGCGCCGAACATAATTTACTAACGCTAATTCACACTTATCCCTTTATCAAAATTGTAAAACATAACAGTTATGCATGTCATGCTTATCTTCTTACCTTATTCAGCACTATTTGCCAATCAGGATAATTTACATCTGTTCTCTTAAGTTTCATTATAAGGTTAATGGCATCAGGGTAAAAGTATTCGATTAACAATAAAACGCCTAACCCACTTTTAGGGTCAAATAGTGTACCGGCCATATAATCCTTTTCGCCGTTTGCAGCGCGCTTCCTGTCAAATGCTACGGTACTATTTACAAACTCGCCGTGGTTTTTTTTTCCATTAAGGTAAGGCAGCAGCCACTCAACCGATTTTTTTATGGAGGTTTGCTGTGGCGATACATATCCATAATAGTCAACACCGGTGGCACGCTTTATAATTATGGCCAGTTTTAACAATGGTTCCAGATCATACACATGGTAATGCAGGGCATCGCGCAGTTTAAAGTCAATGCTTGCCCCATCAGGCAGCAGGTTTTTGCCAATCTGTACTTTTAGGCCGTCAGCGGCATATTGCTGGTATTTTTTGCTGTTGATGGCATACCCTATCTCGCCTATCTCCTTTAACCGGTGCGAATGCCAGTTATTATAGGATGTTTCGCGACCCGGTTTAAATCTGTTTGTTTCCATCTGGGCGGTTTGCGCCAGCCAACCTGCAATTAATTTATTGCTGGCTGGCCCAATATCGGCCTTGATCAGGTCGTAAGCTTCAACCGCCTGGTCAAGGTTGGTGTCGTCAATAGGATCGCCATTAGGCACGTTTTTCTGCGACCAAGCCGTAAGGAAGGCCGTTGCCTTGTCCAGGTATTTTTTATCACCGCTGGTGCGGTAAATTAATGCCAGCGCATACATTTTACGCATATCCCGTAACGCTTCAGCGGTAGCGGTTTTTTGCAGGTTGCCCTGTAGCCGGCCTTCGGTATGCAGGGTATCAATAGGGTTAGGGGTATCATTAAGCGCCGCACCGGCCTCTTTTTGCAATTCATTAAACTGTGCTTTTGCAGATGCGTCGGTACTGCACAGTAGTTTCAGTTTGCTTAGCTCGGTATCATTCAGGCTTACAAATTGTGCGTGTGTTGTAATGGTAAATAGCCCAAGGAGGGCTACCAGATATATTTTCTTCATCTCACATATTACTACATGAAGGTAAATATTGCGAAGATATCCTATAATAAATCCTTCACAAATTCCATCATTGCTTTGCCGGGGTCGTCGCTGCGCATAAATGTTTCGCCAATTAAAAAACCGTTGAACCCGGCTTCCCTTAATTGTTTAATGACCGATGGGCTGCTGATGGCGCTTTCCGATACCTTTAAAAACTGCGCCGGGATCTGTTCAGCTAATTTAAATGAGGTTTCCACAGCTACGCTAAAATCGGCCAGGTTACGGTTGTTTACGCCAATAGCATCAACGTTTGGGTTTAAGCTGCGTTTTAATTCCTCAAGGTTGTGTACTTCCAGCAAAACGTTCAGGCCCAAACCTTTAGCCAGCGAAGCCAGTGTTTGTATCTGTGCAGGGGTAAGTATGGCAGCTATAAGCAATATAATATCTGCGCCCAGGGCCTTGGCTTCCAGCACCTGGTACTCGTCAATCATAAAATCCTTACGCAGCAGCGGGATATTGTTAACCCGGCGGGCGGCTATCAGGTCGGCAGATGTACCCATAAAAAACTCAGTATCGGTTAATACTGATATGGCCGATGCCCCGGCAGCCGCATAACCGGTTGTTACATCTTCTACCGTAACCCTGTCATTAATGATGCCTTTTGAAGGCGACCGGCGTTTAAACTCGGCTATGATGCCGGTACGTGCGGGATCAAGCAAAAAATCACGAAAAGAATAGGCTAAACGCCCGAAAAGCTCCGAAGCTTCCAGCTGGGCAATGCTTACCTGTTGTTTTGCCTGGGCAACAACAGCCTTTTTTTGAGAAACGATCTTATCAAGTATGGTCATGTAATTATAATAGCAGATGCACGCAAAGGTAATCCGGCCATAAATTTACGGTATATTTAACAAAAGCGGCGAAGTTGCCACCGTACCCGGCCTTACCGGCGGCGATGCGGATGTTTTTTGGTAGCGCAGGTATCGCCTGTAACTGGTGCGGATAGAAGCTATAAAATCGTACTGGCTAAGGGTGGTTACCGCATAGTAGCTTGGCCTGTACTTGCGCATAAAGTCGGTCAGTTGCGGGTCTTTCAAACCGGTAATGCTGCCCACCAAAGTTTTATTGAAGCGATAATCTATCTGGTTTTCATGATAGTCGCGTTCTATGGTCTCCTGCAGCTTTTCGGCATTGCGGCCGCTCCGGCTAAGCGAGTTCCAGATAGCGTCAATGCTTATGCCTGCCCCCAGGCCCGGCGTAACAGTGAACGGGTCCCGGTAAGCATCAGAGCCGTAAGCCTTACTGTATTCGGCACGTGTAGCCAAGTACCTTTTTTGCGGCGATAAGGCAGTATCCTTTACATTAACCTGCTTTAAGGCAATTGCAGCAGGTTTTAAATAGATGAACAATGTGTTGCCGGCGCCGGTTTTTACCGTATCGCTAATATACCCCTGTTTGCTTACAATAAGCTGGTCATCAGGCAGGGCGGTTATTTTAAAATCGGCCTTTAAAGAGTTGTAGACCGATTGTTTGGTACGCTGGTTAAGTATGTTAACCCGGGCAATGCGTTCTTTTGTGGTTTTATCATACACTATGCCCTCAACAATCTTTTCCTGCGCAAAGGCGGTAAGGGATGCAGCTAAAAACAATATGCTAAACCAAACTCTCATTTAATGATGTAAAACTATAGACTGACGGTTTGTTTGCAGCAAATTTTAACAAAAATTAACAGGATGCGCAGCCTGCTACGCTTTAAAAAAGCCTCAGCGCTGCTTATCTCCCGCTCTTGCGGAAAGGGCCGGCGCAAAGGCGGTTATTTCGCAATCACCAACTTTTGCCCTATCTTGATATTGTTGTCGGCCATATTGTTCAGGGCCTTTAATTCATCAACGGTTAAGCCAAAACGTTTAGCGATGGAATATAGTGTATCTCCCTGCTTTACGGCATAGGTTTTACTAACCGGGGCGGTTTGTACCAGTGAATCCTTAATGGCTTTGCCTATATTCTGATTGATCTGGGTGAACACCCTGTCCTCGCGCTTTATCTTTTGTTCCGGGTTTTCCGGCTTGTCATACTGGTCAAGGCTGTATTTTTGTATAACGCCGATAATTAACTGCGGATATTTGGGATTAGTGGCGTACCCTGCATCTTTCAGGCCATTAGCCCAGCCCTGGTAATCGTTTTTATCCAGCTCAAATAATTTAGCATAACGTTTCCGCTGTAAAAAAAGCGAATGGTCACGGAACGAATCTTCCGGCCTGTCATACACCCTGAAACAATCATTGGCCTGGTCGTCATCCTTATAATAGCTTTTGCCGGTATAATCGCTGGTGCATTTAATGCCGAAATGGTTATTGGCCACGCGGGCCAGTTCGCCGTTGCCGTTGCCTGATTCAAAGAGGCCCTGCGCCAGCGTAATGCTGGCCGGTATGCCGTAAAGGTTCATCTCCTGTATGGCAATGCCTTTAAAACGGTCTATATATTGCTGAACGGTGTAGGTGGGGTAACCGGCAATGGCAGCTTTGCGCAGCTGCTGCAGTTGCTCATTATTGCGCCGTGCCGTGCTGTTAGATATGCCCGCAGTATTTTTGTGCACAAAGCACGAGGATACTACCAGGCAAATTATTGCTGCTGCGGCAAAACGTATTAAAGTTAACGGAGATGTGCCGGCCTTCATCAGGCCAAACTTAGGCAATTCATTGCTGCTCTTTTACCGGTGCTACCGCAAAGGTTGTACTATCGCGTTTGTTATCAAAAGCATCAAGGTGGTATTTATTTATTAACGCCAATACCTGGCTGCCCCATTTTTTGCTGCTGGCATAGCCGCTGCGTTGTATGCCTTTTACCCAGCCGGTATAGTCGGTTATGGCCAAATCGCCGGTAAACAGGTGTGCAAATTTCTTTTTTTCTTTCAATACACGGGCAAAATCATTAAATGATTCCAGGATGCTATCATAGGCCTTGTAAGCCGACCTAACCTTCTTTTTATTTTTATAATAAACCGAGGCGCTGCCACCCTTCATGCCAAACTGGTTGTTCAGGTTTTTGGCAATGGCGCTGTTGCCGTTACCGCTCTCGTGCATGGCAATGCCTAATATAATGCTGGCAGGTATGCCGCTCTCATGCATAATTTCAATGGCGTTGTCCTTAAATTTTTCGATGTACGATTCAGAAGTGTTTTTTTTGTCCTGCGCCGAAACGGCTAATGCGGATATTAACAGAATGGTAAGTAGTACTG
>CAZZVY010000177.1:0-7202 GCA_964657585.1 uncultured Mucilaginibacter sp. | reverse complement strand
GCTACAGTATTTTTGCTAAAATCATATGCCATGATACCAACCACCTGCGCGAGGTTTTGAACGAGCAGATACAAAGCGTTAAAGGCATACAACGTACAGAAACCTTTATTTCGCTTGAAGAAAGCATTAAAAGACAGATTATTTTAGATTAATACCTGAACGACCCGGTCTCAGAAATCCCCGCTGGAACCGCCGCTCCTGCTTTATAGGTTACCATTAATATCCGCAATGGCGGATAGGTAGTAAGATAATTTGCGCCAAGCATTTTGGTTTGCATACCTAAGTGCTCAAAGTTCTTTTTGTATTCGCCCATATGCTTCCAGTCGGATATTACAGCCGTACCATTTTTTTTCAATACGCGGGTTATCTCCTGGCAGGCCTTATAACGCCCAGGCCGGTTATAAATATTATGGATCACCTGGTTAGTGACTATCACATCAAAAGCGCCGTCCGGAAAGCTCATTTCCAGGGCATTCTCATTCAATATCTGCACTTTGTTGGCTACCCCTTCCAATGCAGCATTGTTCATGGTATTCTCATAGTTGTTGCCTGTCAGGTCCTCGGCATTCCAGATATCTATGCCAACGGCTTTGCCGGCAGTTAAATGTTTGGCCGCGCCTATCAGTAATAGGCCTTTGCCGGTACCTACATCAAGCACCTGTTCATCTCCGCGCCAGCTAATCTGGCTAAGCATGCGGTCGCGGTGAATAAATTTGCCTTTAAGCGAGTAAAACAGCATCAGGAAACCGCCCAGTGTCAGGAATGATGCCGTCCAGATCAGGCCGCCGGTCTCGATATTTACATTCCCGATTTTTATAACAGAAAAAAGATAACGATCAGCAAAACAATAACGCCCGAGCCGATAAGGTTTCGGATAACACCGGGCGCATCTATGCCATAATTGGGTTTTTGAGATAGGGTTAACATGGGGATTTAATTTAGGATGTCTGTTTAAAATTAAAAAAATAAATATAATTTCAGGCACAGATGCCTGCCCCCAAAAACCACCGTAAGATACGTCCACTGCAACTCATTGCAGTTATATTTTTCACCGTATCCGGCGGCCCATACGGGTTGGAGCCTTTACTGGGTTACGCGCATGAGCATGGTGCCTTGCTATTGTTGCTGGTTACGCCTTTATTGTGGGATATCCCTGCCATCTTCACCGTGCTGGAGCTGAATAGCATGATGCCTGTTACCGGCGGCTATTACCAGTGGGTTAAGCACGCCCTGGGCATGCGCTGGGGTTTTTACGAAGGGTGGTGGACCTGGCTTTACACCTTTGCCGACCTTGCCATTTACCCGGTACTTTTTATCCAGTACGCCGGTTTCTTCTTTCCAGGTATTGAAGCGTATAAAATACCGGTTTGTTTGGTGATAATTTGGGCTTCGGCCGGGTTGAATATTTTAGGGATAGTACCGGTAGGCCGGGTCGCATTAGTACTTAGCGCTGCTGTATTGTTTCCCTTCCTTGTACTATTTGCCGTTTTTGTACAACACCATACGGGCAGTTTTTTATTGCCCTTACCGTCATTAAAGGGTATAGCCTATCCATCGCTGGGTTTGGCCATTTATACCGTAATGTGGAATTGCTTTGGCTGGGACAACGTAACCACTTATGCCGAGGAGGTTGAAAAGCCCGAGCGTGCTTACCTGGTGTCGGTATTTGCGGCATTTATTCTGGTGATACTGATTTATGTTGGGGTTATTATCACTGCGCAGCTATCGGGTATCAATTATAAAGCATTTGCCGATGAAGGGTTGCCGGCATTGGGGGTACTAATTAACGGGAGATGGCTGGGAGCTATTATTGCCGTTGCCGGTTTAGCCAGTACGCTGGGCCTGTACGCAGCCAACCTGCTGTCAGTATCGCGCTTGCCAAAAGTTATGGCCGACGATCAGTTTTTGCCCGCGCGGTTAAACAAATTGCACCCGCGTTTTAATACGCCTTATGTTTCCATCATTGTTTGTTCGGTAGTCATCAGCCTGATGTGTTTCTGGAGTTTTGGCGATCTGCTGATCATTGACGTGACCGTATACGGTGCTGGTTTGTTCCTGGAATATATATCTCTGATAAAAATGCGGCTGCACGAGCCGGAAAGGCCGCGTCCGTTTAAAATCCCTTTAAATACACGCTGGCTTTGCCTGCTGCTAATTTTGCCGTTAGCGGTTTATGGAGTAGCGTTAAGCGGTGTACTGTCGTCTATGTCGGCGGCTTTAAAGCCGGCTTTGTTTGCTTTAGCGGCTTTGTTAAGCGGGGATGTAATGTGGCGGGTGATTGGGTGGAGGGGAAAAGCCTCACCTAAATCTTTCCCGAAATAGAGGACCTTAAGGGTGTATGGAACTTTACCTTTTTATAGAGGGCAGGGTGAGCCCTACCACCCAAAGCTCACCGTCTTTTTAAGATCGGGGTGCAGGCTCAGGTAAACCGGGCAGGTAAGGGCCGCATTCTCCAGTATTTTTTGCTCCTTATCAGTATATTTGCCAGGAAATTTCAGATCAACTACTATCTCGGCTACGCGGCGGGGGTTGGCAGCCATAATTTTAGTAATAGCACAGGTTGTACCGTCTATCTGTATACCGTGCGTACGCGCAGCAATCCCCATAATAGTAAGCATACAGCTACCTAAAGATGCTGCTAACAGATCGGTAGGGGAGAAAGCCTCGCCCTTGCCCTGATTATCTACCGGTGCATCAGTAATAATATGTGTGCCAGATTGTATATGTACCGGTTCGGTGCGTAACTGGCCCAGGTAAGTAGTTTGTATAGTTGGCATTGGATAGGGAAATTGTTTATCAAAAGTAGCAATATTTATGATGTTGCTGCTATGTTACTTCTTAAAGAAGTAAAAGCAATTAAATCAGTACTAATAAAACAAAGTATACTTATTTTACTTTAACCATTTACAAACAATGGTTTGTGTAATTTAACTTAACCCAACATTATAACAATGAAAAATGCAGTTTATACAGGCCTGGTTATTGGTATATTAAGCGGCCTGTGGTTATTTGTAATGCACTGGCTGGGTTATAACACCACCAGTGGGCACCAGATTGCCCCTTTTGAATACTTATCGGTATTGATACCTTTTATAGGTTTGTATTTAGGGGTAAGGTCCTACCGTCAAAATGAAATGAACGGAGTGATCAGCTTTTTTGAAGCTTTGATACAGTGTTTTAAAATACTTATAGTTGGTGGCATCATAGCTGTTTTTGCCGGGATAGTATTTGTAAACTATGTAGCTGGCGGCGATAGCTCTACCGATTTTTCGGGCCGTATGTTTGGTGCCTTACTTGTAGGGCTATTATTCTCATTGGCGGTTTCATTAATGCTGATGAACCGGTCCAAAGCAATATAAGTTGATCAAAGTGCAAAAATCAGACTTAAAAGTCTAATTACACCCTTGCTTTGCAATCCTCAATTACCTGTTGGTAAAAATTCTCATACTGGGGTAGTATCAGGGCCAGGTCAAATTGTTTGGCGCGGGCAAGAGCGTTCTCTTTAAATGTATTAAGGCGGGCATCATCTTGTAATATGTATATTGCCTTTTCGGCCATAGCGTTAACATCGCCTATGTCGCTTAAAAAACCGGTCTGGCCATCCAAATTCAATTCGGGCAATCCCCCGGCATTAGTGCTGATAACTGGGACTTTGCAGGCCATGGCTTCCAGTGCGGCTAAACCGAAACTTTCTGATTCAGAAGGCATCAGGAAAAGATCGGAAACCGAAAGTATCTCCTCTATAGCATCCTGTTTGCCCAAAAAGCGCACATTGTCATCAACGCCTAAGTCACGGCATAGCTGTTCACATTCGGGGCGTTCCTGTCCATCGCCCACCATTAGCAGTTTTGAGGGTATTGCGGCGCTTACCTTTGCAAAAATCCTTACCACATCCTGCGTGCGTTTAACCCGCCTGAAGTTGGAAGTGTGTACCAATATTTTTTCGCCGCCCGGGGCAATTGCTTTTTTAAAATGATCACGGGGTTTAAGCGAAAAACGTTTAAGGTCAATAAAGTTATAGATTACCTTAATATCCCGGGTAATTTCAAAAAAGCGGTAAGTATCATCCTTTAAATGCTGCGATACGGCTGTAACCCCATCGCTTTGATTGATAGAGAAAGTTACCACCGGCTTGTAAGTGCGGTCATTACCTACCAGTGTAATATCTGTGCCGTGAAGGGTAGTTATTACCGGGATGTAAATACCGTAAGTAGCTAATATTTGTTTAGCCATAAACGCTGCAGAGGCATGTGGAATGGCATAATGCACATGCAATACATCTAATTGTTCGTGCCGGGCAACGTCAACCATGCGGCTGGCCAGGGCCAGTTCATATGGCGGGTAATCAAATAAGGGATATTTGCTTACAGCTACCTCATGGTAATATAGATTTTCTGAAAAAAAATCAAGACGGGCGGGCTGATGGTACGTGATAAAATGAACATGATGGCCATTATCTGCCAGCGCTTTGCCTAACTCGGTGGCAACAACGCCGCTGCCGCCAAACGTTGGGTAACAAACAATTCCAATCTTCATTCAAGTGATAATATATGTATGCTTATTTTGGGTACAACCCATTAAAGGCTTTATGGTACAAGTTTAACTTCAATTAATTATAAATGTGTTAGGTAATTGTAAAATATAATGCAGGTGCGCTTAGAATAAATGGGTAAATGAGTATCCTTTATAATTACGAGTATGCGGCTATAAAAATTTACTGATTAAATCGGTTATATTTGAAGATAGTGTACACTCATTGATTTATTATAAGTAACTTTATAAAACTTTAAGGAATAAAAACCTTTTTTTGACCTGACCGTATAAGTGCTATATGAATATGACCCCCCGACCGGTTAACATTCTGTTGGTTGACGACGATGAAATAAATAACTTCATATCCGTTAAACTGATCAAGAAGACCATATTAAACAGCGAGATCGTCTCCTGCCTTAACGGGAGATTTGCCATTGACCAGTTACTAAGCAGGGATGTAGCCGATTTACCTGATATTATCTTCCTTGATATTAACATGCCGATCATGAACGGTTGGGAATTTCTGGATGAATATGAAAGGTTAAATGTTGACCCTGAACGTAAAATCAAGATATTCATAATTTCCTCCTCTGTTTTCAGCAATGATATCAATAAGGCAAAATCGTATCCATCAGTTGTTGACTTTATATCAAAACCGCTGAATATGGAGAAAATTGCTGAAGTATTTGACAGAGTGGAAGCAGTTAAATCTTTATAACTGTAAAGCTCTCGTTTGCATACTGTACACGGCCAACAGCATTGCTTTTGGCGTGATAAAATAAACACACCCAATCTTCAGCAGCCGCTATCTTACCATATTCTTCCCGTAATTCCATCGCTTTTCGCCCGTCATAATCATATTTGGCTATAAATTTGCGAATAAGCTGCTCTGGTTCAGGCAGTTCATCACCCCCAAAGAAATATTTATCGCCATCCTCCTCCAGCCATAATACCTGGTGGTAAGGACAATGCCCGCCCGATAGTTCATACCGTATGCCTGGTTTCAATTCTCCCGAGCCCTCTAATAAAACTATATTTGCCGACCGCTCCAAAGCCTGAAATATGGGTGCTTTATAGGCTGATGATTTGCCGCTGAGCGCAAACGCCCACTCGCCTTTTTGAAAAAAGTGCAGGGCCCTGGGGAACGCCGGTTCCATACGGCCATACTGCTCTATCACCAAACCGCCCGAATGATCGTAATGCAGATGCGACATCAGTACCATGGTAACGTCGTCCGGGTCAAACCCGGCATTGCGGATATGCTGGTGCAGCAGCAACTCATCGCGTGTATCTTTATAGCCTAAACCTGCATCCAGCAATATCAGGTCGCTCTTCATTTTTACCAGAAACGGATTAACATGGATAAATAACGACCCCGGCCTGTCCCGGTAATTATCTGTCGTTGGGTCAAAAGGGATAAATTTTTTTGTAACATCAACCGAATATGAACCTTCTCCTAATACAAATACTTCCATTGCGTTGCTTTCCTGATATTTGAATGTAATTTTGAGCGTTATTACGCAAAGATAAAAAGCCTTGCCTGAATCCCTTCCAAAAAGAGGGCTTTTAAAAGGAAAGCTTAAATTATATATATTAGAACCTTTCTCTTTAACAAATGGCTGGTAGGGCATTATGCAAAAGCGCTGGACGATAAAACAAACGCCGGATATCAAATTAGTGCAGGCACTGTCTGCCGGGCTGAATATAGATCCGGTGTTAAGTACGCTGCTGCTGCACCGGGGTGTACAAACTTTTGATGAAGCGCGCTATTTTTTCCGCCCTTTAATTGAGCATCTGCACGATCCTTTCCTGATGGCCGGGATGGAAGAAGCTATAGAGCGTATTGACCGCGCTGTTTTTAATAACGAAAGAATATTGATTTATGGCGATTATGATGTTGATGGCACAACAGCCGTAGCATTGGTTTATAGTTTTTTCAGCAAGCGTTATACAAGCCTCGAATACTATATTCCAGACCGTTACCTGGAAGGCTATGGCATATCCACCAAAGGGATAGATTATGCTGCAAAAAACGGCTTTTCGCTGATTATAGCGCTGGATTGCGGCATTAAAGCGGTTGATAAGGTGGCTTATGCCAGTACCCTGGGGGTTGACTTTATTATTTGCGACCACCACCTGCCCGGTGACGGACTGCCGGGAGCTGTAGCCCTGCTTGACCCAAAGCGTGCCGGTTGCGGCTATCCATATAAAGAGCTTTCGGGTTGCGGTATAGGCTTTAAACTGGTACAGGCCTACGCTCAAACACATGGCATCCCGTTTGAGGAAATAACCGCCTATCTCGACCTGGCAGCCATTAGCATAGCTTGTGATATTGTTCCAATCACCGGCGAGAACAGGGTGCTGGCGCATTACGGTTTACAATTGATTAATAGCAACCCCTGCATCGGCGTTAAAGCGCTGATGGAAATAGCCGGCAAAACTACAGGCTATAGTATATCAGACGTAGTATTTTTGTTGGGGCCGCGCATTAATGCCGCCGGCCGCATTGATGATGCCCGGCACGCGGTGGAATTGCTGATAGCCTGCCATGCGGATGATGCCAATGCCAGGAGCATCCTTATTAATTTAAAAAACGTGGAGCGTAAGGAGCATGACCTTTCAATGACCGGCGATGCTTTGAGCATGATTGATAACGACCAGTTATTAAT
>CAZZVY010000176.1:0-7282 GCA_964657585.1 uncultured Mucilaginibacter sp. | reverse complement strand
AGCACCCCATGCTGGCGCGATACCTGGCTACGCTACATCCCGATTGTTCTGTTATTTAATGTTAATGATTGATCTATAGCGCATAAAGCCTTCTATCGTCTTAAACGATGTGTTGATTAACGATTTTTGCAACAGTAGTTCACAAATCACGCTGCAAATACATAAAGTTGTAATCTAAGTGCAAATCCTGAGTAAAACCCAAGGCGGCTCAACTGTCTTACTTTTTAAAAGGCATTAACAATTTATGAACCAAGCATCATTTAATACAAGGACCTTGCCATAGCCCGACGCATCTCCTACAAATCTGAATCTTATATAAGTTGGCCTGGTTATATCTGCCGAACTGTCTGCCATATTATTCGTACTACCTGAATAACTCGAATATATTCCTGTAAGGTTTGTGCCAGCTCTTTTAATTGTAAAATTTGTAAGCCTTTGATACAAATATTGCATTGTGGTAGACGATGTATTTACTATATAAGTATCATTAATCATCATTCCCATATTAAATTCTGGCCCGTTTATAAACACTGCGCTCAGGCTGACTATGGTCTTAAAGTTATTATCCAATATCTCTAAATAGCTATGTTCAAAATAGCTGCCATCATACGAGCCAGGGAAACTACTTTGATATGACAATTGCCCATATATCTGCCAATCCCCTAATGGGTTATCACTATTGGTAAGCTGCTTGGTTATTTGCTTGGTTTGACCTGAGCCTCCGTTAAACTGAATTTGAATGTCTGGGTGAAATCGGTCTGGATTCATACATCCAATCATTGTGATAAAAGTAGGATTAGTTAGGCTTTCAGGATCACCTGACCAACCTTCAGCCGATCTATTGATGGTTTGACCAAAAGTTTGATCAGTGATAATTTTAATGCCAGGATGTACAGGTGGAATCAACCGGCTGTCTGGATACTTTATCGGAATTACCGTTTCTCTAATCCCGTTCAAACCATTAATTTCCCACAAATGTATGCCACTAAAGTCAGATTCCCCCCCGTGTATGCCATATATCTTATCACTACTATCACTTTGTATAAAGAAAGGGGATAAAGCATTTCCGGCCATTTCCGGAAAATTTTCAGCTCCATTAGCAGCGAAACGGGTAGTACCGAATTGTAACAAAGGCAATCCGTCTGAATAATACATGTTATACATATTGGTTTCGCCTTGCTTCCAAAACTCGCCCCTAAAGGAGGTGATTACAATATTGCCGACAACATTTAAGTTTGTGCCAGCATATTGCGATCCATTGCCTATGTCGAAATATTTTGGATTAGGGTAATCACCCTGATAATTTCCAAAGGTGGCTATAGCAAATTTGTTGATAAATGTGCTGCCGCCTCTATTCGATACTCCAATATGATGCCCCGTTATATAGTTTGGACTTATACCAGCTCCTATTTGATAAAACACCACTTTATTGTCATTGGTTGTGTATGGACGATCTATCCCATAAACACCAGCATTTGCTAAGTTGTGATCATCAGTGTTAGATGGATCTTCAATATAATGAATGAGGTCCGCTAATGATTCTTCGGTTCCATTCCATAACGGATTACTATTACTGTCAAAGCTACCTTTGTAGTAATATCGTAAAGTCAATGTCGCCTCATAAGGGTTTAAAGGGGAATTGAAAGTTAAAATAGCGCCATCCTTATCAATTATTCCCGCATTCTTTATTACTCCTGTAAATCTGATTTGCCCATTAGCTTGTAATTCTATTAATTCACAGCCTGTACCATCAGACAGCCTTAAGAATGCAAAGGTTCTGTTACTTGTGCCGTCAGTAAATGTATGAACGGACTTCAACCCTTCAAATGTAGTATATATGCTATCATTTATTTGAGGAGCCCAATTCCTTACAAAGGACCAACCAGACGAACTTGTAATAATGGCATTATAATCAGGGATACTAAACTCACTATAATTACCAAATACTCTTGACGGATTGGATTCGTCTATTCTCGTAATATATAGAGTACCCTGCCTCATAAGAGTTTCAATATACATGCCAGTCTCAGAAAAATGTAAGAACCTGTTATTTCCTGTGTCTGCCAGCCATATTGAATTGTCTGATTGTACAAAGCAAAAACCCGCACCACCTGTAGTATCAAAGAAAAACTTATCATTAGCTACAACACTATCTATTAAATAGCTTTCGCCTGATCCTATGTTACGAATGAAAGAACCGTCAACATTAGAAAATATCTTAAGTTGATTAGTCGCTAAATCGATTACTCCTACTTGAGTGCTGCCATAGCTGCAGTTAACCTTACCCGGATTTGTTATTCCGGTAATTGATACACCATCTGATGTAAGTGAACCATCGGAATTGACAGTAAATCTGTTAATTGTATCAGTTCCATAACTGATCCATAAATGCCCATTTTTATCGAATGAAATAGATTTAGGATTTGTAAAAGTAGTTATTGTATTAACTGCAGCACCCGTACTTTTATTAAGTACATAAATAGTATTAAGCGCGGGTCGTGTAAAGTACAGATAATCGTTACCAGCCTGAACTGCAAGGTCATTAATCGCTCCATTTGCGTTATCCAAAAGGCCGATCGCATTGTAAGTATCACCGAGTTGACTCAGCGTATAATCTGTGCCATTAAGAAACGTAACCTTACTATTATCTGATACGGCCGTTGCATAAATGAAACTGTGCGTAGAAGCATACGCGTCTATACCTGCATAATAGAAATTAGTGTCATCATTAGATAATCTTTGAGTGGTTGGATTTGATGAATTATGTGCATAAACATCAAGTTTAACTTGGGGATTAGTTGTTGCAAAACCGACTATTGATGGTAGTCGCTCGGAATAACCCGCAGCGTAAACCGCCTTTGTGCCACTTACGCTTATGTCAGACAGGTATGAAATCCCGTGATGTATGCTGCTCCCACTTAGCGCACTCGACGTATTACCTATTTTAGCTCCACGCCAAGTGGCAGTTATATTGTGCCACTTAACTTTAATGTTGTATTCCCCTCCTGGCAGGTTGTTACCATACTCATCAGTTCCATCCCAGTAAATATTATAGGTCCCTGAAGTGTACGGTTCATTAACAATGAGTACTCTCTTAAGTACGTCATCTTGATAAACTCCAGCGCTAACAATAGCATTATCAGTTAGCGTAAATGTAAGTTGGCTATTTACCAAGACACTTAGAATGGTAGGCAAAAGTGAGTTCATTGTCTTAATTGAAATTATAGCCTTCTACATCTGTTATTAATCCACTAATCCATTCCATACCTATGTTAACATATAATTGAGCAGTACTTAGACTTACCATCGCTGTGTAAATAATAGTCCAGTTAGTGTCGTCTGATGAACCTTCTAAAGTCATCACACCAGTTGTTCTTTTAAGTCTCAGCTTTGTGTAAATGGATAAATCTGTCGCAATAGTCTCAAGAGGGTTACCACTATTCATAGTTGTTCCTACAACACTTACTGTTCCACCATCACAGTATACACCAAAATCACAATCAAAAATATTGTTACCTGCTGGATTGCTGCCTAACTCAAGTATTAATCTCTGACTATACTGGCCGCCATTAAACATATCAAAAGCAACAGAAACAAAACCATCGGCATTTGTAGCAAGCGTTTGCTGCATGATTCCACCACCGATATTTGTTTGATCGGCTGAAGAATATCTTTTTTTACCCGTATAAGGGCCGCTTGTCAATATTTCAATTGCTAAATTATTATTTACTGCAAGTGATAGCTCAGTTGCAATACTATTTACTATGATATGTGCTGTCAATGACGTTGCGGAACCTTGGGAATTTGTTACTACAGCCCGATAATATCCCGTGTCACTGATCACTGCAGTTTTTATAAAATGTTTAGAGGTTGCTCCGTCTAAATCCATAAATGTCACGTCATCAGACGAATATTGCCACTGAATATTAGGAGTAGGATTTCCCGAAAAGTCCACTGATAAATCTAAAGTATCATTTTCTGATAGAGATTGATCTGATGGTTGTGTAGATATAGTAGGTGCTGATAATGGTATCACAGAACCATTAGTATCAAAATGTAATGCGCTGTTCCAATAATCATAATGTATAACCGTCCTCCCACTTGAATTAGGTGCTATTAGATTCCCCATAAAACTAAATTGACTACTTCCAAAAGCATAAAGTACGCCTATACTGTAAGGCGTATAGTTCTCAAGTTGTATATTCTCACCTGAATCATAATTGCGATAGGCAATTTGATAAAGACCTCGATCCCAAATGTTCGAGGTCAACTGCCCGGTAGGGATCGGATCGGTATTCCAAACAACTTTATCACCTGAGTCTCTCGCAATCACACCATCATTTTTAAATAAAAAAGCGGGCTCGTCAGCTTTGCTTACCTCAAATCCTCCACCTTCGGAGTTGTTGCCGATATACCAGGGGGTTCCGGTATTGCCGTTAAATCCAATATAGCCCTCTTTGGGTATGTTTACAACCTGTTGATTTGCTCTGTCTACGCTCATTGTTTAGTTTGTTTAAGTAAGGGTGCTTGTTTAATAATTGATTCTGTTGTAAGATTCATTCAGGTAAATAACTTATAAATGTGTGTCAAGAACGACTTGGGCCTTGTAGATATGTAGTAATAGAAATGTAAATCGGCCCGAACCTGTTTACGGAAGCCTGATCAAAAAGTTCCGCTATTTTGAAAATAATTTAAATAAATCGCTTTTAGGGCATTCAATTATCTTTTATAAAGGCGATAGCATTGCCTACTGTTACCAGGTACATTACAAATATCCGAATGTTAATTATTAAATATGGTGACATATATGCGTCAGTAGATGCGGTTGTTAACCAGTCCTGATCGCTTGAAAAGCAATAGGGACGAATCGAAGCGGAGCACCCCATGCTGGCGCGATACCTGGCTACGCTACATCCCGATTGTTCTGTTATACACATTATACCTGACCTCAGGATATAATGCATCTAATGGGCTGTTTGAACAATTAATTAACTAATGCCTTTGATATAATATTAAACAAAGTGGTATCCAATCAGTGCACAAATATATAAAGTTGGCTTTTATGGTTAAAGCTAAATGTTTATATGCTTTATTAATTACACATAAGCAAAGACTATCAAGGATTTAAAAACTATTACGCAGGCAGCCTCATATGTATTTCATTAACTTCTATTGGCTGAATTTGACCTTACTTCAAATTAAATATTATTTTGTAATAATTTTGTTGCAATTAAGAAATATTTATATATTTACACCAATAAGCTTCCCCTAAGATGATTATTGATGAACCCCTGTTAACAACAGAAGGCCCTTTGTTGGTTAACCCGTCGGCTGCTGCTATGCTGGCGGGTTTAACCGCTTACACCGGCACCTTTGGCACTGCCGAACTGGTACATTTGTTAAAGCGCACCATGTTTGGCGTTAAACAGGCCGATATTGCGGCTTTTGCCGGCAAACCGCTTAATGATGTGGTTGATGCCCTGCTTACCCCAACAGTAGCCCCTTTGCCCCCGGTTAATAATTATAACAGTACTACATATACTGATGCTACTGTGGCTGCAGGCCAAACCTGGGTTAATGCCCCGTACAGCGACGGCACGGCCGACAGCCTGCGCACTACCTCATACAAAGCTTGGTGGACGGGACTGATGATCAATCAATCGCGCTCCATACAGGAAAAACTGGTGTTATTCTGGCATAACCATTTTTCTACTCAAACCGCCACCGTTGCCGATTCGCGCTATGAGTACAAGCATAATGCACTTTTACGTGCTTACGCGCTGGGCAACTTCCAGCAGTTTGTTAAGCAGATAACGCTTGACCCGGCCATGCTTAAATACCTGAACGGTTACCAGAACGTAAAGACTGCCCCAAATGAAAATTACGGACGTGAGATGCAGGAACTGTTCACTATTGGCAAGGGGCCAAACTCCTATTATACCGAAAGCGATGTACAAACAGCAGCCAAGGTGCTTACCGGTTATACCATTAACGCCACAACCATCAGTTCATCTTTTGATGCTACCAAGCATGATACTACAAACAAGCAGTTCTCTGCCTTTTATGGCAATACGATAATTACCGGTAAAACCGGTGCGGCTGGCGCTAACGAACTGGATGATATGCTGGCCATGATATTCGCCAACAACGAATGCGCCATGTTTATTTGCCGCAAGCTTTACCGTTATTTTGTTTATTACAACATCACAGCCGATATTGAAGCCAATGTAATTACCCCGCTGGCGGCAGTTTTCAGAAGTAATAATTACGAGATAAAACCAGTGCTGAAAGCGCTTTTTACCAGCGCCCATTTCTTTGATCCGCTTAACCGTGGCTGCGTTATTAAGGACCCGGTTGACATTATAGTTGGTACCTGCCGCGAGTTTGAAATTGCCTTCCCGGCTGATACAGATTATGTGAACGCTTATTATATGTGGGATTATATCCGCAATGTATCAGCCACCATTGGTCAGAATATAGGGGACCCTCCAAATGTTTCAGGCTGGCCTGCTTATTACCAGGAGCCCCAATATCATGAAATTTGGATAAACAGCGATACCCTGCCTAAGCGAAACCAGTTTACGGATACTATGATTGCCAGCGGCTACAGCCGTAATGGTAAAAAGATTATCATTGACGTGCTTGCCTATACCGACAAATTATCCAATCCTTCAGACCCGAATGTTCTGATCAGCGACGTGCTTACACAGCTTTATGTAGTTGCCGTATCGCAGCAGGTTACGGATTTTTTAAAAAGCATACTTCTATCGTCTCAACTGGCCGACCATTACTGGACAGATGCCTGGAAAGCCTACAAAACCACACCTACAGATGCATCGGCAAAAAACATTGTGACCACACGTTTACAGGCGCTGTATAAATACATATTGGATTTATCTGAATACCAGCTGATATGAAAAGAAGGGATTTTTTACGCACCGCAGTGCCTGCAGGCATAGTACTGCCGGCGCTCATTAACGGTTATACCTTTAAGGCTTTCGGTGCGTCGCCAATGATGGCAGCGCTTAACTCAATTGCTACAGACAGCGACAGAGTGCTGGTATTGGTACAGATGACTGGCGGAAACGATGGTTTGAACATGGTTGTCCCGTTAGACCAGTTTGATAACCTTGCAAACGCACGGTCAAACATCATGCTGCCTAAAAACAAGATACTTTCCTTAAGCGGCACCCTTAACACCGGCCTGCACCCTGCTATGACGGGCTTGCAAAGCCTGTTTAACGATGGTAAGATGAAAATTGTACAATCGGTTGGTTATCCG
>CAZZVY010000175.1:0-7294 GCA_964657585.1 uncultured Mucilaginibacter sp. | reverse complement strand
TTAACAGTTGGCAATTCTTTGATGGAACCGTTGCAGGTGCACCGGCTTTATCAAAACGACAATGAACGTAAAAAGAAAGTATTGCAGCTATTAGCGCGTGTAAACCTTGATCCCGGTCATTTTAACCGTTATCCGCATGAGTTTTCGGGCGGGCAACGGCAACGGATAGTTATTGCCCGGGCATTGGCTTTGCAGCCCCGGTTTATTATTTGCGATGAATCCGTTTCGGCACTGGATGTTTCTGTGCAGGCCCAGGTACTAAACCTGTTGCGGGAGTTGCAGGAAGAATTTAAACTGACCTATATTTTTATCTCTCACGACCTGTCGGTCATTAAGCATATCTCGGACAGGATCATGATCATGAATAAAGGGCAGATAGAAGAGATAGGCGATGCAGATGAGGTTTACAATAACCCGCAAAGAGATTATACTAAAAGATTGATAGCGGCGATACCACGTGACCCGTTAAAGGGTGATTAATTTTTTATTTTTTATAATAGTATCATAAATGGAAGTAACATCTCCGCAAATTGTATAACACCGCTATGGGCTTCCAAAAAGCTGTTGATTAATGCACATTTGCATGAAAATATTAATCGACGAACAATTCGCTACCAAGTTAGAATATTGGTTTCTTTAGTTCTGTTTACTAACCACTATTCTCTGCCTGCTAATCTTTATCTTTGCGTATGTCTAAAAAGAAACATAACTCTTCTGTAAAACTGGTGCTTACCAAAATGGTAATGGATATTTTTGAGAAGAATGGAAATATACCGCAAAATTATAAACAGATAGCTGCAGCGTTAAACGTACACGACGACGACGCCCGACGGGTGATACTTGAGATATTGAAAGAGGAAGCCTTTGCCGGCAACCTTAAAGAAACCGCACCCGGCAAATTCCAGTTATTGGAACTAAATACCTTTGTTGAAGGAAAGGTTGACCTGACCAACGATGGCTCGGCATTTATTATTACCGACGACCCGGACGAAAACGACATTTACGTTGCCCCGCGCAAACTAAAGAACGCCCTGAACGGCGACCGTGTAAAAGTATACGTTTATGCTAAAAGCAAAGGCAAACGTAAAGAAGGCGAAGTGATAGAAATTATTAAACGCCTTAAAACAGTGTTTACCGGTATAGTTAAGCTGTCGGAAAAATTTGCCTTTTTTGTGCCCGACGACCGCAAGATGATGCATGATATTTTTATCCCGCTGGCTGATTTGAACGGGGCAAAGAATGGTATAAAAGCAGTTGCTGAAATTACCGATTGGCCAACAGATGCCAAAAATCCTGTTGGCCGCATAAAACAGGTACTGGGAGCCCAGGGCGAGAACAATACCGAAATGAATGCTATCCTGGCGGAATATGGCTTCCCTACCTCATTCCCTAAGGAGGTGGAAGATGAATCCGAAGCGATACCTGATGTGATCAGCGAGGCAGAAATTGCCGGTCGCCGGGACTTCCGTAACGTACTGACCATGACCATTGACCCTGCAGACGCCAAAGACTTTGACGATGCCATCTCGTTCCGTAAAATGGATAACGGCAATTACGAGGTGGGTGTGCATATAGCCGATGTGGCGCATTATATCATACCGGACTCGGCCCTGGATAAGGAAGCTTTTGAGAGAGGGACGTCTGTATACCTGGTAGACAGGGTGATACCAATGCTGCCGGAAAGGCTATCGAACGGGTTGTGCTCCTTGCGGCCTAAAGAAGATAAATTATGCTTTGCTGCCGTTTTTGAAATGGATGAGCAGGCACATATTATAACCGAATGGTTTGGCAAAACCATTATCCATTCCGACAGGCGCTTTGCTTATGAGGAAGTGCAGGAAATTATCGAAGCAAAAGAAGGCGAGTATAGTGAAGAGATATTAATGCTGAACGCACTGGCCCATAAGCTGCGCGATGCCAAGTTTAAAAACGGCGCCATTAGCTTTGAAACTACCGAAGTTAAATTTAAGCTGGACGATACAGGCAAACCTATTGGCGTTTATGTAAAAGAGCGTAAAGATGCCCATAAACTTATTGAAGATTTTATGCTGCTGGCTAACCGTAAGGTTGCCGAATATGTGAGCAAAATGGGTAAGGGTAAACGTAAATACACCTTTGTTTACCGCGCACACGATTCCCCTAATCCAGAAACACTGGGTAATTTTGCACAGTTTGCCGCCAGGTTCGGGTACAGGATCAGTATGAAATCGGACCGGGAAATTGCACGGTCGCTTAACTATTTAATGACCGATGTGGAAGGAAAAAAAGAACAGAATGTATTAACCCATCTGGCTATACGGAGTATGGCCAAGGCCATTTACACCACTAAAACCAGCAGCCATTACGGCCTGGCGTTTGATCATTATACCCATTTTACCTCTCCTATCCGGCGTTACCCGGATGTATTGGTGCACAGGTTGCTATTCCATTATCTGAACGGGGGACAATCGGCAAATGCCGAGCATTACGAGCAATTGTGCGCCCATAGTTCAGCTATGGAAAAAAAGGCAGCTGATGCGGAGCGTGCCTCTATCAAATATAAACAGGCTGAATACCTGAAGGATAATGTTGGCAGTATTTACAATGGTATAATATCCGGCGTTACCGAATGGGGTATGTATGTAGAGATCATAGAGAATAAATGCGAGGGTATGATACGCCTGCGCGATATAAGCGATGATTTTTACACGCTGGACGAAAAGAACTATGCAATTATCGGTCAGCGAAAAAAGAAGGTTTACCAACTGGGCGATGAGGTACGCATTAAAGTAAAAAATGTAGATCTTACCAAAAAACAGATAGATTTCTCGTTAGTACAAGATTAATGCAGCGGAACGCGCTTGATGAAGACCCTTAAACAATTACAGAATATTATTTTGGATGCGCTTAAACAGCTAACCTATCCAACCCAACCACCCGATTTATATGAACCAATCAGTTACATCCTTTCTTTAGGTGGCAAGCGGCTGCGCCCTGCTTTGCTATTAATGGGCTGTGATGTTTTTGGCGGCGATGTAAACAAGGCTGTAAAGGCTGCATTGGCCATAGAGGTATTTCATAACTTCACATTAATGCACGATGATATTATGGACAAGGCGCCACTGCGCCGCGGCCAGGCCACAGTGCATGAGCGGTGGGACCAAAACGTTGCCATTTTAGCCGGCGATGCAATGCTGGTGGAAGCCTACAAACTTATTATGCAGGTGGAAGACAACATTTTAAGACAGGTAGTTACCATATTTAATGATACCGCCATTGGGGTTTGCGAAGGCCAGCAGCTTGATATGAGCTTTGAAGGCCGCGATAAAGTTTCGGTTGATGAATATATTAACATGATACGCTTAAAAACCGCCGTGCTATTAGGCGGATCTTTAAAAATTGGCGCCTTGATTGCCGGGGCCGATATACAAAATGCTGAGCTGCTTTATACTTTTGGTGAGCAGTTAGGAATTGCCTTTCAGTTGCAGGATGATATTTTAGATGTTTATGCCGATCCTGAAAAGTTTGGCAAACAGGTTGGTGGAGATATTATCTCTAACAAAAAAACTTACTTGCTGATTAAAGTGCTTGAATTAGCTGAAGGTGATGCGGCTACAGAATTACAAAATTGGTTAAGCGACAAACAAGCCGCCTCGCCGGATAAAGTTGCAGCTATTACCGCAATTTATAATAGCTTTTCTATAAGGGAACAAGCCGAAAATGCCATGCAGGAATATACTTCAAAAGCTTTCCAGGCGCTTTACAGTATCGCCCTGCCCAATATCAATATACAATACCTGCGCGGTTTTGCGGATAGTTTATTAATAAGGGAGTATTAGTAAGTGCAGTTCAGTTAACTTTAATTTCTACCATGAACAAATCAATGGTATACTTTGTAAGATCATTTTTTCAGTCATAATGGTTTTAGTAGTTATAGGTTTGATACATCTGTACCATGATTCATTTGACCGCTTAAAAACAATCAGAATTTATGATTTTTTTGTAATTGCTCTATTCGGCTTCATTACTTATCGTGCCTTTAAGTTAAAATCTGTATGATTTTAATATTTAAACTACTTTTTATACTTCCAGTGCCTTGTCTTCCCTTCCGTTACCCACTCTAACATGGTTGCCAAGCGTTTGCTGCGGGTATCGGCGCTTTTGGCATCGGCAAGCCATTCCAGGTATTCTTTTTTTGCTGAAGGGCTGAACTGCTCAAAGTGTTGCATGGCGGCTGCGTTGGCTTTGAAACCTTCTATCAGGTCGGCAGGAACTTCAAGGGATTTTTTCTCGATAGGCTTTTTTGCCGGTGCAGGTGCCTTTATGCCTTTGTCATTTAGTTCAGCAGCGTTACGGATGTAGGATAACAGTACGTCATCCGCAGGCAGATCGGCCATGGAGCTGATCTTGCCTATGCTGCCGGCAGTGCCTTTCTCTGCAAATGCGAACAAACCTGCAGGGTCTTCCATCAACCTGGTCTTCCAGAAGTTAAGGCCCATATGTTCCTTGAAGGCACCGATTCCCATAAATGGGCCTTTATAATCAAAATGCGGGTGGCTCCATTTCATGGTTTCCACCACATCCGGCACGGCCTGGTGTATTAACTGGCGCAGGTGAGAAATAATCGGTTGTGCATAAGCCGGAGCGTTAGCGATGTAGTCGTCAATCCGGGGATCATATTGTACCATATCTAAATATTGGTTATCAAATATAAAAAATGTTTTAGTTAAGCTTAATTAATTTATAGCAACATTGACATAGTAGCATATTAAGACTAAAAACTTCAGTATTAATCCAAAAAAATTATTTAATTTAATGACCTATACACAACCAGCTTATCCAAATATAAAATGAAAAAATATTACTTATTGATCTTGTTTTTCGTCCTCATCCTAAAAGCAAAAGCTCAGGAAAATTATGAGATACAAGTGTACGGGTCAGAATTGGTTGAACCGGGCAGAACCATGCTTGAGCTGCACTCAAATAATACATTAAGCGGCAGCAAGATTAGTGATGAATTTGGCATGTTACCAACTAATGGTGTACAACATGAAACTATTGAGATTACTCACGGATGGAACAAGTGGTTTGAAACCGGATTTTATATTTTTAACTCGATAGGCAGCGGCGGCCGCACCGCTTATGTAGGGTCACATATCCGCCCAAGGGTGGCAATACCGGAAGACATGCACTGGCCGGTTGGCGTAAGTTTATCGCTGGAGTTCGGCTTTCAAAAGTCAGCATTTGACCCAAATACCGCAACGCTTGAAATAAGGCCGATAATCGATAAAAAAATTGATAAGGTATATATATCATTTAATCCAACAGTTGATCAAAGTTTTAAAGGGCCCGATCAAAATAAAGGGTTAATATGGTCACCAAACTTAAAGGCCAGTTATGATGTGACTAAAACTGTGGCAGTAGGGTTTGAATATTATGGCAGTACTGGCCCGTTTTTTAAGCCTGACCCTTACAAAGAACAAGACCATCAGCTATTTTTAGCCGGTGATTTAAATTTTAATCCGAATTGGGAGGTGAATTTTGGTTATGGCATTGGGTCTCAAACTGCCGACAGATCTATCATTAAATTGATTTTAGGGAGGCGATTTTAAGTATAAAGACAAACGTTTCTTTATTTGCAATTGCTGATCTGCCTTACTTCACTTTTTACTAATTCTTTAAAGAATCCGCTGCTCCAATTGTTTGTTTATTTGTACGAAAAACACTATTGCACAAAGGCATAATGTATTGTTTCTTAGCAACAAATAACTGATATTTTAGAATCTTAAATCAATGAATGCAGCTTGCTAATAGTGTTTTATCAGCCAATGCAGGTGAAGCTTCTTGAAATATAGATAACTTTATGTATTGCCGAAACCAATTGTGCAAAAAATAATTCATATTCAGGATGAAAGTTATTATGAACGATAAAGCCTTCGCAAAAAAAGGGTTTTTCATCTCAACAGAGCAATATTTATTGGATAGGAATGAAATATTTGACTTTCTTAACGAGCGTTCTTATTGGGCTAAAGGCATAGCCCGCCAACAAATGGAAAAGGCCATAAGCAACTCTTTATGCTTTGGTGTTTACCTGCATAATAAACAAGCCGGATTTGCCAGAGTGGTTACTGACAAGGCTACTTTTGCTTACCTTTGCGACGTATTTATTTTAGAGAAGTACCGTGGGCTGGGGTTATCTAAATGGCTGCTGCAAAACATACTTGAACACCCGGATCTGCAAGGCTTAAGGCGGTGGTCATTAGCTACGGCAGACGCACATCTGTTATACCGTCAATTTGGTTTTAAACAGATAACCAAGCCGGAACGGTGGATGGAAATATTTACGCCTTATAAACTAAAGACTGAGGACACTATAAATGAACATTAAGCGGTTGATATTTGAAGGTGAAGGTGTTTCTTTAGATTTTAAAAAAACAATTACCCGTTGCGAAAAGATAGCAAAAACTATGGTGGCCTTTGCCAATAACCAGGGCGGCCGGTTACTGATAGGAGTGGCTGATGATGGTAGTATAAACGGTGTAAAGTTTGAAGACGAGGAAAAATATATGATAACCAAAGCGGCGCAAATGTATATACGCCCGGCGCTTGAACCTGTTTTTGAAGAGATATATGTAGATGATAAACTGGTACTGGTTGTAAATATTGAAAATAGCGGCATTAAACCGCACTATGCACTTGGCGAAGATGGAAAGTGGTGGGTATATGTGCGGGTAAAGGATAAAAGTGTTTTAGCAAGTAAAATTGTAGTTGAAGTATTAAAACGTTCTGCCGGTGATAGCGGTGTACTGATCTCTTATTCCGCAAACGAAAAAACGTTGCTCGGGTATTTAGAACAACACCACCGGATAGATATTAAAGAGTTTTGCAAACTACTTACAATCAGCCGGCGCAGCGCCCAACGTATTTTGGTCAACCTGGCTTTGTCAGGCATCATAAACATCCATACAACTGAGAAGGAAGAGTTTTATACAGCAGTTTGAAACTGAAACTGGAAAGGCCGCAACCATTAAATTGCAGCCTCAAATAAAAATGCAGCCGGGCTTAATCCGTCATCTGAAAATTTAAAGGGATTGTGTACCTAACGCGTACAGGATTACCATTTTGTATACCCGGTTTCCAGGCCGGTGCAAGTTTAAGTACGCGTATCGCTTCTTCATCAAAACCAAAACCGGCCTTGCGTTCTACCGTTATATTTGATAAATGGCCGTCTTTTTCTATTACAAAACTCATAAATACACGTCCCTGGGCGCCTTCTTCCTGGGTGATGATGACGAGGATGTGGCTCAGGCCGTAA
>CAZZVY010000174.1:0-7343 GCA_964657585.1 uncultured Mucilaginibacter sp. | reverse complement strand
GCTATAAACAACTGCAATCATTTTTCTTAGATAGATAGTACTTCAGCCATTTGCAAAAGATCTTCCTCCAGTTCAAACTTATGCTGGTTAAGCGCTTCTTCCAGGCTTGTTAAAACAATTACATTGGCCTGCAGGCCCACCATTTTTTGTGACTGGCCTGCTATCAGCGCATTTACTGCGGCAAAACCCAGTCTGCTGCCAAGTATACGGTCAAACGCCGATGGGCTGCCTCCCCGCTGCAGGTGGCCCAATATAGTTACTTTTATATCGTAGTTCTTAACTTCTTTTTTAACAGCCTGTGCTATATCGTATACCCCGCCGTGCCTGTCGCCTTCGGCTACTATAACAATACTCGATGATTTTTTAGCATACTGGCCACCTGTAAGGCTGCTTATCAGATCACTTATTGCGGTCTCTTTTTCGGGCAGTAAAATTGCTTCGGCCCCGCATGATATACCTGCCCGCAATGCGATAGCACCCGAGTCGCGGCCCATTACCTCTATAAAAAACAAACGGTCATGCGCATCAGCGGTATCACGTATCTTATCAATAGCATCTATTACTGTATTGGTGGCGGTATCAAAGCCAAGCGTATATGTAGTGCCATACAAATCATTATCAATAGTGCCCGGTACGCCTATAACAGCTATATCATGATATCTTTTGCTGAAACGTAATGCCCCGGTAAATGTACCATCGCCGCCAATAACAATTATGCCCCGTATGCCCCGTTTTTTCAGATTTTGGTATGCTGTTTCCATACCTTCATCGGTTTGGAACGCTATACAACGGGCCGTTTTAAGTATGGTGCCGCCAAGGCTTAATATGTTGCTTACAGAGCGGGTCTGCATTTCATACATATCATCGTTTATCATTCCCTGGTAGCCCTGGTAAATACCGCATACCTGCAGGCCGTTATATATAGCAGTGCGCACTACGGCCCGGATGCAGGAATTCATCCCAGGGGCATCGCCGCCGGATGTGAGGACTGCAATCTTTGAAATACCAGGCATACTTTAATTATAAATAAGTTTACGAATATAGTGTGTAAAAATTACACTATAAATTTTATTTATTTTTTTACCTTTATCGCTAAACCATATATCTTTAACATTTACTAACTAATTTAATTACAGGACTTGGAACAATTGTTACCCAAATTTGAATCGGTATTTTCTATTGACTGCGTTATATTTGGATTTGATGCCGGCGAGCTGAAAATACTTTTAATTGAACGTAACGAAGAGCCTTTTAAAGACTGGCTTGCCCTGCCCGGCTATATAGTTAAGCAGGATGAAAGCGTTGACGATGCCGCCGAGCGCATTTTATATGAGCTTACCGGCTTGCGCGGCCTGCACATGGAACAATTTCACACCTTCGGCGAAGTAAACCGGCACCCGGCAGGCAGGGTTATAACGGTGGCTTATTATGCCTTATTGCGCTTAAACGGTCAAAAAGAATTGCGGCCTATTAACCAGATAGCAAAGAAAGCTTTCTGGCAGCCGGTTAACGATATGCCTAAATTGGGTTTCGATCATACCGAAATATTTAAAACCGGCTTTAACAAAATACGCCGCCGTCTTGGTTACCAGCCTATTGCCTTTGAGCTATTGCCCGAAAAATTTACCCTTACCCAGCTGCAATTGCTTTATGAAGCTATCCTTACAAAAAAGCTGGATAAACGCAATTTCCGCAAAAAGATGCTGAGCTATGGTTTTTTAAAGGAACTTGATGAAAAGCAAAAGGGCGTATCGTACCGTGCGGCCAAACTTTATAAGTTTGACCGCCGAAAATATTCTAAGATATTTCAGAATGATCTGAATCTGGATAAGTAAATATTTACGGGGCAATTTTTCATTCGTATACAGCTAAATAATACTATTTACTATCAATATAAAAAGGCTAAAAGGGGTTCCTTATGAACAAATTAGAAAAATTAGAATCAATACGTGGTTTTGCCAGTATTTATGTTGCAATAGGTCATTTTATTTTGAACGATAATAGCATGCCAAAGGCATTGCTTTTTTTTTTTAAGTTTGGTCAGGAAGCAGTAATAATTTTTTTTATTTTATCTGGTTTTGTAATATTTTATTCATTTGAGAAATCTCGTGATAAATCATTAATTAGTTATTTCGTAAAACGTTTTAGGCGTATATATTTCCCTTTTATTTGTGCGATTATATTGTCAATTTTAATTATAAAGAGTGGCTTAAACTTAAAACAACTGATTGGTAATTTATTAATGTTGCAGGATTATGGTCCTGCAAAGCCAGGAAATATTGTAGAACCATTTTTAGGTAATGCTCCCTTGTGGTCATTATCGTATGAGTGGGTTTTTTATCTGATTTTCCCTTTTGTATACCCGGCTATTAAGGATTCTAATTTTCGAGTACATATTATTGGTTTTTTTTGTATCTTGAACTTAATTATTTATGTATTATTCCCAAATCACATTTTTTTGGTGCTTTCATATTTTATTATTTGGTGGACAGGTTTAGAATTAGCAGAATATTTTTTTGGATATAAAGACAAAAAAAATGTTACAACTTTGGTAATGTATTATGTATTTATTTTAGTAATCTTGACAATAGTCTGCTATGTTTACCATCGATCAAACAGTCATATTGAAATAGGATTTTATCCTTATTTGGTATTAAGGCATATTGGTTTTGCGTTTCTGTGTTTATTCTTATCATTATACTTAACCTCAATAACTAAAAAATTTGCAGGTTTGCTTAAGCCATTTAAGTACGTAGCCCCAATATCATATAGTATTTACATACTACACTATCCTATATTGATTGAAGCGCATTTTAATCTCCCGACTTATATAGAACTTCCCATTAAAATCCTACTGCTTATTGGCCTTTCTTATTTGATTGAAATAGTATTGCAGCCTGTTATAAACAAATACGTTAAGGCAATTTAAAAGATATTGCTTCTCATAAATAACTCACAAAAAAGTTACTGCCTTATAGGCATAATGCTTGCCGTAAAAGATTAAGTATTAATTAGCTCAAATGAAACTTCACTAAGTTATCAATAGGGGAGCGGATAATGTTGCCAAGTATCATACCATTTTCTGCTACCAGTTCTTCCAGCACATTACGGAAGTTATACCCTACCGAACCAATGCAGTTAAAGCTGTATTTTTGGTAATTGGGGTAATGGGTTACCAGGTTACGGAAAAAATCCTCAAAAGAAGTGCGCACCAGGTTGCGTGAGTACTCTATATGCACATTATTGTCGTATACAAACTTACTGAAGCCTGCGCAAAAACGATTGGCCAGGGGTTGGGTATAAACTTGCTCGTTCACATCATCCGGGGTAAGTTTATAAGTTTCCCAAAATAATCTGCGCACGGGTTCGGGCATGTAGCCTCGTAAGTAATCAGTCAGCAGTTTTTTACCTATATAGCACCCGCTGCCCTCATCACCTAAAATGTAAGCGCCTGAATCTATGTTGTGTATCACATTTTTACCATCGTAAATGCAGGTATTGGTACCAGTGCCTAAAATAGCGGCAAATCCCTCGCCATGGCCTAATAAGGCCCTTGCGGCGGCCAATAGGTCGTGCCCTATATTTACGGTTGCACTGCTAAATACTACCTGCATGGCATCCTGTACTTTTTTGCGCTTTTCGTCGGTTGAGCATCCCGCGCCATAATAATTAACTTCCGTTACCTGGTCTATATTTAAATCGATAGGCAAATTCTCCCTTAACGATTGTATAATATATTGCTGGCTTACAAAATAGGGATTATAACCTTCTGTATTAAAATAAACCTTGATTCCTGCTTCATTTACCAGGCACCAGTTAGTTTTGGTAGAACCGCCGTCAGCGATAATAATCATACTTATATCTTAAATAATTTGTTAAAAGTATGATTTTACTTATTGTAAAAGAAACACTTTGCTGTTTTTTAATTAAATTCTTTTGCTGTCAAACTGACGTTTAAACGTTATAAGTTTTGTAAAACAGGTCTGTTAACTTTTTGCTAAATTTTAGCATATTTGTAATCTTAATTTTTATGGTCCCATAGCTCAGCTGGATAGAGCAACTGATTTCTAATCAGTAGGTCTCAGGTTCGAATCCTGATGGGATCACCTTTTGGGGCAGGCGGAAAAAATCACCGTTTGTCCCTTTTTTATTTTCGCGTAATCTGCTATTCAATTACATAACTGATTTTTTCGCTCGTTTTCGCAATCCGAATTTGTAATTGCTCAAATTGAATTTCTCAGGGTATATCAAATCAATAAGGTTGCGTTTAGCTTAATAGGCTGAATTACCGGCTACTTTAATCCTAACACTAAAGCACCAAAAAACATGTGGTGCTTAGTCCATAGACTGTGCACTTTTCCAACTACTTTTTGGAGTATCTAAAGCTTTTGACTCTGTTTTAATATTTGTAAATGATTGATATATAATTTTGAAGTTTTCATGGTTTATAGATCGCCATATTTTCGCTTAACATAATGTTTAATGCACTATTTTAATAAATGGTTTCGGTTACTTTTTGTAAATAATTAAAAAGGACGCCAATTTTAAGGCGTCCTCCGGGTTCATCAATTTTTTAACGGTCAGACGAACTTGCCGGTTTAGCCGTGCTGCCAGCGTTGGCATCCTCGTTAAGTTCTAAGCGCAGGTAATCATAAACAACGCCAGTATTGAGATCCCCGGCGGGAACGGTGAGCGTCATTTCATTTTCGCCCTGCTTTAGCAAGGCGGCGTCAAACGGCTGACTGTATTGACGCCAGACACCTTTATTGGTGTTGTAGCGGAGGGCGTTGGTAGCTACGGTCCTGATGGTGCCAACGCTGTTTCCGTTAATGCCCACTTCCAAACCGCCATTGCCGTCGGCTCCGGCCAGTGCTACGCGCAGAGTTGCCAGCCCATGTTCTGCCTTGTTCATGTTGAATTTGATGGTCCAGGTGGTGGCGCGGCCATGGCTAATGGTGCGCCACATATCCTGGCCGGGCGTCCCGGCTTTTATCCAGCCAAAGCGCTGGTTGGCCAGGTCCTTTGCATCGGGATTTTCCCAGTAGGTTGATTCCCCGTGCGGCATTTGCTCAAAAAACCAGTCCTTATGATAATCGCTCTTGCCAATGGTGTAGGTTATGTCATTCGGGAAAAGGAGCGGGTAACGCACCGTCCAGCCCCAAAGCCAATAGTTCGCCCCGTCCCCTTTAAAAAATTTATCGCCGGTGCGGGATGGGTAACCAATTTCCCAAACTTGTTTGCCGTCGCGCACGGGCTTCCATACAAGTTTTCCCAGGTTTAAAGTTTTTCCGGCCACAATGGTGATCTCGGTTTGCGCGAATTCGCCCAGCACGCCGTTAGCGAACGCGTGTAATGTGTAAGTGCCGGGGCGGACATTGGGAATGGTGAATTTGCCATTTTGAGTGCCGTCGGTCCAAAACTGATAGTAATTCCCGTCGTGCTGCCACGTAACCAAATTGCCGTTACCCGACCGCGAAACGTATCCTCCGGCATTGCTGGTGTAATCCGGGTGGGCTAAGCCGACCGTCAGATTAGGCAGCAAAGTGGTAGCGGCCTGCGGGTCATTGAGCACGAACTGTCCGGTCACGGTTCCGCGCTGGTCTTTGTGAGGGTAGTCAACACCATTTACCCAATCATAGGGCCACCTGGCTTTCTCAATTTTGGCTTGAGCCAGCGCATCCTGAAATAGCGCGGTGGCGTTGTCATGCCATGCGGGTGGGACTATGGGATTGCCGGCGGTGGCATTCAGGGTGTTCAGGTCGGATTGTGATGGCATTTTTGGATCAGCCAGCGCATTGCAATAAACAAAAATAGGGCCAACAACCTTGCTCCACTCTTCACCGGCCGGAACGTTGCAACCTGCGCCACCGCCATAGTGACCGCCAGTCCAGTAATCAAGAATGATCGGATCCGGGTTGTCATTCGAGTCGAAATGGCAGACCAATTCCACCTTCTCGGAACCACCCGACAGGTATTCGGTGGATGGGTTGATAAAATAGACGCCGATGTGGTCCTTGGTGCTGGACCAGCCGTAGGCGGGGATTCTGTATTGCACGGCGTTGTAGCTGTATTTGTGCTCGACAGAGTTTTTATAGTAGCCAGTGCTCAGGATACGCTGCTCCTTGGCGTTGATGACCACACCCGTGCCCCAATCTTGCGGCGTACATTCGAGCATGTTCCGGTCGGCATCTACCGATATCCAGTTGAAGTTTTGGTTGAGCCTTGTGATGTAGCGGTTTTCACCGTAACCGGCTGCGCGGTTGGCAGCCGGATGAGTGTAAATGGCATAGGCGTAAATGCCGCTGACGCCACGGGACATGGCATAGCGCAATTCAATGTCAATACCTCCGGTGGGCGCACCCTTGATGGAAACCTCGGCGCGTTCGCCGCCGTTTTTCGCCGGGTCGATCGTGATGACATCGTTGTCGCCCCGCGGGGTTTGTTCCCAGGATCCACCGCCGTGCATGGTGTTGATGCCGTGAAAAACCAGTGCCAACATCCGGCCGTTTTGCTTGTTGATGGTTGCACGGACAATGCCGTTGCCGAGGATCCAGTTACCGGCACTGTCGGTCACGGTCACGGGTGCAGAAACCGTAGGCTTAGCCGCGACTGGCGCGGCAGTAGCGGTGGAGATAAAGCAGGGCAGGGCTGATAATGCAAGGACTGCAACCAGTAAGCGGCGTGCGGCGGACGAGATAAATTTTTTCATGCAGATTTTTTCAGTTTTTGGATTCAAGAGATTGGTTTGGTTTATTGGGGCGTGCTGCCTGGTTTGTAGTTTTCGTTAAGTTCAAGGCGCAGGTAATCATACACCACGCCTGAAGTAAGTTCTCCGGCGGGAACCGTGAGTTGCATTTCATTATCGCCCTTCTTCAACAATGCGGCATCGAAGCTCAACGTGTATTCGCGCCAGACTCCTTTGTCCGTGTTATAGCGGAGGGCGTTGGTGGAGATATAATGGATGGAACCGGCGCTCTTGCCGTTAACGCCGACTTCAAGGCCACCGTTGCCATCAGAACCGGCGAGCGCCAGGCGTAAAGTCGCCTGACCATGTTCGGCTTTGTTCATGTTGAATTTGATAGTCCAGGTGGTTGCACGGCCGTGCCCGATAATGCGCCACATATCTTCACCCGGCGTTCCTGCTTTCACCCAGCCAAAACGCTGATTGGCCGGGTCTTTTGCTTCCGGGTTCACAAACGAAAGATTTTCGGCGTGCGGCACTTGCTCAAAAAACCAGTCCTTGTGGTAATCACTTTTTCCAATTGTATAAGTGACGTCATTCGGGAATAAAAGCGCGTAACGCTCCGGCCAGCCCCAGAGCCAGTAATTGGAACCATCGCCTT
>CAZZVY010000173.1:0-7358 GCA_964657585.1 uncultured Mucilaginibacter sp. | reverse complement strand
AATCAGGTGTTTTTAACCACAAATATTGGTACATCGGTACGTGTGCGTACGTTAAACGGCAAAAATGTAATTTTTACACCTACTACGGTGGAGGATGCCAATATTACCGCGCACGATCAGTATGTGAGCAACGGTGTAATAGATATCATTGATAAGCCGCTTTACGTAAAGTTGAATATCGACCAGTATGTGCGCAGTTTAACCAACGTTGGCTTATTGCACCAGGCTTATATTTTACGCCAGGACAGCAGCTACACCGATACCACCAAAGCCACGGTGGCCAGCATTAACCCAACTACCGGCAAACCGGTATTAGTGCCTGGCACCGGCCTTGTTAAGCTTAACAAGTATTATAACCGTGTTGCCAGCCTTGCAAACGAGGATAGTTTGTACACCTACTTTGTACTAACCGATGCAGCGTTTAATAATGAGCGGAACAAGGTAAGCAAGTATTTTCAAACCAGCAGTCAGGATACTACCCTTAATTTGCTTTCGGCCTTTAATGTGCTGAAGGATGTAGCCGTGCGCGGCAAAATACTGCCGGCAAACCTGCCGGCAACCCTTACATCGGTTAACGGTGTGCCGGTGCCAATTGATAAAACAGCCATTGTGCAAACCTACAATTGCAGCAACGGTGTTGTATACGTTATGAGCGCCATGAACTTTGACGTATCTACCAAAATTACGCCTATTACCATACAAGGGGAAAACTATTCCTTTTTAAAACAAACGCCATCAGCAAGCGGCACCTTTGTAAACATACGTTATCGGGTTGATAATAATGGAGTTCCCTATCGTGACTTGTATGTATATCCTGCAGTTTCTACCTTTTTCGCTGCTTATAAATTAAATAACCTGTATACCTGCCAGTATAAGGTGGTTATACGTGCTATTAATGATACCGCGTTTACCAAGATACCTACAAACCCGCAGAGCCCCGCCGCGCCTACAGGATACACTGTAACAGCGCCTAATGGTACTGCCTACACCAACTATAGCGTTTCCGAGCGCATAGAGTTTGGCCAAATTACCGGGGCTGTTGCCACCAATGGTGTTTATGCCATTACTACTGCGGTTAATTTTCCGTATCAAAACATAGCGGCAGCGCCGGCCCCAACAGTAGCGGCGCCCTATTTTTATGCGGAGATGCAGTATACTAATCCGGTAGCCGGCACTGTGGTACCTAATGCCACCATAAACATATTAAACGGTAACTTAAACGTGGTAAAATACAATTCAGTTTATATGTACCTGGTGGGGCAAACGGTTACTACCGCTAATCTTGATAATATTATTGCCGATTACATTAAACTGATACCTATACTACAATAAAATTTAACCTTAACTATGCAAAATTTTACTAAAATACTCGGTTTGCTGCTCTTTATAGGCCTGTTTGGCGGCGTAACAGCTATAGCGCAGAAAACAGACAGCATATCATCGGTACGGTTAGCCGATAGTATTGCACGATATAAACAAGATTCAGTTGCAAGGGCAAAGGGCGCCAAAATAAGCGGTATTATAAAAGACGCTGCCACAGGCAAACCTATATCAGGTATCAGTATTACCGTGCCTTCCTACTCCGGCACGCTTACTAACGATCAGGGACGGTTTACTATTACCGTGCCCAGTTATGATGCCGTGCTTATGGTTACGGGGCAAAATTATCAGCAAAAGGAAATACCGCTTAAAGGACGCAAATCCCTGCCTGATGTGCTGCTTTATGAAGGCGATTATAATTCTATTTATGATGAAGCGCGTATGCCCTTTAGCCGCGTAGCCGTAAACCATCAGCCAAATGCGGTAGCTACCGTGAATACCTTAGGCGCCTGGGAGCCTACCAGCCAGGAAACCCCTGACTCTTATTTGCAAGGCAAGGTGGCCGGTTTAAATGTAGTACGCCGTTCTGGCACGCCAAGCATTGGCGCTAACCTGTTTTTGAGGGGCCCAAGCTCATTGTATGGTACTAACCAGCCACTGGTAGTGGTTGACGGTATGATATATGATATTAATCACTATTCTAATTCGATAATTGGAGGGCACCTTTACAATCCCTTTGGGTTGCTTGATCTGCATGATGTGGACAACTATACCATTTTAAAAGATGCTTCGGCCGGTATATATGGTACAAAGGGCAACAACGGGGTTATCCTGATAACCACGAACAATCACCCTGATCTGGCCACAAAAATCGACCTCGGCCTGTTTGGCGGTTATGATTATTTCCCGCAGAGCGGCTTGATCCCGATGATGCAGGCGGGCGATTACCGCAATTATTTATCAGATGTTTTAAAAACAAGCGGCCAAACCCCCGACCAAATAGCGGCCCAACCGTATATGAATGATAATATTGCCGGCAATGCTACTTATTATGCTTACCATAATAATACCGACTGGCAAAAGCAGACCTTTAAAAACGGATTTAACCAAAACCTAAACCTTCGGGTATCAGGCGGTGATGAGATTGCCACCTATGTATTGTCCCTGAATTATGGTGATAACAAAGGCATAACCAAAGCTACCGACATTACAAAATACAGCACCCGTTTTAATGGTAACTTAAATATCAGTAAGCGGTTTACTATTAATACTACTTTATCATTTGCGTATAATTCACAAACATTAAAAGATGAAGGCTTGTCGCCTAAAACCAACCCTATATACCTGGGGTTAATCAAATCTCCGCTGTTGCGTGTGCAACAAGTTAACGCACAGGGTATCGAATCGCCTAACCAGTCGGATACGGATATATTTGGCTTTAGTAACCCTGCCGCTGTTTCAGATAAATCACAGGAATACAATCAAAACTACCGGTTTTTCGGAAATTTTAACTTTCGGTATCAGCTAAGCAAATACCTGGTAGCGCAAACGCTTTTTGGTGTTACGGCTGATAAGGTGCGCGAGAGCACATTTATACCCAGGTTTGGGGTAGCGGATGATACGTTGGCTATACCTGGTGTTGTGGCCGATAGCCGTTTAGGGAGCAGCATAACCCGCTTATTTAATCTGTATAGCGATACTTACCTTTCCTACAACCGTACGTTTAACCGTATACATCAGTTAGGGGTATATTTAGGTACAAGGTACACACAATCTACTAATAACAATAACATCAGCCTGGGGTATAACTCAGCTATTGACCAGTTGGTTACAGTAAACAACGGCGCACCTGCGCTGCGTGTGTCCGGCGGTGATGCCGGGGCCTACCACTGGCTCAATAATTACCTGAATGCCAATTATGAGTTGTATAGTAAATATATCCTGGGCTTTAATTTAGCGGCCGATGCTTCTTCTCGCTTTGGTACAGGTATCCCTAACGCCTTAAAGCTTAACGGCATAAATTATGCTGTGCTGCCAGCTGTATCGGCAGCCTGGGTGGTATCATCAGAGCGTTTTATGGCCAACGTAAAGTTTGTTGAATTGCTGAAGATACGCGGCAGTTTTGGCCTGACCGGTAACGATGATATTGGCAACTACACCGCACGCCAGTATTATATATCACAAAACCTTTTAGGTTTGCAAGGCTTGGTACGGGCTAATTTTGGCAACCCGGCATTGCAATGGGAAGCCGGTAAAAAGCTTGACCTGGGCATTGATGCATCATTTTTAGGCGAACGGTTAAACGTTACGGCCGATATTTATCGTAACACTACTGATAAGATGCTTACCCAAACTACTACCCCTGGCGCGTCAGGTATAGTATATCAGTACACTAACGGAGGCGGCATGAATACTACCGGCGGCGAATTAAGCATTACCGGCCGTGTAATAAGCACTCCTAAATTTAAGTGGGACCTGGGCTTTAATATCTCTTCATACAAAAACCGGATAACTGCGCTGCCAAGCGGCAGCATAATTAACAGCTATGCCAGCGGTTATATTATTACCGCCGTAGGCCAGCCTGCTGCCGAGTTTTACGGTTATAAAACCAACGGTGTTTATACCTCAAATGCCGAGGCTGCAACTGCCGGCATAAGCGTACGTAACAGCGCGGGCAACCTGGTGCCGCAGCAGGGCGGCGATATGCGGTTTGTTGATGTTAACGGCGATAAGATAATTGATTCAAAGGACATGCAGGCAATTGGCAACCCCAACCCTGATTTTACCGGCGGCATATCTACCGGCTTTACTTATAAAAGGGTAAGCCTTAATGCTTTGTTCACCTTTAGCAAGGGCAACAAAATATATAACTACACCCGCAGGCAAATTGAATCGGAGCGTAACGAGTACAACCAAACACTGGCTATTGACAATCGCTGGCGGGCCGACGGGCAGGTTACCAATATTCCCCGGGCCTCCTACGGCGACCCCAGCGGCAACGCTTCCTTCTCTGACCGCTGGATAGAAGACGGCTCATATTTCAGGCTGCGCACCTTATCGGTAAGTTACGATGTGCCTGTAAAGTACAAGTTTTTTAAATACGTTAAAGTGTATGCTACCGGCAGCAACCTGTTCACCTTTACACGTTATTTAGGTTACGACCCTGAATTTGCCGCTAACGAGAACATTTTGCTGCAAGGCATAGATACCACCCTTGAACCGCAATTTAAAATTGTGCAGTTAGGGCTGCGCCTTGGTATATAATTGATATAGAATTGACTGAATAAAATATGAAAAAGATATCATTTAAGTTTTTTTATAAAACAGCGCTGGTTTGCTGCCTGCTTACCGTTTTTTCGTGCAAGAAGATGTTTGATGTGAAACCGGTTGACCAGGTAGACGTAAGCAACGCCTATCAGAATGTATATGATGCCAACTCGGCTATTATTGGCATATATGGTCAGTTCTTAAAACTGGCCGACAGGTACATTGTGCTGAACGAATTACGTGCAGACCTGGTTAGCCCTACTGCTAATGCAGATATTTATTTAAAACAACTGAATACGCATACCGAAACTACCGATAACCCCTGGACCGACCCTAAGCCCTGGTACCGTGTGATACTAAGCATTAACGATGCGATGTACCATTTTGACGACATGTTGAAGACCGGTAAGTTAAAACCGGTGGATTACCAGCAGCGTTACTCGGACCTGGGTACCCTGCGCTGCTTTTTGTACCTGCAGCTGGCGGCGCAGTACGGTACAATACCCTATGTAACCGACCCACTTGCCAATATAACCGACCTTAACGATGCTGCTAAATTCCCGCGGCTGACCATTGACCAGCTGCTGCCCAAGCTTACCGCTTTTATGAACGACCCGGTGCGTTACCTGGATAACTACTCTGCCAGTGATCCAATAACCGGCTCTACTGCTGCCGCGCTCAACACCTCTATAACAGATGCGGCCATTTATGGCGGTACAGGTAATAGCGCGCTTCTTTTTGTCCCAAAGTACGCCATTGCCGGTGATGTGAACCTTTGGGCCGGTAATTACCACCAGGCATCAATATTTTACAAGTACTTGTCTGAATATGGTTGGCGTACTACTACCGGGTTTACTACCTCAGGGCCAATATTTGGCGGCTCGATAAGCATGTTAAGCTTTGAGCAATATAAGGTGTCTAATGATAGTCAATTAATAAGCTATAATGCAAGCGGTGTTTTAAATGATGTAAATGCCAATCCCAGCTGGCGTGAACAGTTTTCAGTACCTGCTGGGGCATCGCCAACTTCCACCAATTCAGTTTTTATATGGCGCATGCTGTTTAATCCTATTGATAACCCAAGCCCTTTAGTTGACCTGTTTGCCAATAATGGCAGTGGCAAATATTTGCTGACTGCCTCTCAGGCCATTATCAATAACTGGAACTCGCAAATACAACTTAACGGATATCCCTTTGATGGCCGCGCCACAATTTCTGTACGCACCATTAACGGGCAGCCGGTTATTGCCAAGCATTTGTATTATTACTGGGACCCTATCACCTTCCAGCCGGTAAACCCGCTGCAAAAGGGCGGGCAGTTCCTACTTTACCGTTCTGCGGTGTTACAACAGCATTTTGCGGAGTCAGCCTTGTACGATGGTCAAAACAGGATTGCCTATGCTTTATTCGACCGTGGAATACAACACCTGTTTAACCCGGCCGCTCCTGCGGTTCCGGCCACTACTGTAGACATAACCAATACAGAGCAGACGTTTTTACCGCCGCCATATGATTTTGACGCCCGCTCCGGCGGCCCGCAAGGCTATCACCAGGACTGGTACCGTCAGGTAGGCTCCCGTAATGCCGCTAACCTGGTGCCAACGCCGCTTAGCCTGATGAATAACAGTAACGCCCTTGAAGATGCTATTTTGAATGAAGCTTCGCTGGAAACGGCTTTTGAAGGCTACCGCTGGACCGACCTGGTACGCTTTGCCCGCAGAAGGGGAGACCCATCTATACTGGCCAACAAAATAGCCGATAAACTGAAACTGGAAGGCAATGCCGCTTCTGAAACTGTACGCGCCAAGCTGATGGACCCTAACAACTGGTATATGCCGTTTAAATTTTAGTAATAAAGCTAAAGCTTAATCTATGTAAAAACGCCACGGCTAATTGCGGGGCGTTTTTTATTTACTTGATAGTAATCCTGAACTTATTTCAGGAACCCTCGCGGCAGGTAACCGTTCGATGGTAAAACCTTGCAAGTGGGATGCCGAAACAAGTCCCGCACGACATAAAAAAGTCAAGTCATCCTGAACTTGTTTCAGGAACTCATCTCACAGATAAACACTCAAATAAGTTTTTGGAAACAGGCATTACAAGGGCCAATTACCCAAAGGGTAGTTGGCTTTTTTATGCTTAGTGTAAAAATATCATTACCTGAATCCTTTTAAGCAAGCAGGCTGTTATAAATTTAAAACTGCAGCAATATAACCCGGGCATTTTGTTTTAAATCCAATTATAATATTTATTTTAGCTTCAATTAATCCGGTTAAACCAATTGCCGGTTATTGCGGCTTTAAATAAATCAGTATCAAAATTTGCATCATGAACAAAGGCTTATCTTACTTTCTGTTATTAATTGTTACCCTTTGTGTATTTAACCAAGCGCATGGCCGGCCCGTATCAGCATACGCCCCTCCGGCTTCGCCCCGGGCTACCTATAACTTTAACCCTGGATGGAAATTTACTTTCGGCGATGAAGCCGGTGCCGATCAGCCAGGTTTTGACGACTCTAAATGGACTGCTGTAAGTTTACCCCATACCTGGAACGAAACGGATAGCTATCGTGCCTACATCAGTCATGGCGGCGGCGACCAGAGCGAAAAGATGATGGGCATTGGCTGGTACCGCAAACATTTTAAACTGCCTGCCGCCAACCCGGACGGACAAAAAGTTTTTATACAATTTGACGGGATGCGCCAGGCAGGTCGTTTCTTTATAAACGGGAAACCGGTTGGTAAGTACGAGAACGGCATAACCGCCGTAGG
>CAZZVY010000172.1:0-7453 GCA_964657585.1 uncultured Mucilaginibacter sp. | reverse complement strand
CTATACGCCTTTACTGATTGCGAAGTTTCGCTATCGCCCAACACCTGCGTCATCAAAGGCGATAAGCCGCACTTTATGAGTGTTAACGATATCCTGGAAGAAAGTACCCTGTTTACCAAAGGCTTGCTTAAACAGGAACTGGAGATACGCCTGCAGGAACTGATGGAAAAGATATTTTTCAGTTCCTTACTGAAAATATTTATACAGGAAGGGATGTATAAACATCCGGATTATGAAGGCTCAGCAACCTTTGAACTGGTGGTAGAAACGCTGACCAGGTTGTTTACACCGTTTTTTGACCAATTTTACCGCGAGATACTGCCCGAGGACTATAAAAAGCTGATTGATAAACCCATGAGCAGCATTACCCGTTTTGATTTTAAGAAAACGGACGAACAGATCAAGAACCTGGAGAAAGAAATTAAAGAGGTTAAGCACCACCTTAAACACCTTACGGACTATACCATTGCCTGGTTTGAAAAGCTGAAAGAAAGGTTTGGTAAAAACCGCGAGCGTAAAACCGAGCTGCGGGCATTTGATAAGGTGGAGGCAAGCCAGGTGGCGCTGGCCAACGTTAAATTATATGTTAACCGTGCAGATGGCTTTATTGGATCGGGCTTGAAAAAGGATGACTCGGTGAGCTTTGTTTGTGATTGCTCGGATATTGATGAGATCATTGTTTTCCGTGAGGATGGCAAGGCTGTTATTACTAAAGTGCAGGAAAAGGTTTTTGTGGGCAAGGATATTATCCACGCGGCTGTATTTAAAAAGAATGATGAGCGCACGGTTTACAACATGATCTATCGCGACGGGCAAAGCGGCGTATCGTACATTAAGCGTTTCAGCGTGGTGGGCGTTACCCGCGATAAGGAGTACGACCTGACCAAAGGCACCAAAGGCAGCAAGGTGCTATATTTCAGCGCTAACCCCAACGGCGAAGCCGAAGTGGTGAGCATACAGTTAAAACCGCATTCTAAACTTAAAAAGCTGCAGTTTGATGAAGATTTTTCTGCGCTGGCCATTAAGGGCCGCGGCTCTATGGGCAACATCATTACCAAGTACCCGGTAAAAAAGATTACCCTTAAAACCAAGGGCATATCTACCCTGGCCGGCAGAAAGATATGGTATGACGATATCCTGAAACGCCTTAACGCTGATGGCCGCGGTAAATATTTGGGTGAGTTTGACGGCGAGGATAAAATACTGACCCTGTTTGGCAACGGCACTTATGAACTCACCAGCTTTGACCTCAACAACCATTTTGACGACAAAATGCTGCTGATTGAAAAATACAACCCGGAGAAGGTTTATACCGTGGTGCATTTTGATGGTAAATCAAAAAATTATATGGTAAAACGCTTTATGCTGGAAAATACGGCCATTGGCAGGCGAACCAGCTTTATCAGCGAGGAAAGCGGCTCCAAACTGATCCTGATCTCGGGCGCATTGCAGCCTATTGCACAGGTAGAACAGTTGAGGGGCAAAACCCAGGTGCCTGAAACGGTAGAACTGAACCTGGCCGACCTGATAGATGTGAAAGGAATGAAGGCAATAGGCAACCGCCTTTCGGCCCATGTGGTGCAAAGCGTAAAACTGATAGCCGAGCATGACGATGATACCGATGTGCCTGACCCGGAACCGAATACCGTTGAAGAAACGGAGATAGTAGTTACACCGGAGGATAAAAAAGCGGCTGATGCCACGCCCGCAAAAGAGATAACCGCTGTAGCAGAAGTTGCAGGTACACCGGTGCAGCCACCTAAAAAAATTGATCTGGAGATTACCAATCCGGATGATCTGGACATTGACGATAAGGGACAGATAGGGTTGTTCTGATAGATTTGATATGGAGATAACTGCCACTTAAGCGTTAACCTAAAGGCTGGCGGCTTATTGAAAAGGCACACTTAAAGAACAGCGACGATATGGCCAATTTTAATTATACATAAATTATACATACCACATGCGTTTAAAAAACACCCTTGTTACCGCAGCCTTTACCGCAATGGCACAATATACCTTTGCACAGCTTGCACCGCCTGAGAAAAAAGCAATAGATTATGTTAATACCCATATGAGTGATGCTATTGCCTTGCTAACCGAATCGGTTAACATCAACAGTGGCACAATGAACAAGCCCGGCGTAAAGAAAGTGGGCGACGCCTATGCGAGGGAATTGCAAAAACTTGGCTTTAAAACGGAGTGGGTAGCCGAGCCCGATGCATTGAACCGCGCCGGGCACCTGGTGGCAGTACACCTGGGCAAAAAGGGTAAACGCATTATATTGCTTGGGCACATGGATACAGTATTTGAACCAGACATGCCGGCCGGCCCCTATACCATGCTTAACGATTCGACAGCGACAGGCCAGGGCGTTAACGATATGAAGGGCGGCAATGTGCTGATCATCACTGCGCTGCAGGCTTTGCAGGCTGCCGGAGCGCTGCAGGATATGAATTTGGTGGTGTACTTCACCGGCGACGAAGAACGGTCGGGCCTGCCGCATGAACAGGCACGGGAGGACCTGGTAAAGCGGGCCAAGGAGGCGGATATAGCGCTTTGCTTTGAATCGTCCGAAGGGTTGCACCGGGTAGCTGCCGCACGTCGCGGCGCCAGCGGCTGGACATTGACCGTAACTGCTAAAACCGGCCATTCATCGGGCGTTTTTGGCAATGGGTTAGGTTATGGCGCTATATATGAAGCAGCCAGGGTACTTAATGATTTTAGGGAACAACTAAGTCACGAGAAAAACCTGACTTTTAATCCGGGCCTCATCGTAGGCGGCTCAGAGGTTGTATTTGATGGGCAGGCCGGCCGCGGCAATGCGCTTGGTAAAACCAATATCATATCCCCGGCAACAACGGTAACCGGCGACCTGCGGTTTTTAACCGATGAGCAAAAAGAAGCGGCACGCGAAAAAATGAGGACCATAGTTGCCCAAAGCCTTAACGGCACCAAATCATCCATCAGTTTTTCAGACGGGTTACCTGCCATGCAGCCATCGGCAGGGAATGATAAACTGGTGGGCCTGTTAAGCCAGGTAAGCGTGGATATGGGTATTGGCGAAGTAAAGGCAGGGGATCCGGGTGCAAGAGGCGCCGGGGATATATCAGATATTGCCCGGTATGTAGATTGCCTTGACGGGCTGGGGGCATCGGGCTCCGGCGCACACCGTGCAGGTGAAACCATTAACCTTAAACAATACCCGTTGCTTATAGGGCGTACGGCAGTATTTATTTATCGTTTAACGAGGTAATTACCATTGAGTTTAGTTTAAATCCCAAATCAGGAGTCGAACTTATCCAGTAACTTCAGCAGTGTTTCAAAATCTTTAGGGTACGGCGCATGTATGGTAACATCCGTGCCATCCATCAGTTTAAAGGATACCTCAAAAGCATGCAGGGCAAAACGTTTCATAATGGGCATTTCTTCCTGATCTTTACCCAGGTGATATTTGCGTTTAAGCGCAGACAGGAAAACCGGCTTGCCGCGGTACATTTCATCTCCTGCTATGGCGGCCTGCTGGGTAGCCAGGTGTATACGTATCTGGTGCATACGGCCTGTAACGGGGCGGCACTCTACCAGCGTGTAGTGCTTAAAATATTTTAAAGACCGGAACCAGGTTTCGGCGCGTTTGCCATCCTGCCGGTTAATGGATACGTTGCCCTTGCCGGTGTTAAGGATAGGCAGGTCTATCAGCAGGTCTTCAAAAATATGGGTACCATCAATAACAGCATGGTAAACCTTCTTCACCTGGCGTTTTTCAAACTGCATAGATACTGAGCGGTAAGCTTCGGGGTTTTTGGCGATGATTAGTGCGCCTGAAGTTTCCTTATCCAGCCGGTGGCAAACCTGGGCATCGCCGGCATATTGTTTGGAAAGCCGCAGCATATTGATCTCGCCTCCCTCCCGCTCATCCAGCGAACTGATAAATGGCGGCTTGTTCACTACTATAATATCCTCATCTTCAAACAGTATAAGGTCTGTAAATTTAGGGATCTTCATATTATAACATAAGCATACTGTTCACTTTATTAGTCAGTATGTGAGCAGTTTTTTAGTTTTTAGTTTACAAAAATACGCTTAAAAAAGCAAAAAATGCACGCTTGCTGCAGGGTTAAGGCACCATGCAAAACTGGCATGGTTATTATCTGACTATCAGCATAATTGAATCACCTTTTAAATATTATGAGCACAAAAAAACCGCAACCTGAAGAAAAAGGATTTTTCGAAAAGGTAAAAAACACCATATCCGACTTATGGGACGGCACTACTGAAAAAGCCGAAGATGTTAAAGAGGCCATTGGCGATAAAATTGACGATCTTAAAGACAAAGCCGCCGATAAAAAAACAGCAACTGCAAAAAAGGCAGGCGCAGTAAAAGCCAAGGCAAGCGATAAAACAGACAAGGCTGTTAGCCATGCAAAAGCTAAGGCTGCAGATGTAAAAGCCAAGGCTGATAAAAGCGCGGCTAAAGCAAAAGAACAGGGATCAAAGGTAACTGATAAAGCTAAGGCAACAGGCGCTAAAACTGCCGAAAAGGCAAGTATTGCAACCGCACAAGCTAAAAAGACAACTGCTGCTAAAGCTGATAAAAGCGGTGCGGGAATTAAAAAGAAAACCACTGCAGCTAAAAAAGCAACAGCATAAATTGTTAAAGATCAAAAAAAGGAGGCTTTGCAGGCCTCTTTTTTTGATCTTTAATGCCTATGAAACTATTTTAAGCCAGCTCGAATTTGTACCCCACTCCTTTAACGGTAGATACATAAGCCTCGCCCAGTTTTTCCCTGATCTTGCGGATGTGAACATCGATGGTGCGGTTGGTTACCACTACCGAATCTTCCCAGATATTTTTCAGGATCACTTCCCGGGTATATACCTTTCCCGGTTTTGAAGCCAGCAGGTATAGTAGTTCAAACTCCTTTTTTGCTAACACCACCTTTTCGCCGCGCTGGAAAACCAGGTACGCCTCGCGGTCAATCACCAGGTCGCCAATTTCCAGTTTGTTATCGGTTATTTCTTCTGGCGCCGGGTTGCGGCGCAGTATAGCATTGATACGGCTTACCAAAGCCCGGGGCTTTATGGGCTTGGCTATATAATCATCAGCGCCTACATTAAAGCCTGCAATTTCTGAATATTCTTCACTGCGGGCAGTTAAAAACACCATAAAGGTGCTTTTAAACTCGGGCATGGTGCGCATAATGCGGCAGGCCTCAATGCCATCCATTTTAGGCATCATAATATCCAGTACAATCAGTTCAGGCAATACCTTTTTGGCTTCGGCTACGGCTTCATACCCATTGCGGGCAGTGTATACCTGGTAGCCTTCCTTTTTTAAATTATATTCAATTAATTCCAGTATATCAGGTTCATCGTCAACAATTAATATTTTCTGTTTTGATGATGTGCTCATAAGGGTTCAAATTTTAAATAAAAGTACCGGCTAAAATGCACTAATTGATTATCTTAATATTAACAAATTGTTAACGGTTAAATTTAGTTAACCTGTTATTTAGTTTGATTGAACGTTTTGTTTAAAAATTCTTCAAGTTGGGTACCGGTTATGTTTTTTGCAATGATGATGCCCTTCGGATCGATAATAAAATTTGACGGGATAGCCTCTATATGGTAAAGCTTTTCAGTAGGCCCATCAAACTTTTGCAGATCTGAGGCATGGCTCCAGGTCAGTTTATCTTCGGCTATTGCCTTTTGCCAGGCGCTGCGGTCTTCATCTAAAGAGATGCCTAAAATATTAAGGCCCTTGTTTTTATAAATAGCATACTGTTTCACCACGTTAGGATTTTCCTGGCGGCAGGGGCTGCACCAGGATGCCCAGAAATCAAGCATAACGTATTTGCCTTTATAGTCGGCTAACTTTACGGGTTTATTATCTATAGCTGTTATACTGAAATCAGGCGCAGGGTGCCCTATGGAAACCGGCCGGGCCAGGTCCATTTGCTTCAGGAACTGCTGTACCGCCGGGTTATTAGGGAAATTTCCTTTTATATGATCGGCATAAGCCACCAGTTGCTGCTCATACTGATACGGGTCTAACGAAGTGGCGGCGTAAAAACCGGCCAGCGATGTTGTATTATCATTTATGAACTGAACAACGGCCTGTCCGTACTGGTTTTGTACCGCCATAAACTGCGGCTTATAAATGTTCATCAACGAATCGGACTGGTGCCCTACCTTTTGTACCTGTGCCTGGTATTCGGCTACAATTTTACTGGTCTTATCGCCGTAAACGTTGCTCAGCTTGTTAAATTCCTTGATCTTTTCAGATTCCTTCGATCCTGTAATATCGTAAGCATGGGCAGCATCGTCTATATTGGTCTTAAACGTAATGTCGTCGCCGTTTTCGGCTATCAGGTCAAATATAGTGCTGCCAGCCCGCAGCTTGAATAAATTGGCATAGGGTGAAGTATGCTGAAACTGAAATTTACCGTTCTCGCTTAAATTGGTGGAGTCTACAACGCTTATTTTAGTACTGTCGGCCTGCAACAGGTACACTTTTTTCAAAGCGCCCGGATGTTCAATAACGCCGTCGATTGTGAAGGTTTTTTTATCTTTACAGGCCGTAATAGCCAATGTAAAAAGCGCCAGGCAGTAAATATTTCTTTTGTTCATTTTGTTTTGGCTTAAAGCTGAAGGCATAAACGTAAGGCTTTTTCTTTCAGCTGTTTTTTCTTTGTTTTTGGTTAAAAGTTTAAGGATCAATTATCGTCCTGTTGCTATTGGCATAGCTTTCAAATAAGCTAAGCCATCTTTTAGCTTATATTTTCCAGCGCCTTTATCAGCAGCTGGTTAGTTTTTTTCGGGTCTATCTTCCCCTTTGACTGTTTCATTATCTCGCCCATAAAAAGCCCTAAAACGCCCTTTTTGCCTCTGCGGTATTCGGTTACCTTATCAGGGTAGGCAGCCAATGCCCGGGTTATAAACAAGTGCAGTTCATCGGCGCTGTCGCTGATAAACAGGTTCAGTGCAACTGCGGCCTGCTCCGGCGTTTTACCGTTGTCTTTTAACAGCTCAGGCAGCAACTTATTTACCGCAATGGTATGGTTTATCCTTCCTGCATCAACCAACGCTATTATCCCGGCCAGGCTTTCGGGCTTTAAGGTTACCGCTTCGTTACTATCAAGTAAATTCTTTAAAGGCCCCATCAGCCAGTTGGCAGCAGTTTTGTAATTAACCGTGTACTTTATCACTTCCTCAAAATACTGTGCCAGGCGATGGTCGGCCGTTAAAACTGCCGCATCATAGGCAGATAGGCCCAGCTGCGTGGTATACCTGGCAAATAATTCATCCGGTAAAGCAGGCATATCCGCACGTATGCAGTCAATATCATTTTCCGTCAGCATCAGCGGGGGCAGGTCAGGCTCCGGGAAGTACCGGTAATCATTAGCCATTTCCTTGCTGCGCAGCACCGAGGTTTCGCCGGTATCCGCATCAA
>CAZZVY010000171.1:0-7477 GCA_964657585.1 uncultured Mucilaginibacter sp. | reverse complement strand
AAGGGCACTTTACGCATCATGTCCAAAGCGCTGACGGCTTTGCTTTCCGGGTCGGCCTGTACATCATAACTTATGCGGTCTACCTCCTGTTTCATCAGTGGCTTTGCTGCTAAAACTGATACTTCTTTCAGTTGCTTGTTATCCGGTACCAGTTTGATGGTGCCGGCATTAAAATCGGCATTGCCGCTTACCTGGACAGTTTTGGTTTGATAACCTACATAGATCAGTGATAACAGGCAGGGCTTAGCAGCCAGGCCATTAAGGCTGAAAGTGCCATCATCTTTTGTAAGCCCGCTTTTTACAGGTTGTTTGGTAACAGCATCGCTAATGCTAATGGTAACAAAACCCATTGGTTTATTAGTAACAGAATCCATTACTACACCTTGTAAGGCAATAGTTTTGGCAGGCGTTTGAGCTGTTAAAATCAGGCTGGTTAAACAAAATAATGTGATAAGTAACAATAACTTCATAGATAGACTTTAGTGCAATAGATGCACAAAGAACCTTAATGTTGCAGTTAAGCAAAACATTTTAACATTGTTTAACACACAGATGAATATGCGAAATCGGACCGACTGAATACTAAATATTTAGTACAGGATTAAGAAAGGTACAGTATAGCTATATTTGTTGAACGTTGTAAACTGTTATTATCAATTTATTTATTGTTGTACCGGGTCATGGTGAGTTCTGTACCAATAGTAGCGTAGCTTTTAATTATATCGATAGAGCGGTCGATCAGCGCAGGGAGTGCGGGCTGCTCGTCGTCATCAAAGCTGCTTAACACATAATCAACCTGGCGGCCCTTTGGAAAGTTGTCGCCCACGCCAAAACGCAGGCGGGCATATTGATCTGTGCCCAGCATAAGTTCAATGTTCTTTAAACCGTTATGGCCCGCGGCGCTGCCTTTGGGTTTAAGGCGCAGCGTACCAAGGGGCAGGGCTATTTCATCAACAACTACCAGCACATTTTCCAGCGACACCTTTAGTTCTTTCATCCAATGGCCAACAGCCTTGCCGCTCAGGTTCATATAGGTGGTGGGCTTAATAAGGTGCAGCATACGGCCCTTATACTTAAACTCGGTATAGTAAGCCAGCCGCATATTGTAAAAATGCAGGTTTTCCTGTTTAGCCAGTTCATCAAGCACCATAAAACCGGCATTGTGCCGGGTATCAGCATATTCGCTGCCAATATTGCCTAAGCCTGCTATCAAATATTTCACAGCGCGAAAATAGGTAAATTGAGGTTACCTTAAAACTCTTAATAAGTACATGTACAGGCCGTGCGCTTATGCTAATATTTTTAGCCTTTTTATTGTTTATATGGAAACTATTATGCATTTTTGAAACTATACATAGCATGCCTGCATACATATCAAATGGCCAAAACAAAAATTGCTTACTTCTGTCAAAGCTGCGGCTTTGAATCGCCTAAGTGGTTAGGGAAATGCCCATCTTGCCAGCAGTGGAACACTTTTGCAGAAGAGATAATTGAAAAGGCTAATACATCCGTTCCCAACTGGAAACCGCAATCAACCTCCATGCAGCGGGCCAGTAAAGCTGTACTGATAGAGCAGATAGCGTTTGATGAAGAACATCGTATATTAACGCAGGATAACGAGTTTAACCGGGTATTAGGTGGCGGCATAGTCGCCGGTTCGCTGGTGCTGATAGGTGGTGAGCCTGGTATAGGCAAATCAACGCTAATGCTGCAGTTAGCGCTTAACATGCCTTCATTAAAAGTGCTGTATGTATCGGGCGAGGAAAGCGACCGGCAGATAAAAATGCGGGCCGAGCGGCTGATGCCTTCGGCAGCTGGCAATGAGGAATTGGCACCTGGCCGTCAAAATAAAGGATCCGGGATCACGCACCGTGGCGCTTATATCCTTACAGAAACATCTACCCAGAACATTTTTAAGCAGATAGAGCAGCTGCAGCCCGAGATGGTAGTAATCGACTCGATACAAACACTATATTCATCGCATATAGAATCTACGCCGGGCAGTGTATCGCAGGTACGGGAATGTACTGCCGAGTTGCTGCGCTTTGCCAAAGAGAGCGGTACGCCGGTGTTTTTAATAGGCCATATTACTAAAGACGGTATGATTGCCGGGCCTAAAATATTAGAGCATATGGTGGATACCGTTTTACAGTTTGAGGGCGACCGGCACCACGTATACCGCATTTTGCGCGCAGTTAAAAACCGGTTCGGTTCAGCAGCTGAACTGGGGATATATGAAATGCTGGGCGCAGGTTTGCGCGAAGTATCCAATCCGTCAGAAATATTGCTATCACAGCGGGATGAACCATTAAGCGGCATCACTATATCTGCAACGCTTGAGGGCCTGCGGCCCATGATGATAGAAACCCAGGCGCTGGTAAGTACGTCGGCCTATGGTACGCCGCAACGCTCGGCTACAGGTTTTGATACCCGCCGCATGAATATGCTGCTGGCCGTTTTAGAGAAACGCTGCGGCTTTAACCTGGGCGCTAAAGATGTTTTCCTGAATATCACCGGCGGCATACGTGTGGAGGACCCCGCTATTGACCTTGGGTTAGCGGCTGCAATCATATCCTCGCACCAGGATATCCCTATCCCTTTCAAAACCTGCTTTGCCGGCGAACTGGGCCTATCAGGCGAGATACGGGCCGTCAACCGCGTTGAACAGCGCATAGCTGAAGCACAAAAGCTGGGTTTTGAACAAATTTTTATCTCCAAATATAACCTGCCTGCCAACAGTGCAGATAAAAAGCGTATCGACCTTACCCGCTATCAAATTGCAGTAAAAACCGTTGGCAGCATCGAAGAGGTTTTTTCTTTATTATTTGGGTAACCGCTGCCTGCTTAATATTCATAGTTGCTTGACATTTTGATATATTTACCTCAATTAGCAGCCCCGCTAATAATTAAATGGTATAAATGACAAGCAGTTATAGCAAGTTAAAAAAAGCAATAATTGTTGTGTGGTGCCCCTTGCTGGTTTTTGGAAGCGCTTTTGCCCGCAAGGGCGATACGTTGCGGCTGTATTACCGCATAAACGAGAGCGCTGCTTACCGGCAAATGTTAAAGCTCGACTCTTTATGTGTTGCGGACGCAGGCCATATCAGATCGGTTAAAATAAAAGGTTACGCTGATTTTACCGGCACAAAAGCATATAATAAACAACTAAGTTTAAAAAGGGCCGTAAATGTAAAGGCGTATTTATTAAAAAGGTACGGTGCCATAACAGTCAGTTGTTTTGGGAATGGGGCAGTACCAGGTAATGCCGTAACAGGGGTAAACGGGATGCCGGCCAACCGTAAGGTGGAGGTAATTGTTATTAAGGATGACCCGGTAAACAATAACCGGCCAATAACGATGGCCAGGATTGATCTGAAAGACACCTTGACGGCAACAACCCTTAATGCCGAACAGAAGATAAACCAATTGCCGGCATTACAGGTTGGCGAAAGTATTGATATTGACGACTTTTTATTTGAACCGGGAAGGCACTATTTGCTTCCGGGATCTGAAAAGTATATAACAGAGCTATATAACGTGTTGAAAAATAACAAAGATCTTAAAATTGAACTTATAGGTCATATTTGTTGTGAGTACGCAACTAAAGATGCTTATGATAACGATACGCGCAGCTTCACACTATCATTAAACAGGGCTAAATTTTTATATGTGACGTTATTAAGGATGGGTATAAACGAAGCGCGTATGAAATATGCGGGCCTTGGCAGCACTAAACCAAAAGTATACCCCGAAATAACCGAAAATGACCGGATAGCAAACAGGCGGGTTGAAATATTGATATTAGGGAACTGAATAACTATCCCTAAAATATACTTACTGCTGATGTTAACCAACAAAGCCAGTTATAAGCATGGCTTTGTTGATTACTTAAAATTTTGTTTAGTTTACTTTGATCTTGTCTTTCGCAGGCAGGTAAGTTTTTTTACCGTTTTCTGAAAGTGTATACTGGCCTCCCTTAGGCCCTTCATAAATTGTCCTGCCTTTAGCGTCTTTGCCAATAGCTTTATCGGTTGATTTGTTTACGCCTTCGGTAACCGTCTTTTTTTCTGTCTTAACGGTGGTTGTTTTCTTTTTAAGGGTATCGGTATGTTGTGCAAATGTGCTTGCACCTAAAACTACCAGAGACAATGTTAGTGTAATAAGTTTTTTCATGGTATTTTTTTGATTTAAATGATGCGGGTTTAGCAAAAGATTTATTGTATTGATTTGTGTTAAAGGTAAAAAATTATACAAATAAAAGAAAATGTTTTTTATAAGGTACTGCAAAAAAAATCCCCCGTTGGTTAGCCGGGGGATCATAAACATCAGGTTTATATTTTAATTTTTATCGTCCTTCTTATCATCGGCTGCCCCGGGCCCGGATGTTAGTTCGTCTTTCAATGAAGCCAGCATACGGCCGCCACGGTAAAAATAACGGCTGTAATAAGCATCATCAATATTGCTGATGGCCACGCCACGGTTGCTGGCATGCGCAAAGCGGCCGCTGCCCAGGTAAATACCCACATGGGTAATGCTGCGGCTGTGTATTTTAAAAAACATCAGGTCGCCTTCTTTCAGGTCATCTTTAGACACAGGGGTAACCATGCTGAATATATCACGCGAATTGCGTTTAATATCCATATTAAAAACCTGCGTATATAATTCTTTAGTAAAAGCTGAGCAGTCAATGCCTTTCTTTGATGATCCGCCAAACCGGTATGGGGTACCTATCCAATCGTAAACAAATTGAAAAAGTTTAAGGTTTGAGGTAGCATTCAAAGCCACGCCCATAATCTGCGACATGTAATCTTTAGCTAAGCTTTCCTGGTCATCTTTTTCCGGGGCAGGGGTTGGAACACTTTTTGTTTGTGCCTGAGCACTTAAAATGCTGAAAATTAATACGGTAATAAGAGCAAATTTCTTCATTAAACCTTAGTTTGTTCGGGTTAACTATACAAAGTGTTTGTAAAAAAATACACTTTTAACTTATGCGATGACAAAACTATACATTATTTTGATACAAGCAAGTATCATGAAAAAAATAATTTCGTGCTTTCAAGGATATTACTTTTAAACTTTTGTTAATTAAGTTGCGTACTGATTAATTATACATCGACATTATATTTTGCGCGGTTATACGTAACAATTTTAAATAAGTTATTCAAGTATATTCATCTCAGCTAATCCCCTTAAAGTATGCTTAGTAAATATCTTAAAGGTCTTGCAGTTGATGTTAATCAATTACGGGTTAAACCATATTAATATTTTAGCGATTATATGCCATAATTAAGCATCAAATATTATTATGTATTAACGGCAAAATCCACCAGTTTGGCAGTGTTAAATATCGGTTTGCCAAATGATATTCTGTGTTTCATAAGCAGGTCAATTGTTGTTAAAAAGAATATTGTTTTGGGTCAAAAATTTGCATAACAAACCTATCCCAGTTTTCGATATATGGCCGGATATAATTAGATTTGCGCTTACCTTTATTATAAATTGATCGCTTAAAAAACAAATGGGTTCAATAGCTATTACAAAAGATACCTACCTGATGTGGTATGAACAAATGTTGCTGATGCGCAGGTTTGAAGAAAAAACAGGACAGTTATACGGGCAGCAGAAGATCAGGGGCTTTTGCCACCTGTATATTGGGCAGGAAGCCGTTTTAGCCGGGGCAATGTCTGTAATGAAAAAAGGTGACAGTATGATCACCGCATATCGCGACCATGCACATGCTATGGCAATGGGTACCGCCCCAAAGGCCATAATGGCCGAAATGTATGGTAAAGCTACCGGCTGCTCCAAAGGCAAAGGCGGGTCTATGCACATGTTTGATAAGGAAAACCACTTTTACGGCGGGCATGGCATAGTAGGCGGCCAGGTGCCCCTGGGCGCTGGTATAGCCTTTGCCGAAAAATACAAAGGCACCGATTTTGTGAGCATAGCTTACATGGGCGATGGCGCCGTGCGCCAGGGCGCGCTAACTGAAACCTTTAATATGGCTGCTTTATGGCAGCTGCCATGCATATTCATTTGCGAAAACAACGGATACGCCATGGGCACTTCGGTGCAGCGCACCACAGCACAAACCGATATCTATAAATTAGGCCTGCCTTATGGTATCCCATCATCGGCAGTGGACGGGATGGACCCTGTTGCCGTGCATAATGCTATGGACGAAGCTATACAACGGGCCCGCGCCGGCGAAGGGCCTACCTTTTTGGAAATGCGTACTTACCGCTACAAAGGCCACTCCATGTCTGACCCGCAAAAGTACCGTACTAAGGAAGAACTGGAAAGCTATAAATCTAAAGACCCCATAGAGTTGGTAAAACAAACTATTTTAAAAGAGGGCTATGCAGCGGAAAAATGGTTTGATGAAATGGACGAAAAGATAAAAGGCATAGTTGACGAAGCAGTGCAATTTGCCGAAGAATCGCCATGGCCGGAAGCATCTGAACTTTATACTGATGTGTATGTACAGCAAGATTATCCGTACATCCGCGATTAACTATTAACTTATCAATTAAACCTGCTATCATCAAACAATAATATATGGCTGAAGTAGTTAAGATGCCTAAAATGAGCGACACCATGACTGAAGGTGTTATTGCTAAATGGCATAAAAAAGTGGGCGACAAGGTAAAATCGGGCGATGTTTTGGCCGAGATAGAGACCGATAAGGCTACTATGGATTTTGAATCGTACCAGGATGGAACCTTGCTTTATATAGGTATACAAGAAGGGGCCCCTGCACCGGTAGACGCGGTTATTGCTGTACTTGGCGCAGAGGGCGAAGATTATAAAGCCTTGCTGGAAAGCCCGGCTGCACCGGCCGGAGAGAAAAGCGAGGCGGCGCCTGCGCCTGTTGCTGATAAAGCGCCTGCTGCTGTAACCGCTAAAAAAGCCGATACCTCAAGCATCCCGGCAACGGTTATCCGCATGCCTTTGTTGAGTGATACCATGACCGAAGGCACTATTGAAAAGTGGAACTTTAAGGTTGGCGATAAAGTAAAGGCCGATGACTCGTTAGCCGACGTAGCTACCGATAAAGCAACCATGGAAGTGGTAGGTTATGAGGCCGGTACGCTTTTATACATAGGTGTTAAGGAAGGCGAAGCTGCCAAGGTGAACGCAATTATTGCCATTGTAGGTAAAGAAGGCACTGATGTTACCCCATTATTGCAAGATACCGGTGATGCTGGTGCAGCTGAAGATGACCATACAGAAAAAGCACCCGCAGAAAGCGGCGGCAGTTCTCCGGCAACTGCTGCTGAAAGTGCTGCATCCTCAACAGATGACAGCCGGGTAAAAGCATCGCCTTTAGCGCGTAAGATTGCTAAAGATAAAGGCATTAACCTTAATGAGATAAAGGGCAGCGCCGATGGCGGGCGTATAGTGAAAAAGGATGTGGAGGGCTTTACGCCTGCTGCACCAGCTGCAGCTGAAAGCAGCAGCGCATCTAAAACTGGAA
>CAZZVY010000170.1:0-7494 GCA_964657585.1 uncultured Mucilaginibacter sp. | reverse complement strand
AAAAGCGTTTACCTCGTTCAAATAACCCTTACGCTTTTTTATGGCCTTGCGGATGATGGCATAGGCAGGGTCCTCCGCGCCCGAACGGATAGTTACGTTCTTTAGTTCATAAGTTTCGGTTTTAAGCCGGATGTTTGCTGTTTCGGCGCCTTTAACGGTAACCGTGCGGCCTTCCTGTTTGTAACCAATGGCATTATATTGCAGGTCATACTGGCCGGGGATTAGCTGCAAGGTATATTTGCCCTCGCTGTTGGCTGATGTGCCTTTGGTGGTGTTTTTAATATGTACGCTCGCAAAAGGGATAGGGTGTCCGGCTTCGTCGGTAATTATACCGCTTACGCCGCTCTGCTGTGCTAAAAGGCTGGCAGAAAATAGCAGGCATAGTAAAAATAGTAAAATGGCTTTCATTTATCGGGATAAGGTGACACCGCCTAAAGATGGCGATTTTCCGACAAAAACGAAACTATGTAATGTTAATTATTATTTAAACGGATTTATAATAATTGCTGAAGATCACTAAACTGATGAATAACGGCAATATAACCTTCAGTCATTTCTCCAAAACCATAATCAGCAAAAATAAAGGGCACCCCAGCTTTATACGCCGAGTCGCGGTCGCCAGCAGTATCACCTATATAAACTGGCGACTTTAATTGATGGTCGGCCACTACATCCATTATATTTTTAAACTTGGGCTGCCCTTTGGTGCCATAACACTGGTGGCCTTCAAAATACTTTTCCATACCTTCCATCGCCAAAAAAACATCTATATAACCCAACTGGCAGTTGCTCACAATAAAAAGGCGATAGCTGGTTTTAAGATAATCAAGCGTTTCCGCCAGTTGCGGGTAAAGGTAGCCGCCTTTTTTGTGTAGTATATCCAGCTCGTTCCTGGCGCACAGCGCCTTAAACTTTTCGCGCCTGGCATCATCAAGATAAGGGAAAAGTTTTTCAAAAATGGCGTCATAAGCCATCCCTGTAATGGAACGTACGGTTTGTTGTGTAATATTTTCGGTTATATAATCCGCCTGTTCCTTTGCGGTCTGCCAGGCCAGCGCCACGTTGGCGGTAGTATCCCACAGGGTGCCGTCCAGGTCAAATATTATACTGTCAAAATTGTTTTCAATGGTCATAGGCGGTAAAAATAAGCTTTGTCCCTTATATTAAGCCTTTTTGTCTGTTTTTACAGGCCTCTGGTTTAACCCGGCTGATCAAGCTTGCTACAATTTCCAAGCTTAATTGCTGCTTTATAATATTAAAGTTAATTCCCTCAAGTGAGCTATTTCTATGGGCACATCAACTGGCTTTTCCAAACCCAGGGGATTAAAATAAATAGCATCCATACCAAAGTTTATAGCGCCCATCACGTCAGCTTCCAAACTATCGCCTATCATCAGGCAATCTTCTTTAGCAGCACCGGCTAAGCCAACGGCATACTGAAAAATAGCCTTATCCGGCTTGTTTACCCCAACAATTTCTGATATAATTATATGCTTGAAATACTTGGCCAGGCCAGCCCCTGCCACCTTAGTCTCCGTTGATTCCTTAAACCCATTTGATATAAGATACAGCGGATATTTACTGCTTAGGTATTGTAAAGTCTCATGCGCATGCGGGAACAGGTTGGTTTTTGTTGGCCCCAGCCTAACATAGTCATCTTCAAAATTATGGGGGACAAGATCAGGGTGCACACCCAGGTCCAGAAAGGTTTTTTTAAAGCGCGTTTGGCGCAATGTATCTTTAGTGATCTTCCCTGAATGATACTTGGCCCATAACTGATGGTTGTTGCGGGTATAGGTTTTGATAAACATACCGGCAGAGGGGAGGCCAATATTGTTTAACTGGTAAGTATCATATAACTCATGCAGGGTTTCTTCGGCATTTTTATCAAAATCCCAGATAGTATGGTCAAGGTCGAAGAAGATGTGTTTGTATTTTTTGATGTTATCAGGGCTTAATTATTATAACGTTTTAAAAATCTTCAGCAGTTAAAACTGGTAAATCAGACCTTTTATAATGCCTTAAGTTGCGTGATATAATATGACTACAATTATTGGTTAGCGCTGCAAAGTATTGAAGAGCATCTTCAAAGTCTGAGAAATCACTATTCATGGCAAACATTATTGCATCGTTGTCAACCGGTAATATTTTTAAAAGTAGTATAGTTGTTAATACATTGTTACGTATCATTTAATTACACCTAATTCTTTACCCACCTTTGTAAACGCTGCAATAGCTTTATCTAAGTGCTCCCTATCATGTGCAGCCGATATTTGTACCCGAATGCGGGCCTTGCCTTGCGGTACTACCGGGTAATAAAAGCCTATAACGTAAATACCTTCCTCAAGCATCTTGGCAGCAAACTGTTGCGATAATTTGGCATCATACAGCATCACTGGTACTATGGGGTGTACCCCCGGTTTAATATCAAAACCGGCGGCGGTAATCTGCTCGCGGAAGTATTTGGTATTGCTTTCCAGCTTATCGCGCAGTTCGGTGGTTTCGCTTAGCATATCCAGTACTGCTATGGATGCTCCCGTAATAGCTGGGGCTAAGGTATTGCTAAACAAATAGGGTCTTGACCGCTGGCGCAGCATATCAATAATTTCCTTCCGGCCGGATGTAAAACCGCCCGATGCACCACCCAGCGCCTTGCCTAAAGTACCGGTAATAATATCTATACGACCCATTACGTGGTGAAGCTCGTGAGTACCCCTGCCTGTTTTGCCCATAAAGCCCGAGCAATGGCTTTCATCAATCATTACCAGCGCTTTGTATTTATCGGCCAGGTCGCATATTTTGTCCAATTGGGCAATAGTGCCATCCATACTGAACGCGCCGTCGGTAACAATTATGCGGTGGCGGCAACCGGCTGTGGCCTTCAGCTTTTCTTCCAGATCGGCCATATCATCATGCTTATAACGCTGGCGCTGCGCCTTACATAAACGTACGCCGTCAATGATAGACGCATGGTTCAGTTCGTCAGATATAATGGCATCCTGCTCATTAAACAGCGGCTCAAACACACCGCCGTTAGCATCAAATGCGGCGGCGTAAAGTATGGTATCCTCCGTTCCTAAAAACCCGGCTATTTTTTGTTCTAACTGCTTATGTATATCCTGCGTTCCACAAATAAACCTTACTGATGACAGGCCGTAGCCGTGCGTATCCATTACCTTCTTGGCTGCTTCAATTACCCTGGCATTACCGGATAACCCCAAATAATTATTGGCGCAAAAGTTAATTACATCCTGGCCCCCCTGCACGGTAATATTTGCCCCCTGCGGCGAAGTTATAATGCGCTCCCGTTTATATAATCCTGCTTTTTCTATTTCGGCAAGTTCCTGTTCTAACACAGGTTTTAAGGTGTCATACATAAATTAGATATTTATGCATCAAAATTAAGCATAAGCCGCGTAGAATTCTGTTAGTGGAGAGAAAACTTAAACAGTTTTCGGATTAATATTTTCAATGTATTCACTTTTGAAAATCCCTATCATGTCGGCTAAAAGGGTCATTTTATTTGTAATAGCTGTAGCTGCAATCAATGCTAATCCAATAACTTAAATCTTTATTGGCGGTAATATCTCTCCATACTTGATGGCTGAATCTATCTGCAAACTAAATTCCTTGTAATTGGGGATATACAGTAGAAAAAAGACATTTGTTCCTTTTTGCTTACTTGGCTTAAATATATATTTTAATATGCCGTATTTTTTAGCATATCCAGCATCTAAATTATAAAATGGATACTTTTTCCTTGTAAGTACATCTTTTAATGTAAGCCGATAAGCTACATTTATAAATTTATATATTCCTTTTTCGCCAGAGCCGTATCCAATATAAATTGTGTCTTTTAAATGATAGGTAACGCCATTATTAGCCGTATAGCTTTTTGATTGTGCATTAACCCCCCTATATATACAAAATAAAAGAATTAATAAGATTATTTTCGTCATGATAACAGTTAATTTTAAACATTATCTTATATTGCTAATATATAAAATACTTCATATCAGTTAAATTATTCTAATTCTTATCTTTGCCACGCATTTAACGCTGTTTGCAGCAGTATCAATGATTTATGGAAAAGTATCAAACACTACTCTATTATTGTTATTCAACAATAGCAGATGCGGAGCAATTCGCTGCCGATCATTTAAAATTTTGTAAAAGCTTAAACCTGGTAGGCCGCATTATTGTAGCTGAAGAAGGCTTGAACGGTACAGTATCCGGTACATCGGAAGCTTGTAAAACTTATATGGCTGCCATCCATGCAGACGAGCGCTTTGCCAAAACAGATTTTAAAATCGACGATGTATCCGAGCCATCCTTTGTAAAGATGCACTGCCGTTATAAATCCGAGATAGTGCATTCCGGCCTGCGCGACCCCCATATTATTGATCCTAACCGCCAGACCGGCAAACACCTGGAGCCGAAAGAGTTTTTAGCGATGAAAGACCGCGACGATGTGGTGATTTTAGACGTGCGGTCGGATTATGAACATTCCCTGGGCCACTTTAAAAACGCCGTAACGCTGGATATTGAAAACTTTCGTGATTTCCCGGCCAAGATTAACGAGCTGGCTAAATTTAAAGATAAAAAGATACTCACCTACTGCACTGGCGGCATTAAGTGCGAAAAAGCATCGGCCCTGTTATTGCACCAAGGCTTTAGCGATGTTTACCAATTGCACGGCGGCATTATTAAATACGGCAAGGAAGCCGGCGGTCAGGATTTTGAAGGTAAATGCTATGTGTTTGATAACCGGCTTTCGGTTGATGTGAACAGCGTTAACCCGGTTGTTATCGCTACCTGCCGCAACTGCGGGACCGTTACCGATAAAATGATCAACTGCGCCAACCCTGAATGTAACGAACACTTTACCCAATGCGATGCCTGCGGCGAAAAGCTGGAAGGCTGCTGCAGTAATACCTGCCAAACCCACCCGCGCAAACGCGTGTATGACGGCACCGGCTATTACGTAAAGATACCGCAGCCGGTAAGTACAAAAACAGTGCTGGCGTAATTTGCTGAATTTAATGCGGGCTAATACGGATATAAACCTCAAATCCCAGCGGGGTTGCGCCATATAAACTTTGCAACGTTCCCGGTGAAACATTAAGCGTTCCTTGTAGTCCGCCCCGCAGATCGGTGTTTTTTGTAGTGGCCAATATGCGGTTAACCCCTAAGGTAAGCGCATTGATGTTAAAGTTGGGGTTAGCCGGATATGTGTTTTGCAGGTCTAACTCTTCGGCGTCTTTGCGTACAAACTCATACCGGCCGTAAACCGCATTTTTTTTCAGCTGCAGCGTGCTTTCCAGCAAGGCAGATGGCAGGGTTTTCCCGTTATCCGAATAATGGTTCTGGCCGTAAACAAAAGTAGTGGCTATGTAACTGCCGCTGTTCAGCAGCTTGGTATGCATAGCCGAAGCGGTAAAGCGGTCAGCATTTTGCAGGGGTTCCAACTCTTCCGGACTGTGCAGCCAGCCGTTGGAAACCTGCAAGGCCCATTGTTTGGAGGGGTTGTAACTCAGGCGCATAGCGTAGGAATCTATTTTTATCGGGTCAAAATCATAACGGTGCTCGTCCGGCTCGCGGCCGGTAAAGGCCGAGCCCTCTATTTTAATATCCTTGTACCTGAAACCTAAGGTACTTACGCCAAAGGCAATATGCGTAGCGTCGGCATAATGATGGCTTAAAGGCGCATCCGGATCATTAATGGCCGACAGCCGGTGCATAAACACCGGCGGCCCTAAGGCCGGTTCACCCGGATAGCCTACGGACAGATAGGCATCAGTGTTTTTAGCCAGGTGCTGAGTGTAGCTCACGCTCAGCTCGGCAAACAGATCATGCGGGTGCTGCCGGTCAACCAGTTTAATGCCTTTATATGATTCGCCGGTTTGATATAACAATGGGTAGCCCGCACTGCCGACAGTTAAAGGATCAAGAGAGAACATGGTATTAATGGCAAATAAACCTGTTTTACCTACGGGCCGTTGGGTCATGGCCATAATCATGTTCGGCACATCAAAGTGGTGTCCGCCGCGGCTGCCCGAGTTCAGGAGATCCTGTGCTTCATACCGCACAAAAAAGTTGCCATGTATCATGGTCATCCATTTTTTGCCGTGCATCATATAAGCATACATGGGGGTTACATCCGGCACCCAGGATGTCCCTGAGCCATCCCGGTTCATCGGCAGATCGACAGAATACTGGCTGTTCATTTTCATCATATGATGATGCGAAGTATCCTTTTTCATGTCCATGCCCGGCATACTCATATCCATATCCTGCGCCGCGGCTACCCAGGCGGCCGATATCAGCACGAAGGTAATAACATATTTCATCATGTACATTGCAGTGCACTCCCTCCTAACGCCAGTATACAAGTAATTGATTATTAGGGCTGTATTAGCCGCTTTAAAAAAATGTGACCGCTTAATGCGATCTAATAATATATTAAGCATTTATCAGGTCAAATCGGTCAAGGTTCATCACCTTGGTCCAGGCGGCTACAAAGTCTTTAACAAATTTTTCCTTTGCATCTGCCGAGGCATAAACCTCGGTAATCGCCCTGAGTTCCGAGTTTGACCCGAAGATCAGGTCAACACGTGTGCCTAACCATTTAAGGTCGCCGGTTTTGCGGTCGCGGCCTTCAAAAACATCTTGAGCATCTGATACGGCGCTCCAGGTGGTATTGAAATCAATCAGGTTTACAAAAAAATCGTTGGTAAGCACACCGGGCCTTTTAGTAAATACCCCATGCCGCGAGTTGTCAAAGTTGGCATCCAGCGCACGCATGCCGCCAACTAAAACAGTCATCTCGGGCGCGGTAAGCGTAAGCAACTGGGCCTTGTCTATCAGCATTCCTTCCGCAGCGGCAGTATGGCGGCTATTCACATAGTTGCGGAACCCATCGGCAGTATGTTCCATATGCCCGAATGATTCCACATCGGTTTGTTCCTGCGAGGCATCGGTTCGGCCAGGGTTAAAAGGCACGGTTACATCATAACCGGCATTTTTTGCTGCCAGTTCAACTCCCGTGCCTCCGGCTAATACGATCAGGTCGGCTAACGAGATTTGACGGCTGCCGGCATGGGCACTGTTAAACCCGGTTTGTATGCTTTCCAGTGTTGCCAGCACTTTAGCTAACTGATCGGGATTATTAACTTTCCAGTGTTTTTGCGGGGCCAGGCGAATACGTGCGCCGTTAGCGCCGCCGCGTTTATCTGAACCGCGAAAGGTGGATGCCGAAGCCCAGGCGGTAGCAACCATTTGAGATACGGTAAGGTCTGATGTCAATAATTTACCTTTTAATTCAGCAATATCCTGGTTATTGATCAGCTCATGGGTAACCGGCGGAATAGGGTCTTGCCATAACAATTCCTCAGCTGGTACATCCGGGCCCAAGTAACGGGCACGCGGGCCCATATCCCGATGGGTCAGCTTAAACCATGCCCTTGCAAAGGCATCAGCAAACTGGTCCGGGTT
>CAZZVY010000169.1:0-7501 GCA_964657585.1 uncultured Mucilaginibacter sp. | reverse complement strand
TTGGGTATCGTTAAAGGATACATTGCCTACCTTATCGTTCATTCCGTACAGGGTTACCATCGCATAGGATAGTTTTGTGATGCGTTCCAGGTCGTTTTGCGCGCCGGTTGATATTTTACCGAAAACAATATCCTCGGCAACCCGGCCGCCCATGGTCATGCGCATACCGTCAAGCAATTGCTCGGTAGTGTATAAAAACTGCTCTTTGGGCAGGTACTGCGCATAGCCCAGCGCAGCAACGCCGCGCGGAACAATGGATACCTTTACCAGCGGATCGGCATGTTCCAGGAACCAGCCTGCAATGGCATGCCCTGCTTCGTGGTAAGCCACAATGCGTTTTTCCTCAGGCGATATGATTTTGTTCTTTTTCTCCAGGCCGCCTATTACACGGTCAATTGCATCCTGGAAATCCTGCATATCCACTGCTTCCTTGTTTTTACGGGCGGCAATCAAAGCGGCCTCGTTACAAACATTAGCTATTTCTGCACCGGCAAACCCGGGGGTTTGCGCCGATAATTTTTTAGCATCTACACCATCAGCCAGTTTAACCGGTTTAAGGTGTACCTTAAATATCTGCTCGCGGCCTATCAGGTCAGGCTTGTCAATACTTACCTGCCGGTCAAAACGGCCCGGGCGCAACAGGGCCGAATCCAGCACATCAGGGCGGTTGGTAGCCGCCAGGATGATGATACCCGAATCGGTACCAAATCCGTCCATCTCCACCAGTAACTGGTTCAGCGTGTTTTCGCGTTCGTCGTTACCTCCTACAATATTGTTTTTACCACGGGCACGGCCAATGGCGTCAATCTCATCAATAAATATGATACACGGGGCTTTATCCTTTGCCTGGCGGAACAGGTCACGCACACGCGATGCGCCAACCCCCACAAACATCTCCACAAAGTCTGACCCGGAGAGCGAGAAGAAAGGCACCTGTGCTTCGCCGGCAACTGCTTTAGCCAGCAAGGTTTTCCCTGTTCCCGGCGAGCCTACCAGCAAGGCGCCTTTTGGTATCTTACCGCCCAGGTTGGTGTACTTTTTGGGGTTCTTAAGGAAATCCACAATTTCCATCACCTCCTGTTTAGCTTCTTCCAGCCCGGCAACATCATTAAAGGTAACCGATACCTGCGCCTCCTTATCAAACAAAGTGGCCTTTGATTTGCCAATGTTAAATATCTGGCCGCCCGGGCCGCCCCCGGCGCCGCCACCCATACGGCGCATTATAAACAGCCATACCGCCACAAACAGCAGCACCATAATAACCCCCTGAAATAACCAGTTTGAAAAAAGGTTATCATGCACTACCAGCTGCACAGATATCTTTTCAGATTCAGGAAAATCTTTTTCAGAGTCCTCGATAGATTTTTTGAGGCTATCATAGGAGGCATCGGTAAAAGTATATTGCGGGCCGGCCGCATTCATTACGGTATTACGCTGGTCGCGCACGGCAGCATACTGGGGTTTCTTTAAACTGTCTTTCTTTATATACACCTCGGCAACAACCACGTCGCCGTTTTTATAAGCCACAAGCTTATCAACATCATGCTTCCTCAGCATATTTGTCTCAAAGTCCTGATAGCTTATTTCTTTAGCGCCTGAGCCGTTAAGTATATAGGGCACAACCAGCAAGGCCACAATTATTACCGCATAAAACCACATAAAATTGGGTTTAGGGGTTTTAGGGCTTAGCTTTTTAATGGGTATTTTACGTACCGGTTTGGGTTTTTCCAATTTATTATCTTTCATCTTTTATTTCAGCTTAAACGCTCAATCTATTTCAAATTATATCAGGGATACCAAACGTTGCATTTAAGCGCTTTTGTAATTTTTTATTTCCGCATCCCCCCACAAATCTTCTATTCCGTAAAACTCCCGTTTATCCGTACGGAAAATATGTACAACTACATCAACATAATCAAGTAATATCCACTCGGCAAATTCCAGCCCTTCCTTACGCCAGGGCTCCTGCCGGGTGGCTTTGTATATTTCGTCTTCTATACTATCTGCAATTGCTTTAACCTGGGTGCCCGAATCGGCATGACAGATCACAAAGTAATCGGATACAGAACTAAAAATGTTCCGAAGGTCTAATCGTATAATGTCGTTCCCCTTTTTTTCCTGGATACCATGTATGGCTAATTCAGTGAGATAAGCCGACTCTTTTAATGCTTTACTTTTTACCATTAAAAAGCTTTAATTTTGAACTAATTTATTTACTCTTATATATTTTGCAAAATAACATAATTTCGACATTATTTGTCGGACAAAATTTTGTCACTTTAAAAGAAACCGCTTCAACAAATAATTATCTAAAGGAATTGTTGTCAAATTCCAAGCCAGTTACCGAAGGAACGGTCATTATGGCAGAAAGCCAGTATGCGGGCCGCGGGCAGCAGCAAAACCGCTGGCACAGCGCACCTGGCCTTAACCTTACCTTCAGCCTGTTGCTTAAACCGGCTTTTTTACCCTTAACGCAGCAGTTTGATCTTACCCGGGCAATTAGCCTGGGGGTAGTAAGCGCTTTGCAGGAAGCAACCGGCCTGCGCGTACAAACTAAATGGCCCAATGACGTTTACTGGGGCGATAAAAAATTAGGCGGCATCCTGATAGAAAATATGGTGCAGGGCAGCCAGATAAAACATTCTGTGATAGGGATTGGATTAAATATTAACCAGACCGGCTTCCCCCCCGAAGTGCCCAACCCTTTATCTTTAAAGCAGATATTACAAAAGGATTATGATTTAAAGGTTTTAATAGCACAACTTTGTATCCATATTGAAGCATGGTACCTTAAACTTAAGGCTGGCAAAATTAAGGAGATAAGAAAACAATACCTTGCTGATTTATATTGGTTTGACCAGGAAAAACCTTTCCGTGCAGGCGGATCAGATTTTAAAGGTACAATTACAGGCGTAAGGGATACCGGTTTACTTGTACTGGATACTGAAAACGGTGAAAAAGAGTTTAATTTGAAACAAATAGAGTTTTTAAATAAATAATAAACGAAATGAAAAAGGTGCTGTTGTTACTGGTAATAATGTTTGCAGGACGCGCTGCATCTGCACAAATTGAAGGCCATGTTAGCTGGGCCTATGCAGCAAAAAAGGTAAGCCCAACCGAAGCAATGATATTGTTAAAGGCTACCATTGATGATAACTGGCACATTTATTCGGCCTATCAGAAAGATGGCGGCCCCATAAAAACCTCATTTAAGTTTAAGCCTTCAAAAGAGTACGCGCTGGAAGGTAAACTGATTGAACCAACGCCGGTTACCAAGATGGAGAAGAGCTTTGGCATGAATGTAAGCTACTTTGAAAATTCGGTAGTATTTCAGCAAAAGATAAAGCTTAAAGCAAAGAAAACCATAATTAAAGGCAGCCTGGAGTACATGACCTGTAACGACCAGAAATGCCTTCCCCCAGAAACCGTAGCGTTTGCCGTTAACGTAGCCTTATAAGCCGGAAGCATATAGCTAAAAGCTTTCATACTTCTAATTATTTAAACTGAATGAATTATTTTATCAGCCGTATAATTAAGCCTTTTATTTTATTGTTAATGCTGTTAGCTTTCTGTTTCAGCGGCGCTGCCCTTGCGCAAAAGGCGGATACCGTAACAACAGCTGATGTTCAGTTTACCAGTATCCCCTCTAAGATAGACAGCATAAAGGCTAATATAAAAAAGCAGGATAGTTTAACCAAAGCTGCTGCCAGGCAAGCTAACGCAACTGTAAATATGCCTGATAAGCCAAAAACGCTTTGGGAAGTATTTATTGCGGGGTTTTTAGGAGGTTTCGCTGCCTTTTTGATGCCCTGTGTTTATCCTATGCTGCCTTTAACGGTTAGCTTTTTTACAAAAAAGGGCGGCAGCCGCAGCAGGGCGGTATTACAGTCGGCATTATATGGCCTGTCTATTATTATAATATATGTAGCGCTGGGCTTTATCATTACTCTGCTGTTTGGGCCATCAGCATTAAATGCACTGGCTACTAACGGTATTTTTAACTTTTGCTTTTTCCTGCTGCTGGTGGTATTCGGCATATCGTTTTTAGGAGCTTTTGAAATTACCCTGCCCAGTTCTTTGGCCAATAAAATGGATGCAAACTCGGATAAGGGCGGCCTGGCCGGGATATTTTTTATGGCGGCCACCCTGGTGGTTGTTTCATTTTCATGTACCGGCCCCATTATCGGTTCGGTATTGGTAGAGGCGGCTACCAAAGGCGAGCGTTTGGCGCCGGCCATTGTAATGCTGGGTTTTTCCCTGGCGCTGGCGCTCCCGTTTACTATATTTGCCATGTTCCCCTCAGCTTTAAAAAGCCTCCCAAAATCGGGCGGTTGGTTAAACAGCGTTAAAGTGATATTGGGGTTTATTGAGATTGCCTTTGCTTTAAAATTTTTGTCAAACGTTGACCTGGCTTATCATTGGAACTGGTTTGACCGGGAGATATTCCTGTCGTTATGGATAGCCATCGGGATATTAATGTGCCTTTATCTTATTGGCAAGATCAAATTCCCGCACGATAGCGACCTGCCCTACCTTTCGGTGCCCCGTACCTTTATCAGCATTATTGTATTTGCCTTTGTGGTTTACATGATACCGGGGTTATGGGGGGCACCGCTAAAATCAATCAGCGCCTTTTTGCCGCCGCTGAGCACACAGGATTTTGACCTGTCATCAGGTGTAGGTGCAGCGCAAAATACAGTAACCAATGCTTCAACCATAAAAAATAAAAAATACGAGGAAATATTTAAGCGGATGCCAAAAGTAAAGGGCATTGACGACTGGTATGATTATGACCAGGCCGTTGAGGTAGCTAAACAGTTGCACAGGCCTATTCTGATAGATTTTACAGGTTGGAACTGCGTTAATTGCCGTAAAATGGAGGCTAACGTGCTGCCCTCGCCCGAAGTGCTGAAGCGCCTGCAAAATAATTTTGTGGTGGTGCAACTGGTGATAGATGATAAGACAGAATTATTGCCTGCAGAGCAGTTTATCTCAAAACTTACCGGCAAAAAAATAACTACCATTGGCGGTAAATGGTTTGATCTGGAGATCGGCAAGTACAATTCAAACGCGCAGCCCTTTTATGTAATGACAGATGAAAAGGGCAATACCCTGGTACCGCCGCAGGGGGCCAATTTTAACATAGATGAGTATGTTAAATATTTGGATAGCGGGATAGCGGCGTACCGACTAACGCATTAAATTTAAATCGGCAGCGTTCCTAATTTGCCGCTTGCAGCCGAATCCGCGCTTAAATAAAGGGATAGCGGCATTGCTAAGTGCAAGCATACATAGCTTTTTTAATATCAATTTCTGTTACAGGCGTTTGCTTTAAATAATTTATGCGCCTATACTAATTTGTTGATGGTAAATGGCTTGATTTTTGACAGGCATTTATTTATATTTGAAATTAAATAGCATACAGCCGAGTTATGATTACTGCAATTACTGATGGTGTTAAAATTACGGTAGAAACGCAATACCAGCCCGAATATTCAAACCCCGCTAATGAGCACTTTATGTTTGCTTACCGCATTAACATTGAAAATGTAGGCGACTATGCAGTACAGTTACTGCGCCGGCACTGGTACATATTTGACAGCAACAGCACCCACCGTGAAGTAGAAGGGGAGGGCGTAGTAGGCATACAACCGGTTATTGAACCAGGCCAAACGCATGAGTACGTATCAGGCTGTAACCTTAAAACTGATATGGGCAGCATGAAGGGGTCTTACCAGATGATGCGCCTGATAGATAATTCCCTTTTCCAGGTAGCTATACCCGAGTTTTATCTGGTGGCATCCTACAAAATGAACTAAGCGGTTTGGGCGATTTTGCCGGTCGTGTTTCAATCTCATTTTACAGTCTGGTTATTATTGTAACTGACATTACAACAACTGGTAAATCAAAAAACATCAAAACCAATTAGTGTTATCCGTAGTTAAATCCGTATAAGCTTAGATAAATTTTATGCAATGGTTTGGCGGCCGCGAGAGCGATAATGTTGAGGAAGGCAGCGATAGTGGTGGCGGAGGCCGCGGCTTTGCCTTTGGCGGAGGCATTATTGGCCTTATTGCTTTTGTAATTTACCTTTTTACCGGGGTTAATATTAACAGCCTTTTTGGTCCGGGCCTGCCAGATCAGTCCCAGCAACAGGCCAATCACCGTGTTACCGGCAACATTAGCCGGCAGGAGCGCTTTGTAAAAGTGATAATGGGGGGCACCGAAGATGTTTGGGACAGCCTGTTTACTGCAATGGGCAAAACTTATACCCATCCTACCCTGCACCTGTATCAGGACGAGGTCAACGCCGAAGGTTGCGGGCTGGCAAGTTCGGCTACCGGGCCGTTTTATTGCCCGGCCGATCAAAAGGTATACCTCGACATGTCTTTTTTTGATGAGTTGCGCAACCGCTTTCAATCGCCCGGGGAAGCAGCCGAAGCTTATGTAATAGCCCACGAGGTAGGGCACCACGTACAAAATTTGTTAGGCGTAAGCGCTAAAATGGATCAGGCGCGGCAACAGCTAAGCCTAACCGAATACAATAAGTTATCAGTTAAATTAGAACTTCAGGCCGATTTTTATGCCGGCGTTTGGGCGCATTACGAAACACGGTCGCGCAGCCAGGGCATTGTGATCAGCCGTGCGGATATTGACAGCGCCCTTACTGCCGCCCACGCCATTGGCGACGACCGCCTGCAACAGCAAAGCACCGGCCATGTAGAACCTGACAGCTTTACCCACGGCACCAGCGCCCAGCGCGCCTACTGGTTTAAAAAGGGTTTTGATACGGGCGACATCAGCCAGGGAAACACTTTTGCCGCTAAGACCGAAGAAGATCTTTAGCGCAAACTAAAATATAGCTTCAGCTATTCTTTTAGTTGGCCCAGCGTTGCTCATGGTATAAAAGTGCAGCACGGGCACACCAAACTTTATCAATTCGCGGCATTGGTTAATGGTCCACTCTATGCCTAAATCCTTAACTTCTTTTTCTGATTTGCAGGCATGTACCGCATCACATAAATCTTCCGGCATATCAATGTGGAAGGTTTTGGCCAGGCCTGTTAATTGTTTGCTGTTGGCCAGGGGTTTTAAACCAGGGATAACAGGTACGTTTATACCGTTGGCGCGGCAGTTATTTACAAAGTCAAAGTATTTTTGATTATCAAAGAACATTTGGGTTACTATAAAACAGGCACCCATATCTACCTTTTGTTTCAGATATTTAAAGTCTGTTTTTAAGTTAGGCGCTTCAAAATGCTTTTCAGGGTAGCCGGCAACACCTATACAAAAATCTGTTTTCAGGTTATCTTCACTATGCTCATGCAGGTAAATGCCGTTGTTCATGTTTACAACCTGCTGCAGCAGGTCGGTAGCGTAGTTATGCCCGTTTGGGGTGGGGATAAAGGCGGCATCGCCGCGGCGGGCATCGCCGCGCAAAACCAGCACGTTCTCGATACCGAGGAACTGCAGATCAAATAAACCATTCTCTGTTTCATCC
>CAZZVY010000168.1:0-7553 GCA_964657585.1 uncultured Mucilaginibacter sp. | reverse complement strand
CATGCAAACGATGACTTCTTCCATAAAAGAATTTTTAATCGTCTCGACAGGCACCTGATAACTTTCTCTCCCTTATGTTCAAAAATTAAAAAATCAAAATGATTTTTATTTTTATCTTTGAATGCCTCATTGAGGGTAAAGGTATTACTACCATTATCAGTTAAAGCCCTTTCGCCGGCAAGCGATGGGCTTTTTCCTTTTAAGACAAAACAAAAGTATAGTAAAAATTTCTGATTTTATTACCGATTTATAGCCGATTTTGCAAATTAATATGCAAGTTTTCCACACTGAAAGTAAAATAGTAATTACCTGTAACAAAGAGTTATAAACACTTGTAAATAAAAGCCTTTCTCGAAGAATACCACAAAACAGCAAAAAAGAGCCTTTACGATAGTGTGAAGGCCTTTTTTGTTTAAAACGAAGCCTAAAAAAATGCTGCTACCCCTATCCCTACGGGCGCTATTCGTGTAAAAACAGCAATTAAAAACAGGGCAATAGCCCTGGCGCATGGCTGCGTAAAGATCACTTTTCCTAAAAAGAATAAGCCGGTTGACAGTCCCGCAGCGGCTAATTCAGCGAACGCCCCACGGGTATCAAACGGCTTAATAAAACCGCTTGCGTTTGTTTCCAGGCCAATTTGCTAAAAAGCCTATCCCTGGGCACACAAGCGGTTTAAGGCGCAAATATAAAACAACTATGTTAAAAGCAGGAATTATAAACAGCGCGTAACTGCTGCCATAAGCGCCGTATTGACACCAAAACCGCCCGAACGGGTAGGGGTACGTGCATAAATCCAATATTTAAGATGTTGGCTTTATGGCCTTTTGATGTTTGTTTTGTTGCTTATAACTCATTGATATTTTGGGAGTTAAAACCAATGTGCGCATGTTTTATTTTGTTGATGCCTTTGAATTAAATAGCTTAGCCTAAGCTTTTTAGCTAATTGATTAAACTACAAACAAACATGAAAAGAACTACTAAACGGTACGTTATCACTACCGGCGCGGTAAACTGTTATGGTTACCGCATTTTAACAGACGGCGTAGACTATACGCAGTACCAAAATAATCCAGTTTTATTATGGATGCACATACGTGCGGACGGTAATAATAAAAACCAAATTTTGCCCCTGGGCCGTATGGTAGAGATACGCCGCGAGGGCGATGCCTTAACGGGTCAGCCCGAATTTGACGAAAACGATAGCTTTGCTATGTCCGTCTTTAATAAATACGAGAACGGTACACTAAATATGTTATCGTTAGGTGCTAAATCTGTAGAGACGAGTGAAGACCCGCAATATATGTTACCAGGGCAGACAAACCCCACTGTTATACGCTGCAAAGTAACCGATATAAGCGCGGTTGATATTGGTGGGAATGACCAGGCAAAGGCCGTGCAGCTTTACGATGCCAATGGCAGGGAGATCGCATTATCACAGGGCAGTATCACATCTTTTTTGCAATTGGCAAAGAAAGGCGATCAATTGGCAAACTCAAATCCCCAGCACAAGCAATCAACCATTGACATAGTAACTAACGCAGTTAATGCCGGAAAAATCACGCCTGGGGGGGCTGCCACTCTTATGTCAGCCGGTACGGACGAAAAATCGGTAAACGGCATTAAGGAATTTGTAAAGCGCTCTAAAATCGACCCTGACAAACTGGAAGGTAAAATACCAAAAGCTATTGCTGATTTGGCTACTATGACCTGGCATGAATTGAAGAAGAAGGTGCCGGGGGACGGCACAAAAACCTTGAAAGAACATGCCCCCGAAATATACAAGGCTAAACATTTTGAGGAGTATGACCGAATGCCATCCGTAGTAAACGGAAGGCTATTATAAGATAGTATGTATCGTTTGTAGTTGGAAGATAGCCCGCGCAGGCAGATAACGCCGTAGCGGGCTTCTTAAAGCCCATTTAAAGCTTTAAATCACGAAGCAACAAAAATAATTTATTCATTGCCGCTATAATACTTAATACACATAATATGAGTACAGTATCTTTAAGTACAGTATTTGACATCAAAGAACTTTATGCAAGCCTAACCGGCCGCCAGCCGGCGCAGGTGCCAGGGGTACCGCAGATTGCTGATAACACACCATTAGCACAGATACAACCAGCTACAGTAAAAACTAAAACATTGTACGGCGGCGATCTTTACGGGCAGGCGGATATGCTGGGCCATGAAGTGTTTTGCCCAGCCACCATTGAAGTAGATGGGGTAGACTACTTTTTCCCATTTGTGGTTATTGGCATTGACCGTGTTAAAAATATAGTTATCACAGAATTAACAGAAGTTAACAGTTCGGTAAAAGAAGTGATCGGGAACAAGGACATTGAAATCACTATTAAAGGCTTTTTAATTGGTGAATATGAGCAATTTCCCGACGATAAACTTGCGGCACTCAATAAAGCGTTTGAACATAATCAAAACGTTCGGTTAAAGGCGTCCTATTCCGATATTTTCTTACGTGATGGCGACGAGGTGTTGATTACCCGATTGACAATTCCGCCTAAACCTGGAGTGATAGGCGTTAGGGATTTTAGCCTGCAACTTATCAGCGATCATCCATTTACATTATACAAAAGCTAATGACATTTGTACTTAACAGCAGGGTAAGGATAGGTGACTATCATTTTTCCGGTGTGAATGAATGCACAATCAAAAAGAATGTTCATAGTATCGTGGACACCGCCGTTATTAAAATCGGCGGTAAATGTAGGGTAAAATCGTTAAACGCGGTGGTAGCGGATGCGGTAAGCGCAGCGCTTGCGCCCTTTGGGCTGGGCCAGCCGTCTATTGGCGTTATTGGCAGCAGTTTTCAAACCGCCGGTCTTTTCAAAGAGGGCGACCCGGTTGCTATTGACCTGGGCTATAACGGCAATCTTCGTAATGAATTTCGCGGTTTTGTGAGACGTGTAAACATTACCACGCCGATAACTATTGAAATGGAGGGCTATGCCTGGCAATTACGCCAGCAAACCATATTAGCGAGTTGGAAAAACACAAACGTTAAACAGGTATTGACCCGTATAATTCAAGGCACCGACATCATACTTAGCCCGGATATACCTGATATACCATTGCCAACTTATTACATTCCAAATAAAACCGGCCTTCAGGCGTTGGACGACCTTCAGCATAAAATGCTATTAACGATTTACTTTGCTGATAATGTGCTGTATGCAGGCATAGAAGAAGGCCGTACAACAGTCAGTAATGATGGTAGCAGGTCATTATTAGGCCTTGCTAATGTAACTTACGATATAGGGCAAAATTGTGTCACAAACCAACCCGACCTAAAGCGAAGATTAGCAGCCGAAACGCCTGTGCTTGTAAGAATTAAGTCCAAACAAAAGACAGGTAAAAATATCATATATGAAGCCGGTGATAAAGATGGCGCAGTGTATGAAACAAATTATAATTTCGTTAAAGATGCCGGTGCACTTCAAAGGCTTGCCGAAGCTCGTCTTAAACAACTCAAATATGACGGTTATGAAGGCAAAATAATCGGCTTTTTACAGCCTTTCTGCCTGCCCGGGTGGAAAGCAACAATTTTAGATCAATCATTTGCTAACGCCCGCGCAGGTGTATACTTTATACCTGGTACGGAAGTAACGTTTGGCATACGTGGTGCCAGGCGAAAGGTTGATATAAGTTACCGGCTGGATGCACCTGCAACTTAATTAATTAGATTTTTCACTTAAAACTATAAAAATGAACCCCGTATTAATTTATACAGACACAGCAACCGCGACGAGGGAAAAGGCTTTTTTAACAGCCATTGTAGCAAACTTTCAGGCCACTTACAACGCCATAGCCGCCCTAAATGTAACCCCTTCGCTAAGCGAAATTAACACTCTTATTGGCTTTACGGTGAGGCGTAACGGCACCCCAAATTTTGTACAGCAATACGTTATTGACAAGCTATTGGATATGGCAGCGCCTTACACGGTTAACGGCGTTACGCTTACCCGCGATGCCTTTGAGAAAATGATCGCTGTACCTGACGTTACTAATTTAATAAGCGCATTGAACGCCGCTTACAATATTTTTAACCGGTATGGGCAAAACGGCGTTCGGGTTGATCTGCTAACGCTGGCTGGTGGTATAATAGCAAAAGCTGCGGGTGCTGATGCAGCTATTGATGCCCTATACGCCTATTATACCAAAACGGATGCCAGTGCCACATTAGCTAACTCCTTACAAAATGTTTGCGATGCCATGAATACGCACAATGCGGCTTACTCTAATCAGATGATAATAGATTTAACCGTTGCCCGGCAATTTGAAGGACAGGCAGATACGCCACTTCCAGGCATTTCTGTACTTGCCGGTCAATTTGTACCTGGTTTAAACTATATCAGGTCATTTGAAGCAAAAAACGTTGATTAGTCTTCTTTTTTTTCAGCCCGGCGTAAGGCGGGGCTGTTTTATAAAACCTTATTACGATTTAAATACTATCAAATTATGTTAGGTAGGGGATTAGTACAGTCAATAATGGATGAAAAAACCAGCGACAAAGGGGTTAAAACCAATAAAAAACATAATAAAGGTGTCTATATTGTTCAAAGGGATTTAGCACTCATGTACCGCTTTTTTTATTATTATGATCTAAAAACGATGCGCTATGAAAGCGTATTAGAAATACTTAATACAGAGTTTTACCTTAGTGAAACACGGATTGCGCAGATCATTATGCAACGCGGCAGTGTTTTGGCTACGCTAAAAGCCGAAAAAGCCGACAGGAAGTACCTTGCAAACAAGTTCCCGCATTATAGCTGGGTATAGCCACAAAACCGTTCTTTGAAATACCGATTAAAAGGCTTTTAAAGTTGTTTTAAATAATATTTTGTAGATTTGCAGCATGGTTAAGGTGCCGTAGGTACACGTCAGTGTATGGCTGCGGGGACGCCTTAACTCAAAGGCCGCTGTTAAAGCGGCTTTTTGTGTTTATTGAAGTTCGAGGATATAGTGAACGAATTAGTACACAAAAAGGCAAAAAGCGTTTATTTGTATATAAATAACGTCTTATTGAGCATAAACATGGGCTTATTTTGGCAGGGATTTATGCACGTACCCCTACCTCTACAAGTGGTTTTGATGTATATTTAGATGTAAAAAAGCGCAGTTACCCATATCTTTAGGGGGGCAAAAAAAGCACGTACCCCTACCTCTACAGGCTATTTTTATGTTTTTTTAACATAAAAAATGTTCCGATTTTTGGTTTTTTGGCACATAAAAATGGACTTTTTGATTTGACTTTTTGGAAATTTCGATTTTTCGATGATATGTAAATTCATTAAACCCATCAAATAAATATTTTAAAATAAATTTTGATTTACGAAAATCATCGTAGATATTTGTACGACAAACTTCGTAGACTAAATCGGAAATGAATATCAAAGCTACTGACAGCGAACTTGAAATACTTAGCATACTTTGGAAAAAAGGCGAATGTACTGTTAGAGAGGTACATGAAGAACTGGTTAAAAACAAAGATGCGGGCTATACTACCACTTTGAAATTAATGCAGATTATGTATGAGAAAGGCCTGGTAACCCGTGATACATCAGCAAAAACCCATATATACAAAGCAGTGGCTACACAAGGGCAGGCACAGCAAACCGCATTGAATAAAATTATTTCTACTGTGTTTCAAGGATCCACATCTGACCTGGTAATACAGGCGCTTGGCCAGCATCGGGCGTCAGCTGAAGAGATTGATGCAATTAAGAAATATCTTCAGCAATTTGATCAGTAGTAATGATGATTGTAGATTAGATTAGTTAATAGGTATAAATAATAACTTACCCGATAACTCGAAAATATGCAAAATCTGTTATATAACATCAGCCAGGTATTAGGCATTACCATACTGCATTCTTTATGGCAGGGCCTGATCATCTTTATCACTTTACGTTTGTTTTTGTTGGCCAGGCCGGCAACATCATCAGTGGTAAAATATAAGGTATCCTACACTGCGCTTTGTGTGATGCTGTGCTGGTTTATTATAACATTGTTCAATGAGTTTGGCAGGTACCAATGGCTATCAACCACTGCGCTGCAAATTACACCGTTAACTTTACCGGCAATAATGCATAAGGTTAATGCGCCTGCCAATAAATTATACTTTACTATTGCGCAGTACATGCCCTATTTAACTGCTATTTACGTAGCGGGTGTAGTATTTAATACCTTAAAACTAAGCCTTGCCTGGAACAGCATCTATCGCATTAAACAAAACACCAGCAACGCCGGGTTTGATAATACGATTAAACGACTCTCCGCCAAGCTGAACATAGCCAAATTTGTAAACGTTGCCTTTAGCGAGTGGGTGGATGTACCTTGTGTTACCGGCCTCATCAAACCTATGATATTGTTGCCGGTAGCTATTACCTGCCACCTGTCAACTGCTGAAATTGAGGCCATACTGCTGCATGAGTTGGCCCACGTTAAACGTAACGATTACCTGTTAAACTTTATACAACAGGTAATTGGCATCCTGTTATTTTTTAACCCCTTTACCCGCCTGGTAAGGTATATTATTAGCCAGGAAAGAGAAAACTGTTGTGATGATGTTGTTGTGCTTGTTACCAGCAGTCCGTTTATATATGCACAAGCCCTGTTAAAACTCGAGGAAAATAAACAAACCCGGCAGCAGCAACTGGCCCTTGCCGCCGCTACCAAAAAGTATGAATTGTTAAACCGAATTGAACGCATCATGAAAACTAAAACACAAACCGTAAATATTCGCCCGGTATTAATTACCGTGCTGGCACTAACTTGCTCCATAAGCAGCATAGCCTGGTTAAACCCTGAAATTAAGGATGGTAAGATCGTAATTAAGAACGCGCCGGCTATTAAAAAGATAGCCGCTGCTATAGCTGCCCCTAACCTTCCTGCATCTTTACCAGTAACACCTGCTCCTAAACATCAAAAACATATCAGTATCAAATATTTGATAGATACTACAAAGTCAACCCTTGCTAATATTAGCGATACTACAAAAAAGAAGAAGATAAAGATAGTGGTGGAAGATGAGGACGGCACTAAAAAAGAATACAACTCGGTGAGCGAAATGCCTGATGCCGTGAAAAACGATTTTTACAAAGACGCTATGGTCAATTCAAGATTTGCTGATTCTCTGAATGGTTATTACAACAGCCCGCAATGGAAAAAGCAAATGGCCGATATACAAAGGAATGCTATGGCTATTGCGACAAAGGCAAATGATCCCCAATTTAAAAAGCAAGTTGCCCAAATGCAGCAACAGGCTATGGCTATGGTCAACACCCCGGAGTTTAAGAAACAACAAAAATTAATAGTTGAGCAGTCTATGGCTATGGCGCAAAAGGCATATACTCCTGAGTTAAAGAAAATGATCGAGAACATTACTAAAAACGGCGCCAATGCCGATTATTATAACAGCCCTCAATTTAAGGAGCAGGTAGAAAAAATGGGGAAATATTATGATAGCCCAGCCTTTAAAAAGCAAGTGGAAGACATGACCAAATATTACGACAGTCCAAAATTTAAAAAACAGATGG
>CAZZVY010000167.1:0-7554 GCA_964657585.1 uncultured Mucilaginibacter sp. | reverse complement strand
GGTAACTTGCGTGCATTTTATCAGGCCCGTATGCGTAACGTAAAAACCGGCAAGCTGGTTGAATACCGTTTCCGTACGGACGAGGAAGTAAACATTGCCCGTGTAGAGACCAACGATTATCAGTATTTGTATGAAGATGGTAACGACCTGGTGATAATGGACAATACCACTTACGAACAGCATAATGTGCCTAAATTTTTATTTGGCAACGGGTTAAAGTTTTTGAAAGAGGGTATGAATGTTATTGTGGCCTTTGAAAGCGGCGAACCTATTATGGCGCAAACACCAAACTCCGCAGAGTTGGAAATTACTTACACTGAGCCTGCCGTAAAAGGCGACACCAGCAGCGGCGCCATGAAAAAGGCTACTGTTGAAACCGGTGCCGAAATAAATGTTCCCCTGTTTGTTAATCTGGGCGATAAGGTAAAGGTAGATACCGCCACCGGCGCTTATGTGGAGCGGGTGAAAGGTTGAGTGATTTAAGTTTTTTATTTACTTGTCATGCTGAACTTGTATCAGCGCCCGTTTGCTTGACTAATACATATTGGTTAATTTGCATGTGGGATCCCAAAATAATCCGGGGTGGCATATAGCCATTTGCCGCGTGACCAAGCAACAACTCCGCCAAGAATACTTCTCCAAACGTCAGCAATTCACTATTGGAAAATATAATTCTCTGAACCATCAACTCCTGCGGCAATTTCAACAATTAGATTTTTCCAACATTTTCTGCATTCATCTTTATTTACCCATAATTAAAAATAAAGAGCCGGATACGTGGCTTATCCGCGATTGGCTGAAGATCAATTATCCCGATATTAAAATTGTTTTTCCGCAGACCAACTTCCGCACATTGACTATAAAAAACTATATTGATGATGCCAACCTTCAATTAGCCGAAAATAACTACGGAATACCCGAACCGGTTAATGGCAACCTGGTGGATATTACTGAAATTGATATGGTGATATTGCCCTTGCTTGTTTTTGACGAACATGGGTACCGCGTAGGTTATGGTAAAGGTTTTTACGACAGGTTTTGCGCTACCTGTAAACCCGGCACACGGTTCATAGGCCTGTCTTTTTTTGAACCTGTAAAAAACATTGATGACATAAACCAATACGACGTATGGATGCATACCTGTTTAACGCCAACCCAAAAATGGGAGTGGCCGCATTAATCTTCCGTATAAGGGAAATAAATAAAGTTGGCACCTTCGGGCACTATGGCAAATATGCACATATAATCATGCGGGTTTTTATAGCTGTCCAGAAATCGCTGCCTTAATTCCTTTTTGATGATGCCGCGCTCTATAAACTCCTCTAAGGTTGAGGCATTGATATTCCAGTCGGTGTTCAGGTCTTCTTTTTCCATTACCGGCTCGCCTAAACTTACCTCGTGCTGGTGCGCTATAAAAATAGGGTACTTGGATATACCCTCCACCATAATTTCTACCGCAATCTCGCGTAGCGATTCACTGTACAAACGCAGGTCTGTTTCCAGACTCTTTAACGGACTTTCCTTTTTAGGTCCGTTTTTATCTTGTAATAGTTCTTCCGGATCCATATAGCTCCCTTTAATCCCCCATATAGAAGAAGGCTTTCTTTTTTAAATGTTAGGTAATGACGTTTATTTGTTTGGCATCTCTTTTGGAAATTCAAGCTCCGGATGACATTACTTATCCTAATCTTTAATATCCAATAAACAATCACTAACCTCTTAACTCCAGCATCACTATATTTTCCACATGCTGTGTATGCGGAAACATATCTACCGGCTGTATCCTGGTTACCTCATATTTATCTTTCAGTATCAGCAAATCACGTGCCTGCGTAGCGGCATTGCAGCTGATGTAAACTATTTTAGGCGCTTCAATATCCATTAAACGGGCTATTACATCCGGGTGCATGCCCGCTCTCGGCGGGTCGGTGATGATCGCATCCGGTTTGCCATGTTCAGCAACGAACGCTGCGTTCAGCACATCCTTCATATCGCCGGCATAAAAGCTGGTATTGGTGATATTGTTAATAACCGAGTTTATATGCGCATCTTCAATAGCCGACGGCACATACTCTATCCCAACAACTTTATGCACGCTGCCGGCTATAAAGTTAGCTATGGTACCGGCACCGGTGTACAGATCATAAACCAGTTCATCACCTTTAAAGCCGGCAAAATCACGGGCTATCTCATACAAGCGCTGCGCCTGTACGGAATTGGTTTGATAAAATGATTTGGGCCCGATACGGAAGCGGATATTATCCATCTGCTCATGGATATACTCCGGCCCGTGCCAAACCAATACGTCCTGATCAAATATCGTGTCGTTCTTTTTCTGGTTAATTACATAAAGCAGCGAAGTGACCTGCAGGAACTCTTTCGCTAAAAAAGCCATTACGCTGTTTACTTCATCTTCGCCGGGATAAGCAAAAACCACAATTACCATCAATTCACCGGTGGTGGCCGTACGTATCACCAAGTTGCGCAATGCCCCGGTATGTTCGCGTAAATTATAAAAACTGATTCCCTGCTGTTTGGCAAACGTATTTAGCCGGTTACGGATATTGTTTGATGGGTCGGCCTGCAAATAACAATGGAAAATATCCAGTATTTTATCAAACCTACCGGGGATATGGAAACCCAGGGCATTCCTATCCAGCGTTCCATCCTCGCGGCTTTCTCCCTCATACAGCCAGCGGCTGTCAGAGAATGTGAACTCCAGCTTATTGCGGTAATAACGGTCATTGGCCGAGGCTATGATAGGCAGCATATTCCCTGCATCAATTTTAGCCAGGCGGGTAAGCGCGTCATAAACCGCCTTTTGTTTAAACCTTAATTGCGCCGGGTAATCCATGTGCTGCCATTTGCAGCCGCCGCAGGTGCCAAAGTGCTCGCAAAACGGAATTACCCTGTGTGGCGACAACTCTTTCAGTTCAGCAATGCGGCCTTCCCCAAAGTTTTTCTTTTTACGATACACCTCCACGTCTGCAACATCACCGGGTACGGCTTTATCTACAAACAATACCAGGTCTTCTGTTTTGCCTACGCCTTTCCCTTCTTCGGCAATATCAATAATGCTAACATTTTCGTAAACGCGGTTAGGGGCCAGTTTCCTCATCTCGGGCGCAAATTTAGTAAAATAAGCGCCCTTATCTAATTATCAGTGATGCTGAACTTGTCAATATTGTCATCCCAATCATAAAACCAAACCCCCATTCCAATGGTCATCGTGTAAAACATACATAAGTTGCTATCCATCCCGCTTAACGTTTGGCCATAGTTAAGCAACAGGAAGGGGAAAATTGTTAATAAGATGCCTAACAGGCACAACAAGGTTTTCTTGGTCATAACATCCATACTGGTATGCCGTATTACCAGGTCTGCCGACCACCATAGCAGCAACGCACTTGGAACGGAAAGCAGCATCCCGACTACGGCCATTAGTACAAATATCAAAAAGAGGTCATCTAAACGGATATGCTGTAAACTATGCCCTATACCTGGCGACTGAAAAAGGGTAAATAACCAGATTATCAGTGGTGTTGCAAATACTGCTGTTTGCCATACCTTCAATACATATTTCAATAGTGGTGACATTTATTTATATATATGAGTTTTTAATGTTTATACTCACCAGGCAGCTGGTGCGCCGGTGAGTAAATAAAGGATCAGTGCTGGTCCCAATTGATCTTCCGGGAAAAATACATCAGCGTGGCAATAATGGTGAACAATGCGATGCTGCCTACCATCAGCGACAGGTCTTCCAGTTGGATAATCACAAAGATAAACCCGTAAAAAAGGGTGAGGATAGCGGCAAATAACATAGCGGCCTGCGTATTCTTAAAAAGCGAGGCGGTAAAAAGCGTTATAAGGCCAATAGTGGCTGCAGCCGCAACCAGGTAGGCGTAATTGTAACCTATCTGCTCCGAAAAGGATAGCAGCAGCGTGTAAAAAACTATCATGGCGGCGCCTATTAAAATGTAATTGAACATGTGTACCCGGTGCCGGCGTATTACTTCGGTAAGCAGCAGCGAAACGAACGTGAGTAAAATGATAAGCGCGGAATATTTGCTTGTCCTGGCGGTTTTTTGATACTGATCAACCGGGATGCGTAATTTTACGCCGAATGATGATTGATCAAGCTTGGTTATGCTGTACAGCAAATTGTCGTCGCCGGTCCATTCCTGCGGGTAGGGGCGGTTGTAATAAAGCATTTTCCAGTGTGCAGTAAATCCTGCGCCGGTGATGATACGCTGATCGGGCAGTGAGCGGCCGTCAAAGCTTGGCGAGCCCCAGTTTCCGCTTGCATTTACATCGGTAGTTTTACCGAGCGCCATGAAGCTAAGTTCCTGGCTGCCTTTCAAGTCAAGGTCAAAGCTAAAGGCAACGTCTGTACCGTTATTTAATTTTACAGGTACTTGCAGCCCGTTGTCAAAAGCGTTCCCTTTGGTAAAGATCGGTTCGGCATTCAGCTGCTGGCCGGCTATATTAATGATAGGATTTGTTCTTAACCCTTTCAGGTCAGATATGCTGAACGTTAAGCGCGATCTGTCATATTCCAGCTGTGCAGCTGTAATGGCAAGCTTCGCCAAATCGGCATTCATAAAATTACCTGTTACCTTAACACTGGCGCTGTAAACCACCACGTCAAATATCCCACGGTGCAAAACCGATGAATTGATCCTGGCATTGATATTCAGGTTTTCGGGCAAAAGGTACAGGTTATCAGTAACTTCCCTGATAATTTCCTTTTGCGCCGCATCTTTTTCCCTAACCAGCTTTTTGTAAGGGATGATCAGTACCGGCCCTTTTATCTGTTGTGCCCCCGACCACTTATCCGATACCTCATTTATAATACTTACCTGCCTGGCGGCACGCTCATTAATAAGATTATCTATCATGGTTGAAGGAATAAGGAGCACCAGCACCATTATGCCGATAAATATCAATTTGATTACTATTGATTCCCTGAACCAATGTTTTAAACCTGTAGTTGTTTCCTGTGTAATCATTGTTAGTGTGTGTGATTTTTTGTTGAATAATATTTTGAAAGTACTTTTATTTGCAAAGTTAATGTATAAAAAAAATCAGCCTGCTTTTTGATGTTTAATTAATTGTTCCAGCGCATCCAGGTGTGCTTTAAAAGCTTGTTTACCTTTAGTTGTTGCTTCATAATTGGTATTGGGCTTACGGCCTAAAAATGATTTATTTACGGTAATATATGCTTCCTTTTCCAGCGCTTTAAGGTGCGATGCCAGGTTACCGTCGGTAACGCCCAGCAATTCTTTAAGCGAATTAAAATCGTACCGGTCATTAACTACCAGTATGCTCATGATCTGTAACCTTACCCGGTTCTCAAAAGCCTTGTCCAGTTTATCAAAAGGTATGTTCAACGGTCGTATTTAAAGTACATGATGCTGCCATAAACCATATGTAATACCCCAAAGCCAACGGCCCAAAACAGCAGGCCATAACCCGGATATAATGCGGCTGCCAAACCTAAAACAATTTCGCTTAAGCCTAAATATTTTACATCAGTAAAGGTGTAGTTGCCAGCGCCTATTAATGCCAGCCCATAAAATATCAGCGAGGCCGGGGCAACAATGCCAAAATAACCGCGCAGTACAAATATCAGTATTAATATACCGCCGGTAACCAGCGGAACTACCATGTTAAACAATAACGCCCTGCTGGTTGGCCCCCATATAGCTTGCCCTTTTTGCCTGGCTTTCCGCGCGGATAAAACAAAACCCGTAATGACAGATGCTAAAAGCACTACCAGCGCAATCAGGAAAAGTTCTGATAAGTAGACCGGATAGTTGATGATAACCGTATGCCATCCTGGATGTATATCGGTATAAGGCCCAGCTGTTTTATCAAGGATTTGATGAGCAAGATATGCTCCTATCAAGGCATAGATTCCCGCCAATACGCCCGAAAGGCCGCTAAGCGATATAAATTTTGAGGACCGTTCCATCAAACTGCGGATGGAGGCCAGGTCCTGGTGTGCCTGTTCTTCTTTCACTTAAAAGTACTTTTATATGCAAAGTAAATAAATTAGGTTGATAAGGCAAAATGTTTGGCAAATATTTTTAGTGTTTCCAAAAAATCGATATTAAAGGAGCTATGATAAGCGGTTAATGCCAGATATTTTTCACAGAGATAAATACGAGCAGCCATCTTTAAAGCGTATGGTAATACCGAACAGGCGTAAGTTGTATTTATGTGTTTAGTATACCGGTTTTATGACGGCTACTGATTTTTAACTACAGCCTTTATGCTGTCTTTCTTAACTTTAAGATCGGGCACTTTTTTAAGCGAATCGGTTTTATGGATAGAATCCTGTTTTAACTGTATAGCTGGCTTAACAATGGGTGTGGTTTTAACAGAAGTATCCTTAACCGCAGCTTTAACGGCAGGCTTTTTTATACCCGGCTTTGCAGTGCCTTTTTTAACACCGTTGCTATCAGGCACCGCTTTTTTAGGATGGATAACCGCCTCCTTGTTGGCCGGCCGGTCTTTAGGTTTCCATATAAAATTTTTTAGCAGCCTGTCGTCGTCCTTAATTTTACTTACGGGATAAACAAATTTTTTATCCTTGGTTTTAAATGCAACATTGGCCAGTTCATTGTTCTTAAAATTGGCCAATATCCGGTTACTGATGGATTTTTGCATTTCGGTGATCTTGCCTTTGTTGCGGTTGTAATAAATAGTCTCGGCATTACCGGTCATAATCATGCGCGATATTTTACTGTTGGTAAAAAAAACCTGCAAGCGCTTGCCGCCCATTTGGTTATAATGGGTGGAGTCGCCATTTTCTATATGTACTACAAATGCTGATGGAAAGGCGACCATATTATCAGCTTTTTTATTCTTCAGCTGCAAGTAAATAGTATCGCCTGAAAGTTGTGCGCCCTGCGACCAGTACATTGGCTTCACAAAGCTGCGGATAACAGAATCGCTTGAACTGTAAAACAATGAATCAGATTTTCCCTGCAGGTCTGATTTAAAAATATGCACGTTATGGTGTGCGCTCAGTATACGCACGCGTGCCGTATCACTTAGTGGTTTCACAGCCAGCAATGTACTATCGGGTTTAACTTTTGTTGTTAACGTATCAGCAGGCAATGGCGGGCGTTTTTTTATAGCTGCTTTAACTACCAGCTTTTTCTTTTTTAAGGTATCAGGCGCAGCAACCACGGGCGCTACTAATTTGGCAAATAATGGCTTGTCTTTAAAATCAGGTACTGGCAAAACCAGCTTTGGAACTGCCGCTGTTAACACCTTAGGCTGCTTGGTATCAGGCACAAAAGGTTTGCGCAGTTTGCCTGATGTGTCCCTTATGCCGGCCAGGCGGCGCATTTCCTGCAGGTCTTTTAACTGCTTGTAAGTAATTACCTGTGTTTCCAGGGTATCAGCGCCAATGTACATGGTATCACGTTTTATTTTGGCTTTTACAGGAGTAGTGTCTCGAGTAATTCTTAGTAATTCGTTTGTCGGAGTTGCATCGGTTACTGGTATTTTGAAATTTTCTACAACTTTTAATGCTAACCG
>CAZZVY010000166.1:0-7589 GCA_964657585.1 uncultured Mucilaginibacter sp. | reverse complement strand
GGTAGTGGTTGATACTTTAAAAGGGATACGCATAATAGAATCCATGGCTACCACCTTTAATGATCCTGAACCTATACCTAAAATACCAGATATGGTACCGGCAAACAGCATCATTAAAAAACCGCCGCCCACGTTGCGCACACCATACTTTACTTCGCCCTCTGCGGCAGGGAAACTGCCGTTAAGTTTAAGCTTGTAGGAGAGAGGTGAACCTGTGATGGAAAGTTTCTCGGTCTTTTTAACTAATGACATTACCGCTGAGAACGCCAGTATAAGCCCAAATAAAATTGCGATAAAGTGTGTTTGCGTATGCAGGGCCAGCATAGCCCCCACCATAGCCCCAATAGTGGTGGCTATCTCTAAAAACATCCCTATCCGGATATTGGTTATGCCCTCCCTCACATACGCCGCAGCCGAGCCCGAAGAGGTAGCAATGACAGAAACCAGTGAAGCACCGATAGCATAATGGATATTTACATGCAAGCCTAATGTAAGTAGCGGAATGATGATGAACCCGCCGCCCAGGCCGGTTAACGAGCCGAGCAAACCGGCCAGGTAAGCCCCAATGATAATAATAATAGTAAGTATAATTATAGACATACCTGCATTATATCAACGGCTAAAGTAACAATTAGTTTATGCTGAATATAATGTCAACATTATTAAAGTAACCCATGAAGCCTATGGACGTATAGGAAATAGAGTCTTTATTGCAATTATATAGCTTAAATTCAGGTTAGCCATAAGTTGATTATTAAAAATGCATTAGTTCATTTGAGCCATTAATAAGCGTATTGTTATACTACTGCTTACAGAAAAATTACAAATGCGTATTATTCCTAAATAACTTTATAGCAATAGCCAGCAAAATTATCCCGAAGGCTTTGCGCAGGATGCTGATACCCGTTTTGCCGAACAGTCGCTCCAGCCATTTTACATTTTTTAGCACAAGGTAAACAAACATGGTATTTAGTATTATGCCTACAATAATGTTCTGCGTGGCATATTGCGATTTTAAAGATAGCAGGGTAGTCATGGTACCGGCTCCGGCTATCAACGGGAAGGCCAGCGGCACAATAGAGGCCGTGGAAGACACTTCTTCCTTAAAAAATTTGATACCTAATATCATTTCCATTGCGATGATGAAGATCACCAGCGAGCCGGCTATAGCGAACGACGGGATATCCAGACCGATCACTTTAAGCAGTTCTTCGCCAACAAATAAAAAAAGCACCATTAATATTAATACAGCCAGCGAGGCTTTCTCTGACTCAATTTCGCCCACCCGCTGGCGCAGGTCAATAATAATGGGTATAGCGCCCAGTATGTCAATAATAGCAAAAAGTATCATGGTAACAGATAGTATCTGTCGCGGGTCTAACGTAAACATAAGCGGGTATTTTTAGGAAGCATCTTTGGCATGCAGCCTGAAACTTATCAAAAGTGCAATTAAAATATAAAAGGCAGATAAAAAAAATACCGAATGTGTTGATATAACAGCCATAAGGCCTGCCGTAACAGGGCCTAAAGTTTGCCCTATGGAGGCGTAAGATTGATTGACACCCATCACCTCGCCTTGTTTATTAGCATTATTATGATCGGCAATAATGGCGTTAAGCATGGGATTGCGTAAGCCGTTAAATAAGCCGTAAACGCATAAACAAGCAGCAAACAACATAAATGTAGCAGTAAAGCCCGATAGCAGCATGGCTGCCATACATAAGGCTGTTGATGCCAGCAAGATCATTGATTTAGAATTTATAAGTTTAGTAATAAGCGGTACGGCCAGCTGCATCAATATACCGCAAACAGCAAAACCAGCATAAAATAAACCAATTTGTGTAGGGTTAAGCTTCAGGTTATCAAGGCTGAAGGTCTGGAAACCGATAATCATGGTAAACTGTGCCATCGTTAATAAAAAACCCACAAAAATAGCAATGCCTATAACCGGCATTTTTAACGTGGTAATCAGCGATGCAAAGCTGAAGTGATATTCGCGTTTTATCTGGGCCTCCTTATCTTTAGGTAAAGTTTCCTTTAAGAAAAATATAGTACACAAGGTACCAGTCAGCGATATGGCTGCCGCAAAAAAGAACGGTGTATGCTCACCATATCTGCTCAGCAAACCGCCAACGGCAGGCCCTATTACAAATCCAAAGCCAAACGCCGAGCTTAGAATCCCAAACTTCTTGGCCCTGTCAGCAGGTGTGGAGGTATCAGATACCATAGCTTGCGCTACAGAAACGTTACCGCCGGTAAGGCCGTCCAATATGCGGGCGGCAAACAACATCCAGATATTACCTGCCCAGGCAAACATTAAAAAAGAAACACAAGTGCCTACCAGGCTAATGGCCAGCAAAGGCTTACGGCCAAATTTATCAGACAGCGCTCCTAAAACCGGGGTGGCAAAAAACTGCGCAATGGAAAAGGCCGCTGTAAGCAAACCAATAGTTTGCTGCGTAATCCCAAACTTTTTACCGTATGAATAAAGTAAGGGCACAATTATACCGAACCCTAACGAGTTGATAACACATACAAATACCAGTACCCATAAATTTTTATCAGCCTTCATTTATCACAATTGGTGATATAAAGCTATAAAAGCAAAAAAGGTTCTGTTTGGGCAGAACCTTTTTTGTGAATATTATAACCTTTACTCTACATACTTAGGGTTAATGGGGTCTGTTGCAGCTTCAACCTTACCATTACGCACATGCGAGCGTTTAATTGAATAGCCAAAATAGATACAAAAACCTATCAACAGCCATATAATTAAACGCGCCCAGTTTTCCCAGCCTTCGCTGGCTATCATACACAAGCAAATTGCCGCTCCTAAGGGGCAAACAATCATATACGCAGGTGTTTTAAAAGGGCGGACCAGTTCAGGGTCGGTTTTACGTAATATCATTATACCTAAACAAACCAGTACAAAGGCAAAAAGGGTACCTATGCTTACCATGTCGCCTACAATGCTATCCGGAACAAAGCCGGCAAACAGTGATACAAACACAAAAAATAACCATTGTGATTTATAAGGAGTGCGGAATTTTGAATGCAGGCTGGAGAATACTTTAGGGATCAGGCCATCGGTACTCATTGTATAGAATACACGTGTTTGCCCCATTAACATTACCAGGATAACTGAAGAAAACCCTGCTAAAATAGCAATGGTCACCAGTGATGCCAACCAGCCATAACCCGGCATAAACGTACGAATAGCATAGGTAACCGATGCTTCTTTACCTTTGATCAGGAAATCGGTATAAGGTGCCAAACCTGTCAACACGTGTGAAAATAACACATAAAGAATGGTACAAAAAACCAGCGATACCAATATACCTTTAGGCATGTCCCTTTGCGGGTTTTTGGCTTCCTGGGCAGCGGTTGATACCGCATCAAAACCAATAAATGCAAAAAACACAACTGATGCGCCGCGCAATACACCCAGCCAGCCATGGTTGAATGTATCGGCATAATTTATAACCCCTGTACTTGTAGTTACCGTGCCTTTATTAGCAGGGATCATATACGGCGTGTGGTTGACCGGGTTAATAAAGTGCCAGCCTAATGAAATAATCATTAACACAATAGCCACCTTTACAATAACGATAATATTATTCACTATAGCAGATTCTGCCGTACCTTTGATTAACAGTAAGGTTAATGCAAGTATAATGGCTATTGCAGGCAGGTTAACATAGCCATGTACGCCAACCTGGTCGGCATACATACCAGTGGTAGTGATTGATTTTTCAAAAAAAGAATGACACCACTGGTATGGGATATGCACGCCAAAGAAGGTATCAAGAAAATTGTTGAAGTATTGTGCCCAGCCTATTGATACGGTTGCAGCGCCCAAAGCGTATTCAAGCACCAGGTCCCAACCTATTATCCATGCAATAAATTCGCCCATGGTAGCATAACTGTAAGTATAGGCCGAGCCGGCGATAGGTATCATACTGGCAAATTCCGCATAGCACAAGCCAGCCAACGCGCAACCAGCAGCGGCTATTAAAAATGATATAGTTACGGCAGGTCCGGCGTGTTCGCCAGCAGCTGCTGCGGTACGTACAAAGATACCTGCGCCTATAATAGCACCTATACCGAGGGCAATTAACGAGCCTACGCCTAAAGTTCTTTTTAAGCTTGACTCAGTCTCGGCCGACGCGGCCATTAATTGCTTAATGGGTTTCTTAATAAATAACTTCATTGTTTAGTGTGAGTTTTGTTCTTATCCACCAAACATAATTAATTTTATCGATATGGTAAAGGGGTGTAGCTGTCAAAGCCTTCTAAAGCACATTATTATTGTAATAGTTAATACATTCGCAGTTTATTTAAAGGATTGATGCCAATAAAGTAATAATTCAATAATAGTATAAACTTGGATACCTGTTATAAGCTAAGCACCATCATAGTGATAAAGGCCGCATACACTTTTAATATATATGAGCTCAACGCTCTTATAATTATTCCTTAATGAAAGCCAGTTCAGCATTTTTATAAGCCGGTTTTTGCACTTGCATACGCAACCTTTTAAATATCTGTACAGGGCCTTCTGTTGCGAACAGGTTGACCAGCCATGCAGGTATAGCTCCTCCCGGATCAACCTGTAAAGTATATTCCACATGCACACGTTTTGTGCTTAAGGGTGTGATCAGCCATTTACCTGTAGAATGCTCTATTCTTACAATTCCTTTTTTCTCAGGTACAAAGCCTGGTACTGCAGGGCCATCTATAGTAACTACTTTCGTTACGGGATTTTGGGTAATGGTAAGGTGCGCCACAAAGTCGCGGTTTTGTGCAGGCCAGGGCAGGTTAACTTCCGAATAATAATAAAGTTCTGATGGGGAAACCCGTTTAATTAAGGTACAGGAGACAGTACTGTAAACCCATTCAGGACAGGTTTTAACATCAAGCAATATGGTCACCAATTGTGCTAAGGTAGCGTCAAGGTCACACTCCACCTTTACCGCCTTGATCTTGGAGTCAGGGACAATGCTGGTGTATACCTTCATCCCGTCGGTTGCGGTGCTCAATTTCCAGTTTGGCTGTGCTGATGCATACTTAATACAAAGAATCAAAGCAAAAGCAGCAATAATCTTATACATACTATAAAGGTAAAAATTAGGTAACAGCGTTATTTAACCTAATAATTAATTGACATGGAGATAACATTTTAAATAGTAATATATATAACTGACCCTTGCTTTATTAATGCTTTTTAATGACAAATGATATTGCAAAGTTTAAGGCTATTCTGTTAACTTTGCCCCCTCATTACCAAGCATGAGCGATCAGATCAAGCACGAATGCGGGGTGGCTTTTATCAGGTTGTTAAAGCCCCTCTCATACTACCAAAAAAAATACGGCACCGCCCTTTACGGACTTAACAAACTATACCTGTTAATGGAAAAACAGCACAATCGCGGGCAAGACGGCGCAGGTGTGGCTACCATTAAACTGGATGTTGAGCCGGGCAAAAGATATATCAGCAGGCACCGCAGTATGGCGCCAAGCGCCGTAGCCGATATTTTTGAATATATTCAAAAGAAATTTGCCGACATACAAAAAGAGCAGCCTGAAAAAATGCAGGATGCCGATTGGTTAAAAGAAAACGTAAGCTTTACCGGCGAAGTTTTGTTAGGCCATTTGCGTTATGGCACACACGGCAAAAACAGCATAGAGAGCTGCCACCCTTTCCTGCGTCAAAATAACTGGCAAACCCGTAACCTGGTTATAGCAGGTAACTTCAACATGACCAATGTTGATGAGTTGTTGCAGCAATTGTATGATTTGGGCCAGCACCCTAAAGAAAAAGCCGATACCATTACCGTATTGGAAAAAATAGGGCACTTTTTGGACACAGAGAACCAGGGTTTGTTTGATCAATACAAGCGCGAAGGGGTTGACGACAATATGGAGATCAGTAAAATGATTGCCACTGACCTTGATGTAGCCAAGATATTAAAAAAATCAGCCAAAAGCTGGGATGGCGGTTATACCATTGCCGGGATATTAGGCCATGGCGATGCCTTCGTAATGCGTGATCCTGTAGGCATACGCCCGGCCTATTATTATTATAATGACGAGATAGTAGTTGCGGCCTCTGAACGCCCGGCACTGCAAACGGCGTTTAATATACCTATCGAAAATATTCGCGAAATAAAGCCAGGCCACGCCCTGATAGTGAAAAAGAACGGCCGGATAACCGAAGACCAGTTTAGCGAACCGCAGGAAAAGAAGGCATGTTCGTTTGAACGCATTTATTTTTCACGCGGCAGTGATGCTTCCATCTACCGCGAGCGAAAGCAGTTGGGAAGGTTGCTTTGCCCCCAGATATTAGATACGGTTAACTATGATATTAAGAATACTGTTTGGTCGTTCATCCCAAACACTGCCGAGGTTGCTTATTATGGCATGGTTGAAGGTGTACACAAATATATAAAGCAATACCAGCGCGATCAGTTGCTTAACCGCGCTGATAAAATAAGTGATGAGGAACTGGAAGAAGTACTAAGCATTGCCCCCCGGGTTGAAAAGCTGGCTATTAAGGATGTTAAGCTGCGCACTTTTATTACCCAGGATGCTGACCGGAGCGAAATGGTGGCGCATGTGTACGATACAACCTACGGTGTTATTAAAAATGATACCGATACCCTGGTAGCGCTTGACGATTCTATCGTTCGCGGAACTACGCTTAAACAGAGCATATTAAAAATACTTGACCGTTTAGGCCCCAAAAGGATAGTGGTTGTGTCTTCTGCCCCGCAAATCCGTTACCCGGATTGCTATGGTATTGATATGAGCCGCATGGGCGAGTTTGTAGCTTTTGAGGCTGCTATAAGTTTATTAAAGGATAGCGGCAAAGAATGCGTGATAACCGAGGTATATCAAAAATGTAAAGACAGCCTGGGCATGCCTAAAGAAAAAGTATTAAACTATGTTAAAGCAATTTATGAGCCTTTTACCGATCAGGAAATATCTGATCGCATTGCAAAGATCATTACCCCAAAAGGGACAAGGGCTGAAATAAAAGTACTCTACCAGACACTGGATAACTTGCACATCGCCTGTCCTGATCATTTAGGCGACTGGTACTTCAGCGGCGATTACCCTACTCCCGGCGGCAATAAAATTGTTAACCGCGCTTACGTGAATTGGATGGAAGGTAAAAACCAGCGGGCATATATGTGATCTGAGCACATAGCGAAAGCGTTATTAAATATAATAGGCATTCTGGCAAGGGGCGCTTTTTTGCTTTCTGCTTAATCTTTAAACTTTATCAGGTCATCGGCGGAAAGATGTAGTGGGTATACAGCCTGTCTACCAAAATAAGTGAAGCTATAATGAGCGCTATGCCAGCCACTTCATTCAAGCGGTGCACCAGTTTTTCCGAGATGCGATCGCGCAGTTTATTGGCATAAAAAGCCTTGGTTGTATCCATGCCAAACTGTACAACAAGTACGGTACAAAACATGGTAGCCAGTTTTAAACCACGGTGGGGGATGCCCTGGTGATAAATGGTACTGGCCGTACCTATAACCGTTATCCAGTGAAAAAGCATAGTAGGATTGAAGATACACATC
>CAZZVY010000165.1:0-7635 GCA_964657585.1 uncultured Mucilaginibacter sp. | reverse complement strand
ACCACGGTTTTAAGCTTGTACTATTTACTTATTTTTTGAAGAGTATTAAGCCGGCATCGTCCGGCTTTATTTATTTTGTTGTTTTCTTTGGGGGTCAAAAAACTGCCAACTACTAATCAAAAAATGATATAATGGTGCGGCATAATAATCACTGGGATTAGATACGCTAAATTTTCTTATTTTTCCGTTAGTGTTTATATAAAAGCTAACCGAGTATCCGTCCATAACATAAGTGTATTTTGGAGATTTGTATAACAACGTTGTTTCGGGGCTGTGGAGTATACTATCTATTTGTTTAAAATATAGTGAAAATTCATTTACGGTAACAGCTATATTTTTATTACTTGTTATACTATATATCTTTTTTAAAGAATCCCATTTTTTTGCCCATTTATTTCTGACTAAAGGTGCGGTATCTATTTGTTCTCTGGCCATTAATTGAATATAAGTTTTGTCTTTAACAAGCTTGTCAAAATCTAACCCCACAACGCTATAATGATTAACGTTTGCCTGGTGATTGTTGCCTTTAATAGTATAAGTTGTGTGTTCAACAATAGCCATAGCAGGATAGATATCTATAGTAATAGAATAATCCTCGTCAGCTTTTTTAAAAGAGGTTATGATGAGAATTAGCAATCCCGAAAATAAACAAGACATAAAAATTAACTTACTCATATCTTTGTACCTTTTCACTTATTATTACGGAACCTAATCACTCCTCCTCATAAACAATCTTAACTTGTACGTTCAAATCATCATTAACCCGTGCAAACTGTTTAGGGTTACGGGTAAAGTCAGGGTCGGTATCTAAATACATCTCGGTCACCTTAATGGTTTCCTTGTCAAACCCGGTGCCGGTATGGTACTCATATACCGGGTTGCTCTCTAACTGCTCCTTTATATGCTGATACTCCTTGCCGGTTAGCATAATGGTTTTTTCTGCTTTCATGGTTTAATTATTTCTCTTTAGTAAATAGCGTAGTACGTCCCGCTTGTTAAGGTCATTTGGTTTTTTTGCAAGTGATATTGATAATACTATTTTTTAGGCCATATAAGGACCGGTTTATAAAAGGGAACAGTATTAGGGTATCTGAGCAAAATTCTGTTAATTCTTAAATACTGAAAATTCAGGTTCAGACAAAATATCTTAACTCAATATCTCCGCTATCTCATTAAAGCCCTTTTCTTTAGCCAGGTCGGCAGGCAGCTTGCCGCCTTCCATACGGGTGTTTACCTCGGCGCCATGTTCCAGCAGCACCACCAGTAATTCGGTATTGCCGTTTTGCGCAGCAGAGTGCAGCGGCGTAACGCCTGCCTGCTGTTTTATATTTACCTGCGCACCGTTATTGATAAGCATACGGGCAATATCGGTATAATTGCCCGCTACTGCCGAATGCAGCGGATATACGCTGTACCCGTTTTTTGAGGGCAGGTTCACATCGGCGCCCTTTAATACCAGGTAACGGGCCACCTCGGCCTGGCCGAAATAACAGGCCAGCCCCAGCGGCGTAAAACCATCGGCGGCATAATCGTTTACAGCATCGGGGTGGGTGCCTATAATATAAGCTACTACATCAAACTTGCCCACTGCCGCAGCCTCGAATAAGGTAACCTCATCCACAAATTTGAGCAGCAGGGCCGATACTTCCGGCTTTTTAAAGTAGCAGGACAGCATTAGCGGCGAAATGCCATGACTGGTTGAGGCTTTTGCCAGGGCACGGTTACCAAGTAATAAATTATTGATGTTAGTAAGGTCGCCTGCGGCAATATACGCTTCCAGTTTCTCAGTATTCATTAGTCCAATATTACAAAAAATTGACCATTGATTAAAGGATTTGCCTGATTTTAATTTGCACTATAAAGCGTTTTGAGCAGTAATGATCACTATCGCAATGTCCAATAATTACCGCTTAAGATAATCATATTCATCATCTTAATGCTGTTATCATAATAGTCATAATCCTTTAATTTAAAATGCAGTAGGTAATCCCAAATACTGTTAAGCCATTGCTGGTTCCTGCCGTCAACCATAGCCGATACGGCAAAGGGGCCAATAAAGCTCAGCGCTTCAAAGTGACGGTCGGGCAAATCATTGCCGGCCAAAGTATAGCCTGCTGAAATATTGTCCGGGTTATCCTGCGTTGTACCGCGCAGCCAGCGGTTTATTTTGGCAGTGATGGTTTTGGCGCGGGCGTCGCCGTATAAAAGATAATCGGTAGCTATGCGCCAGGGTACGCGGCAGGCGTTATAGTTATAATAACCATCGTATTTTGATTCGAGGTAATGTGCCCTGGCGGGGTGCGGGCTGTGGTTTACGTGGCGTATAAAATCAGGGAGCAAACCTACATCCGGACTGTATTTGTTTTGCATTTTGGTAAACAAACAATAGGTATTGGCAATTACTTTATCCCAGCGTACATCATCGGTAGCAGCTTTGAATGCCCGGATATGAGAGGGCATAAAATCGGACGAACGGGTATCGTAGTAATCATCACTATCCCCATCCGAGCCATTGCTGAGCAATATGGTATAGCTTTTCTTGTTGATTTCGTAAAGCATAATATCCCCGATCAATAACTGCGCTTCCTGCAAATAATTAATACTGCTACTGCCACTCCCACTCCCTTTACTGCTACTCTTAATGCCCCATTGCTTATCGGCCAGCAGCAGTGCATAAGCAATATCCATATCCCCGTCAGTGGCGGATGAATTATCAGTGCTTTTGCAATCCTTATCCTGTGCCCATGCCATCAGGTGGTTGCCCGGTTTTGCCGGGTGTGCTTTATAAAAGCGGTACAGGCCATCAAAAGTTGTTTGAGCATTCGGATCTGCCCCGGCCATCAGGACAACAATCATCATCCCGTAGCCCTGCCCTTCAGATACGCACTGCTTAGTACCTGGTTTTTGAAACCATACATAACTTTGCCCGGATGTACAGGCTTGTTTAATGTAGCAGCTTTTCCATTGCGAGTAAAAATCGATAACTTGTTTATCCAGGGACTGCTGCGTGTGGTTATTGGGTTTGATGCTGCCTTTGGTGTAGATAACGTGTTGAGGGAAAGGCAGGCGTTGGGCCATCGACCCTGCGCCAACTGCTGACATAAAGATTAATAATACAACGCCTATTTGCATTTACCCGGTTATGCTTGTTATACTGCAACTACTTTCATATCGGTTTTGCTGTTGCCTCCTCCGCAAAATATGCTTTTAAGCTTTGCAAAAAGCGCTGCAGTGCCGGTGTTTGCTGTTTGGTAGCTGCATACCAGGTGCGCGGCGCTATTACCGGCGGCAACGGGCGGCTTACCATATTGCGCCACTTTAAATACGGTTTTATCACCATGTCGCTCATTACGGCTATACCCAGGTTAGCATCCACCATATCCATGGTAGCATCGGTATAATGGATGCGGTGCCAGTGTTTGGGCTTAACCTGCAGTTCCTTCATCATGGCGTCAAACATAGGCGTATCCTGGTAAGATGGATCGTAGATAGCCAGTATCAGCTCTTCATCCTCAAAATCAATAAAATCAATATGCTCCTTTTTAGCCAATGGATGATCTGCAGACATTACCGCCACCAGCTGGTCCTCAAATATTTTTTCGTACTGGATAAGGGTGTTTACCATCTGTGTACGCACTATGCCCAGGTCAATATCGCCCCGTAGTAAATATTCAAGCGGGCGCTGGGTAGCCTCGGCAACTATCTGCACATTAACATCCGGCCAGTGGGTTTTAAAGTCCTTCACAATGGCAGGCAGCCAGTGGTAGGATGTATAACTTTGCATACTGATGTTAAGCTTACCGGTTTGCCCGCTTTTAAAGTTGCTGACATCTTCTTCCAGCGATTTGATCTCGGCCAGTATCTTTTTGGCGCTTTGTAAAAAGCGATCGCCTTGTTCGCTTAAAATCAATCTTTTACCCTGGCGGTGAAAAACTTTTACGCCCATTTCGCGTTCTAGTTCTTTTAATTGGTGGCTCAGGGCAGATTGGGTAAGGTGCAGGCTTTCAGCAGCTTTGGTAATGGTGCCTTCTTTATTAATGGTATCTACCAGGCGAAAATGGTGCAATGCAATGTTCATAGCCTTATTAACGCTTAATTTACATACTTATTAGTCATACCATGAATTAAAGTAATTGTATCCACAAAAATAATTCATTTTTTTCATACATTGCTTAACCTTACTTTTGCAGTGTAACAAATACACATACCCCTATATGATCAATAAAAATGCGTTACGTGTTTTATGGTTCTTAGCGGGTTGTTTTTCCGCTTTTAACGTACAGGGACAAAAGGTTTTAACCATGAAGGAGGCCATACAAACGGCCCTTACCAATTATGGTACAATAAAAGCAAAAGCCAGCCAGCTAAATTCAGCAAAAGCATACTTAAACGAAACAAAATCCGAGTATCTGCCCGATTTTAATATATCGGCCCAGCAGGATTATGGTACTATTAACGGGCAAAACGGTCCGCTTTACGGCTATCGTGGCTTAAGCGTAGCCTCATCGGGTCCTGCGTTTGAAAGCCAAAACTGGAATTCGGCCTTTGGGGCATTATATCTGGGCAACATTAACTGGGATGTTTTTACATTCGGCCGTCAAAAGGGCAAGGTGGGTGTACAAAAGGCCATTGTAAATTTAGATCAGTCCGATCTTACCCAGGAGCAGTTTGAACATGAAGTGCGGGTAGCCAATGCCTACCTTAACTTACTGGTGGCGCAGCGGCTGGTAAAATCGCAGGAGGATAACCTGGCGCGTGCGCAGCAACTGACTGCCATAGTAGTTGCCCGTGTTAAAAACGGCCTGAACGCCGGGGTTGATTCATCACTGGCCAATGCCGAAGTATCCAACGCCAAGATAGCGCTGACCAACACGCAGGACAGGGAACAGGAGCAGGCCAATATATTGGCGCAATACCTGGGCATACCGCCGCAGCCCTTTACGCTGGACAGTGTGTTTGTCAGCAGATCACCTAAAACGGTAAACCAGGCACCTGATATAAAGGTAGAGGAACACCCTGTCTTAAAGTTTTATCAGGACAGGATAAACGTAAGTGATGCGCAGGCCAAATACTACAGGTCGTTTAATTACCCAACCATCAGCTTGTTTGGCATAATGCAGGGGCGCGCTTCCGGATTTGATGCCGATATAGCCGCTAACCCTAATGATTATACCCATAACTATGTTACGGGAGTTGACCCATCGCGGTATAATTATCTGGTTGGCGTAGGCATGGTATGGAATTTAACTAATCCTTTCAGGGTGCGCTACCAGGTGCAATCACAAAAACTCACTTCACAACAGTATAAAAATGAGTACGACCTGGTAAACCAGCGTTTGGTTGACCAGCAGGCGCTGGCCGAAAGCAAAATAAGCAATGCCCTCAAGAACTACCGCGAAGCGCCGGTACAGGTAAAGGCCGCCAGTGATGCCTATGTGCAAAAAGGCACGTTGTACCGCAACGGCTTATCAAACATTGTAGATTTTACTACCGCGCTGTTTACACTAAACCGCGCCGAAACCGACCGTGACATTGCTTATAACAATGTATGGCAGGCACTGCTGTATAAAGCGGCGGCCACCGGCGATTTCAACATATTTATAAATAACTTTTAACAATAACAGAGGGATAATATAATGGGAATGATTAAAAGCGCATTGCAGAAACCCATAACCATACTGGTTATTGTGGCAGGTTTGTTCTTTTTCGGGATAGGCGCCGTACGTAATATTAAAATTGATATTTTCCCGGACCTTAACCTTCCGGTAATCTATATTTCGCACCCCTATGGCGGTTTCACTCCGGATCAGATGGAATCATACTTCGGCCGACAGTATGTGAATTTGCTGCTGTATGTATCAGGCGTAAAAAGCATTGAAACGCGCAACATAGCAGGTTTAAGCTTATTAAAGTTAACTTTTTATGAAGGCACCAATATGGCGCAGGCGGCAGCGGAGGTGTCTACCTTTAGCAACAGGGCCCAGGCCACTTTTCCGCCGGGCTCGCAACCGCCGTTTATTTTACGGTTTGATGCCTCTACCCTGCCTGTAGGCCAATTGGTATTAACCAGCCCCACACGCACTAATAACGAGTTGCTCGATCTGGCCAATGTGTATATTCGCAGTTCATTTACAGCTATTCCCGGCCTGGTATCGCCGGCGCCGTTTGGCGGTAATGTGCGCAGCATATTAATTAAGGCCGATCCGGAATTGCTGCGTGCGCACAACCTTACGCCCGATCAGTTAGTGGCGGCCCTGCGCGACAATAACCAAACCTCGCCTGCAGGCAACGTACGGGTGGGCGATTATAATTACTTAACGCCAACCAATACGGGCGTTAAGAACATTAAGGATTTTGGCGATATTCCCTTATTTAAGAATAGCGTACAAACCGTTTTTATGCGCGATGTTGCCACAATAGAAGATGGTGCCGATATTACCAGCAGCTACGCCCTGGTAAACGGCAAACGATCGGTTTACCTGCCCATAACCAAATCTGCCGATGCCTCCACCTGGGAAGTGGTGCAAAACCTTAAAAAGGCTATCCCTAAATTCCAGGCCCTGCTGCCCGAGGATGTAAAGATATCCTACGTTTTTGACCAATCGGTTTATGTAATAAATTCCGTAAAAAGTTTAGTTAGCGAGGGCGCTATAGGCGCTGTGCTTACCGGTTTAATGGTATTGTTGTTCCTGGGCGATAAACGCGGCGCCCTGATAGTAATTATCACTATTCCTATTTCCATAGTATCGGCGGTTTTATTTTTGAACCTGTTCCATCAAACCATCAATATCATGACGCTGAGCGGCCTTTCGCTTGCGGTAGGTATTCTGGTGGACGAATCGACGGTGACGATAGAAAATATACACCAGCATTTTGATATGGGCAAACCAAAGGCCCTGGCTATCTGGGATGCCTGTAAGGAGATTGCCTTCCCTAAGCTGCTGATCCTGTTTTGTATCCTGGCGGTGTTTGCCCCGGCCTTTACCATGCGGGGTATTCCGGGAGCGTTATTTTTGCCGCTGGCCTTGGCCATTGGTTTTGCCATGATCATATCCTACCTGCTGGCCCAAACATTTGTGCCGATTATGGCTAACTGGATCATGATAAATAAACATGAGGACCCAGATTACGGTAAGCATCATACAGATGAAGAAGCAGGCGATAGCTGGGATCAGAAAAAGGTACTGGTGGAGCACCCCGCGCATAATGGCGGCGGCAAGATGAGCAAGTTTGATAAGTTCCGTGAGCGTTACATGGCCTTAATGGACCGCATATTGCCTAACCGCAAGATAATTGTAAGCGTATATATTATTGCAGCCCTGGCGCTGGTGGCCTTACTGATAACCACCATAGGCAGGGATGTGTTGCCAAAGGTAAACTCGGGTACCTTCCAGGTGCGTTTACGGGCACCCGACGGCACCCGACTGGAGCGTACCGAAATAATTACGCTGAACACTATCAAAGTGCTGGAAGGTATTGTTGGAAAAAAGAATATCGAAATAACTTCAGCTATGGTAGGCCAGCACCCGGGGCAGTTCTCAACCAGCCCTATTTATCTGTTTATGGCCGGCCCTCAGGAGGCAGTTTTACAGGTGAACCTTAAAGATGATTACAAAGTGAACCTGGATGACCTTA
>CAZZVY010000164.1:0-7699 GCA_964657585.1 uncultured Mucilaginibacter sp. | reverse complement strand
CTATGGCCGAACAACCCCCTAAACCCATCAGTAACATTTGCATAGGGCGCACTCCAAAGTTTTGGCCGCCGCTTTCCGGACTGGTGTCCATTGCAACAATGTGGCCATTTTGATCTGCAGCTTCAAAACCGAAAGCATTATTAACACGTGAAATATTTATAGTAACAGCCATAAACTTTTACGACGAATAAGTTATATTTTTATGCAGGCAGATATAAATCAAATAAACCGATCATAACTTCGCTGATAAAATAATCGCAAACATATGAAAACATTAACTTTTTTACTGTCATTTTTATGCCTGGGAACTATTTGTTATGCGCAAAAACAGTTGATATCCTATGAAGATATGAAATATATCATAGAAAATAATCTGGGTAAAACGGATACTTTCCTGGTAACAAAGGGGTACGCTATTACTAAAGTGAATATCAAGAAAAACACCCGGGAATATGAAGTTACTTTGCAGGGCGGTACAAAAAGTAATATAAGTGTACGCGCTGATGGTAAAAAAATATATATGGAGATACAAACCAATGATATTTCGCAATACAATATGATCTATAATTCGATAGCCCAATTTGTTGTTAAAGATAGCGGCAGCCCAGACATGCAGGTTTACAATATTAAAGAATTAGGCACCATTTATATTCAAATTGCAGACAGTGTACCCTATAACCCCATACGGAAAGATTATGACATCCACTTGGTAGCTAATAGGAATATTACAAGTTATAATTAACGGGCTATGGCAATTAATGATCATTTGTTTATAGGTTCACAATAATTCTATTCAACTTATGAAAAACAATATACTTGAAAATGAAATTCGCAACTAAAGCAATACACGCAGGGCAGGAGCCCGACCCAACCACCGGGGCGGTGATGACACCGATATATCAAACATCAACTTACTGGCAAAAAGAGCCGGGGGATAATAAAGGCTACGAGTATTCGCGCGGTACCAATCCAACCCGTAAAGCGCTGGAGGATTGCCTGGCCGCATTGGAAAATGCTAAACATGCGTTGGCATTCTCAAGCGGTATGGGCGCTACCGATGCAGTGATGAAGCTGCTTTTGCCTGGTGATGAAGTAATTACCGGGAACGATCTGTATGGTGGTTCCTACCGTATTTTCACAAAAATATTTGCCGGTTATGGTATCAAGTTTCACTTTCTGGACCTGTCCGACCCGGAGATCATCCGCCGATATGCTAATAAAAATACTAAACTGGTTTGGATAGAAACGCCTACAAATCCAACAATGCAGATTGTGGATATTGAGGCCATAGCAAAAATCACTAAAGAAAGGGGACTTATGTTAGTGGTGGATAATACCTTTGCTTCTCCCTGCCTGCAAAACCCCATGGATTTGGGTGCAGATATGGTAATGCATTCGGTTACCAAATATATTGGCGGCCATAGCGATGTGGTAATGGGTGCGCTAATTATGAATAATGACGACCTTTACAAACGTCTTTGGTTCATTTATAATGCCTGCGGCGCAACTCCCGGCCCGATGGATAGTTTCCTGGTATTGCGAGGTATAAAAACCCTGCATCTGCGCATGAAGGCCCATTGTGAGAACGGACGTATTATTGCCGAGTACTTAAAAGCCCATCCCAAAGTTGATAAAATTTACTGGCCTGGCTTTGAAGATCATCCTAATTACGAAGTTGCCAAAAAGCAAATGCGCGGCTTTGGCGGCATGATCTCTATTACGCTGAAAGGTGCCGACCTGAAAGAAACCTTCCGTATAGCCGGCTCATTCAAAGTGTTTACCCTTGCCGAGTCGTTAGGCGGTGTGGAGTCCCTTATTAACCACCCGGTAAGCATGACCCACGGCTCCATCCCGAAAGAAGCTCGCGAGGCTGCAGGCGTAACCGATAACCTGCTGCGCTTAAGCGTAGGGGTAGAGGATGCGGAAGATTTATTGGATGATCTGAAACAAGCTTTAGGTTAATTTTGAAGTATAGAATCAAGAGACAAGACAGGGTTTCTCCTGATTTTTATTTCTTTTCCTATATCCTGACTCTTTATGGACAACCTTAAAGCATTTCTTGACTCCAAAGTGGCCCAGTACAACCAGCCCGGTTTTATTACCAATGATCCCATCAGTATTCCGCACCAGTTTACTAAAAAACAGGATATTGAGATCATGGGTTTTTGGGCGGCTACCCTGGCCTGGGGGCAGCGGGTTACTATCATTAATAAATGCAAAGAGTTGATTGTATTGATGGATGGCACTCCTTATGATTTTATTATGAACCACCAGGAGCCTGATCTAAAGAAACTGCTTAAATTTAAGCACCGCACCTTTAATGATATTGATACGCTGTACTTTATTGCATTTTTCAGGTATCATTATAAAATGCATCAATCATTAGAAGAGGCATTTGTACCAGCGGATACAGTCATCACAGATAATAAACAATCCGGCGCAAATTATTATCTTCAACAAACTGATAGCGGTGTAAATATAGAAACGGCACTTAATCATTTCCGTGCTTATTTTTTCTCTTTACCCTACGCTCCGCACCGCACAAAAAAGCACGTATCATCGCCTTCTCAAAAATCAACCTGTAAGCGGTTGAATATGTTTTTGCGGTGGATGGTGCGGAAGGATACTAATGGTGTCGATTTTGGGTTATGGAATAAAATTAAACCCATAAACCTGATAATGCCATGCGACTTACACGTAGAACGGGTGGCCCGGAAACTCAACTTAATCACCCGCAAACAAACAGACTGGCAAACAGCAGTGGAACTTACTAAAAGGCTAAAAGAATTAGATCCGACTGACCCTGTAAAATATGATTTTGCTTTGTTTGGGTTAGGGATAGAAGAAAAGTTTTGACTTATTTACCATACCAATTAAAGAAAGCTTTTTGCAATTTTACCAGCCGACAAATTTTATACATTCAGAAGATGAATAGGCATTGGCCGCAGGTTATTAAAACAATATGAATAACGACCTTATTCTGGAAACCATCGCTATTACCAAAAATTTTTTTGGCGATAAGTCATCCGGTGTTAACAATATTACGCTGCTTATACCCAGGGGGAAGATCACCGGCATTGTAGGTGAGAGCGGAAGCGGCAAAACCACCCTGCTTAAACTATTAGCCGGCTCGCTGGTACCCGATTCAGGCGAGGTGTTTTTTAATGAGGAAGTATTGCCAGACCGGATGAAAGCCCGGCACAAAGTACACCAGGCGATAAAATTTTTAACACAAGACAATTTTGAGATAAATGTAAAGGCTACCGTGTGGGATAACGTACGAGCCGGTTTGGCTGATGATGACCGGCCTTATGAAACCCAGAAAGTTACCGAAGCCCTTAACACCTGGAGTGTAAACCACCTGCACGACCAGGTTTTTGCCAGCCTTAGCGGAGGCGAAAAACAAAGGGTAACCATTGCCAAAGCACTCATCAGTCCACCTGAGGTGCTGCTGTTGGATGAACCCTTTAATCAGGTTGATTCACGCTATCGGGAAGGATTGCAGCAGGACATCCGCAATATTGTAACCAAACAGGGGGTAACCGCCATACTGGTATCGCATGACCCGGCAGAATTGTTATCGATGGCCGATCAGTTAATTGTGATAAAGGAAGGCGAAGTTGTAGAGAGTGGCAGCCCGGAAGACTTATATAATGTGCCGAACCTATTATATACTGCCTTAATATTAGCCAGTTCCACACAACTTACACCCGAGCAGGCTAAAATACTGGGCATTAGTACAGAACGCAGCACAGTAGTGGTCTACGCGGAAGACATCAGGGTATCAAAAAGAATATTTAACCGGGCCGTAGTAAAAAAAATATTGTTTAAAGGCATTTATGAAGAACTGATTGTCACTTTTAAAAACATAGATATACGTGTACTAAACCACAACAAGGGTAAATATAAAATAGGAGATAAAATAAGCATCCGTATTAATAAGTATCATGAGTTTGGTAAGTGGTATCAGCGTTAAACTTTGTTAAACTTTTTCACAAACGGGCAGTTATCCAAATTTATCCCACATTATGTTTTACCTTTAAGGCATGTTTCTTATTTTCGCGGACCAATAGGTATGTATGGAAGAATTTGAAGAAAGCGCATCGGCCACAAAAACCAAGTCTATTTATATTTCAACTGTGTTTGGCATTGCCATGGTATTGTTGATGGTGGGCTTGTTAGGGCTGATTTTGGTACATGCCAGCAACCTTTCTAAATATGTAAAGGAAAATATTGTGGTTAATGTGTTTGTTGATGAAAGCGCCCGCGATGCTGATGTATTGCAACTGCAGCACCAGCTGCAGGACAACCCCATGGTTAAGCAAACCCAATACGTTAGCAAAGAGGTAGCCGCACACAATCTGCAAAAGGACCTGGGCGAAGATTTTGTAAAGTTTTTAGGTTACAATCCCCTGTCGCAATCTATTGATGTTTATTTAAAGGCCGATTACGCCAACAACAAAGATATATCCAAATTTAAGGCCCAGTTACTGCGCAACCCTATTGTTAAGGAGGTTAAATATCAGCAATCGTTAGTTGATAAAATGAACGAGAACCTGGGTTCCATTACCTTGGTTATCCTGGCCTTTGCGGCCATATTTGTAGTGGTATCCGTAGGGCTGATTAACAATACCATCAGGCTGGCTATTTATTCGCAGCGGTTCTTAATTAAATCAATGCAGCTGGTAGGGGCAACACGCTCGTTTATACGCAAACCGTTTTTATTGTATGGCATATGGCATGGCCTGTTAGGTGCATTGATTGCCATTATATTACTGATGGGTACCTTATATGTATCTTACAAAACCTTGCCCGAACTGGTGGTACTAAGAAATTATACCGAATTTTCCCTGGTTTTTTTAACCGTTATAGGCTTGGGCATATTTATATCGGGTTTGAGCACTTACCTTGCGGTAAGCAAATTTCTGCGTTCAAAAGCATTTAGTTTATACAGATAATTATTAAAATGGCACAAAAATACGTAAAGCCCGCACAAGCGGCCAGGCCTTTGGTTAAACCCGTGGCTACAGACAATCAGCCTGTTAAATTTATATATGATAAAAGCAATTATACCCTGTTAGGTATAAGTGTGCTTATTGTAGCTATTGGATTTTTTATAATGGCCGGCACTACTGATATATACAGCAACGCTAAAATTGTAGTGGCCCCTCTTGTTGTATTAGCAGGCTTCGGGTTAGGGTTTTATGCCTTGTTAAAAAAACCTGAAAGCCAAGTATGAACATTTTCCAGGTAATTATCCTTGCTATTATTGAAGGGTTAACAGAGTTTTTGCCCGTATCTTCAACCGGACATATGGTTTTGGCCAGCGCCTTGATGGGTATTGGTAAAGATGATTTTGTAAAACTGTTTGAGGTGGTAATACAACTGGGCGCTATTCTGTCCGTTGTTATTCTTTACTTTAAACGCTTTCTTAAATCACTTGATTTCTATTTTAAGCTGGTAGTTGGCGTTATCCCCGCGGTTATAGTAGGGGTACTTTTTAAAAAGAAGATAGATATTTTACTGGAGAGCCCGGCTGTAGTGGGCTTTTCACTTTTTATCGGCGGCGTTATTCTGCTATTTGTTGACAACTGGTTTAATAAACCGCAGGTAAAAGAAGAAAAGAACATCAGCTATTTAACCGCTTTAAAGGTAGGCTTTTTTCAGTGCCTGGCCGTAGTGCCAGGCGTATCCCGCTCCGCCGCTACTATTGTGGGGGGCATGAGCCAAAAGCTTACCCGCACTGCCGCTGCAGAGTTCTCGTTCTTTTTAGCAGTGCCCACCATGCTGGGCGCTACGCTGAAAGAGTTGTATGATTTTCATAAAACTCACAATAAAATGTTTACCAGCGATCAACTGATCTTTTTAGGGGTGGGTAACCTGGTGGCTTTTATAGTGGCCATGCTGGCTATCCGCAGCTTTATCACCTTTTTAGAGAAGAAAGGCTTTAAACTGTTCGGCGTTTATCGTATCATAGTAGGCATTGCTATAATTGTGCTGTATTTTACCGGGCATTTTGGAGCATAAGCGCCATCTGACACAATACTTGCAAAAGCAGGCTCATAGAACGTCACATCTGCGGTGTGAGAACAGGGACTTACGCTATGACCGGGTTTGCCACATAATTTTTCCATAACTCATCAAGTGGTTTACCGGTTATGCTGGCCCAACTATCGTTAGTGAAGGTATGGCCACGCAATTGCTTGTCCAGTTCTTTAACTGTTCCTCTTTTAACCTTTTGTTCTATCCATAATAAAAACCGGGCGGTAACGTGGTAACTGTTGGTATAGCTTTGGCCTGGTTTATATTCGCCAAGGCTCCATTTAGCGGCGGCGTTGTTTATGCCAAACTGGTTGCGGGCGTAATCGGCAATGCCTTCCGTTAGCCAGCCCGGCCCCACGCTGCGTCCATAGTTTTGTACAATATGCATAACCTCGTGGGTAACTACATCAATATCTTCAGGATGCTGGCTCATATAATTAGGGCTGATGCGCACATGGGCGTTGCTGGTAGCAGCTACACCTTTATAAGCAGTATCTATTGTCATATAAACCACTTTGTCGGTATTTTCATTATAATTCTTGGCAAGCTTTGGATACACCTTAAAAAAAGTGTTGATCAGCCGTTGTTGCAGTGTGCTGTCCAGTGTAACATCGGTATTGGTGAAGTTTAAAGTATAACCTTTTTTTTGATAGGTTTGTACCAGTTGGGCGGCAGCAAACAAGTTAGGCAAGCATAAGCATAGTACAATTAAAAATATTTTCATAGAGACATTTACAGTAAGATACCAAGGTACTGATTGCACCGGTAATATAAGCGATTAAGGATAATTGGCCAAATAAACAGGTAATTTGGCTACTTAAAATAAGACAACGGTATTTCCTTCCACATGCCGTGTGACAAATGGCCTGACAGCAATTCATAAATAAGGTACAGCGGCCAAAAACCCAGCTAATTAGCAATATAACTAAAGAGTGGTTATATTACCGGCTTACCATAAGTGCATAAATACCTAAAATCAGATAAGCTGCACTGGAATCTGTTTTATTGTTAGCCATAGTGATAACATTGTTAGTTTAAAGTTAACTTATTCAACTTTACGTATCCCGCATTTGCAGCGGCATAATTTTACTTATATAACAATAAACCTTTAATTTGCGTTGGTTGTAAAGTAAATTTTAGGCTGATGATATTTTTTCTCCGTTCTGTTATACCGGCTGCTGTTATTGTAATTACGTACCTACCGGTATCTGCGCAAAAAAAGGTTGATAATACTGCAAACGTAAACGTGTTTTTAGGTACCGGCGGCCACGGACATACTTATCCGGGCGCAGTGGTGCCCTTTGGCATGGTGCAGTTAAGTCCAGATACCCGGCTGGAGGGGTGGGACGGCTGTTCAGGCTATCACTATACCGATACGGTGGTTTATGGTTTTTCGCATACCCACCTTAGCGGTACCGGTATTGCCGATTACTGCGATGTATTGTTTATGCCGACTACCGGCGAGCCCAGATTATTTAACACAGATTATAGTTCAGGCTTTAAAAAAAAGAATGAAAGCGGATCTCCGGGTTATTATAGGACCAGACTTGACAAATACAACATTGGGGTAGAACTGACCGCCACTGCAAGGGTAGGAGTGCACCGTTACGTTTATCCAGGTACCGCTCAGGCCAATATTATTATCGATTTAAAGCAC